>JAIVGO010000009.1 GCA_020201525.1 Actinomycetota bacterium | reverse complement strand
CCCTTGAGGTCCGCCGTGCCGAGCGAGGTGAACGTCGCGATCTCCGCCGTCGCGTCGTGCGCGACCGGACCGACGAGGACCTGCCCCGGCTCGGCCCGCTGCTGGAGCCGCGCCGCCGTGTTCACCACCGCACCGACGCTCATCTGCTGCTTCGTGTCCGCGGCCGCCGCCAGGTCGACGATCGCCTCGCCGGTCTCCAGACCGACCCGCACGCCGAACGGGATCTCCGCGCCCGCCCGCGCGGCGGCCCAGGCCCGCGCGCCGGCGGCCGCGCGGAGGGCGCGCTCGGGATCGTCGGGGTGCGCGAGCGGAGCGCCGAACAGGGCGTAGATCGCGTCGCCGATGTACTTCTCGACCGTCCCGCCCTCGCGCTCGATGATGCCGCGGAGCTCGCCGAAGGCGCCGTCGAGCGCGGCCTTCAGGCGCTCCGGGCCGAGCGTGACCGTGAGCTCGGTCGAGCCCACGACGTCGATGAAGAGGGAGGTGACGAGCCGCCGCTCCTCGTGTCCTCTCGCTGCCACGGGCGGAATGCTACGGGCGGTACCCGGGTACCGACCGCGCCTCCCATCGTGCCATCGCCGGGTCCGGCGCAGCCTCGGCCGATCGTTCGGGAGGTGAGGCATGGTCCGCGTCAGGTCGTTCGCCACCGCTGAGGGTGGTCTGGCGACCATCGAGTACATCATCGGTGCGGCGGTCGTCCTTGGAACGCTCGTGGTCGGCGTCCAGGCCTGGAACAACGGCCTCGTGTCGCGTCTTCAGACGCTGGTGACGCAGATGGGCGCGGTCCGCTAGCGGTGCTGCGCGACGACGGCGGCCTCGCGACGCTGGAAACGACCCTGATGATCACGATCCTCGTCCCGCTGCTCTTCGCGGTGATCGAGTTCGGGGACGTCTTCCAGCGCTGGCTGGCCCAGGAGAGCGCCACGGTCCAGGTGGCGCGGTACGCAGCCGAGGTCGGCGGCGACGGGCCGGAGGTGCGGGCGCTGCTCAACGACTCGCTGCGGCAGTCGGGCATCGATCCGTCGCTCGCGACGCTCGAGGTCACGCCACCGCGCGTGGGCTGGCGCGAACAGCTGACGGTCACGGTGCGCACGAGCGCGGCCATCGCCATCCCGTTCCTCTTCAGCGCGACGATCCCGGTGCGGACGACCGCGATCGTTCGTGGAGAGGTCGCTCGATGAGCGCGGTCATGACCGTCGCGGCGCTACCCCTGTTGATCCTCGTGCTCACGACGACGCTCGAGCTCGGCAGCCTGCGGGTCATCGCAGCGCGTGTCCGATCCGCCGCGGACCTCGCCGCCCTCGTCGCCGTGAACGACCAGGATGACGCCGAGCTGGCGCGGAGCGGCCGGCTCGTGCCCGCGTCCGACGCCGCCGACGTCGCGCGCGCCATGTTCGCGGCCAATCTCGACCCCATCGCCTCGATGCTCGCCGCGACGCCGGCGAGCCTCGCGGCCGGCGCCTCCGTCCGGGTCGACGCGTCGCCGCCGACCGTCCGCATCAGCGCGACCGTTCCGGTGCGGACTCCGCTGTTCGGCGCCCTGTTCTTCCACCCGATCACCGATGTCGCCGTCGTGGCGAATGGAGGCGCGCGATGAAACGGCTGATCCCGGTCGCCGTCCTGTTCTTCTCGCTGGCCGCGACCCAGCCGGCAGCCGGCTGGAACCCGTACCGCGACGCGGACGGCGACTGGCCACCCCCGCCGGTGTGGACGCCCGAGCCCGCTCCGGTCGCGCCGCCGCCGGGGATCTACCTGGTGACCGAGACGTATGCCGGCGATTCGATCAGTCGGAGTGGCGCGGTCACGACGTACTCGACGGAGACGGTCCACGAGGTCACCGGGTCCTACGCGCGCGTGCTCGAGAGCGTCGGCACCGGCGGCTCGAGCGCGTACGACGGCGCCGCGTTCAACGGGCGCGCGTCGCTGACCGACGGCCGTTCGGTCGCCGGCACCTATTACGAGAACTACATCCAATCCGGTGCCGGCTTCATCCCGGTGAGCGTCGTGTTCTTCCAGGACGACAGCGAGATCGCGCGGGCGTCGGCCGTCGCCCGCGCGCAGCCGGTGACCGCGCCCGCGCCGAGATCCGAGCCCGCGCCGGCGCTCGAGCCCGTGCCCAGCCCCGTTCGGGCCGCACCCGCGCCACCCGCGTTCGTCGACCGAGAGGATCCGCCGCTGCGGGTGGCGCCCGCTCGTCCGGCGATCGCTCCATCGACGCTGCTGGCGGACCGCTCGGTCGAGGTCCTGCGCGCCCGGCGGACGACGTTGTCGTTCTCGGGTGCCGACGTCCGCGGATGGCGCTTCCTCTCGGGCGAGTGCGTCTCGCTTGGCGCGCTGAGCGGCACCGTCGCCGACGGTTTCGTCGCCCGGTGGGATCGGCTCGCGCCGCAGGGCGCGACGTGGGTGGTGCGTTTCACCGTCGACTACGCGGACGGCACGAGCCACGAGCTCGCGATCCGCGTGACCGTGCGCGCGCCGGGGCTGGTCGAATGATCGGCCAGCGCGCGCTGCTCGCGATCGCGCTCGCCTGCGGCGCGATCGCCGGGACCATCTACTACGCGAGCCTCCAGCGCGTGAGCATCGTGGTCGCCGCCCACGCGCTCGACGCCGACAAGGCGATCGCGGCCGATGACGTCGCGCTGAGAGAGCTTCCACCGGATGCGGTGCCGGAGGGCGCGCTGCACTCGACCGACCAGGCGATCGGGCGCGTCCCCCGAGCGCCGCACTGGCCGGGCCAGATCATCCTCGGTCCCGCGCTCGCCGCCGGCGCGGCAGCGTTCCACAGCGGTCTTGTGCCTCCCGCCGGACAGCGAGCCGTCGCGATACCGGTGACACCGTCGCAGGCGATGGGCGGTGCCCTCATGGCCGGCGCCCATGTGGACGTCATCGCCGTGCCGGTGATCGGTCGCGCACCCGCCGGCCGCGTCACCGAGCTCGTCGCGGCGAACGTGACGGTGCTGGATGTCCGCGGCGAGGCAGGCGGTCCGTTCGTGCCGATCGGCCAGGGCCGCGGTGCCGCCGTGTCGCTCGACCGGCTCGGCAGCGTGGTCGTGGCCCTCGCGCCGGTCGACGAGCTCCGGGTCGCTGACCGCATCGCGACGAGCACGTTCGTGCTCGTGTTCATCCCGATCCCCGAATGACGACGCTCGTGCTCGAGGTCCTTGCTCACGACCCGATCGATCTCGCACTCGCCGCTCCCCGCTTCGTGCTGTGGCGGCGCGGCGGCCACGTGCGGATGAGCGTCGACGATCAGCACTCGGAGACCGTGCGCCGCGCGCTCGCGCTTCGCGGCGTCCGTACCTCCGTGGTCACCGAGGCGATCCCGACCCCACCGATGCTGGTCCGCGCCCTTGGGATGGCTCTCGCGCCCGCGCGTCTCCAGGAAGACGACCTCGACATCGTCGATGTCCGGGTCGTACCGCTGGCGGAGGCGACGGCGCGGGCGGTGCGGCGGCCGTTCCGCTACTGGCCGCTCGGGGAGCGCCGGCGCTCGCGTTGCCGCGCCCTCCTTCGGGGCAGTGACGCTCTCCTCGACATCAGGCGGACCGCGTGGTGCTCGCGCGGGACCTTGCGCGCGAACCGGAGCGCCCTGCGGCCCGTGCTGTTCGATCTCGCCGCGACGGCTCCGGCGATGCGCGTCTACGCCTCCGACCATGCGCTGACGCGGTGGATCCGAGGTTGAGCTGGAGATCGTGGCTCGACGCCTCGCCGCTCGCGCAGATCGCGTTGACGCTCATGCGCGACGCGACCGGCCGGGAGGAGCCACTCGAACCCTTGACGGCCACGCGCCCGGTGGGTCTTCCGAGCGAGCACGTGGTCGCGTTCTGGTCGCTGACCGCGGGCGTCGGCGCGTCCACGCTCGCGGCCCTCGTGGCTCACCGATCCGCGAGTGCGTCGCGTCCCGCCGTTCTCGTCGATCTCGATCGCCGGGTGCCGACGTTGGCCCTGCGCGCCCGTTGCTCCGGCGCGACCGTCGCCGATGCGTTGCTCCGTCCCGGCGCCGAGCGCGAGCTCGTGTCGCGATGGGGCGAGGTCCCGTTCCTTCCCGGGACACCCGAGCTGCACCGGTCGTTCGATGGGGCACGGATCGCGGAGCTGATCGGCCAGGTCCACCGCGATCGGGCGGTGGTCCTCGATCTCGGTGCCGGTGCGGAGGCTCTCGACGGCCACGTCCTCGGCTCGATCGATCGGCTCTGCGTGGTCGTCGGGCCCTCGGTCGCCCAGCTGCAGGCCGCGTTCTGCGCGGTGCCGCTGCTCGACGGATGCGCGGTGCGCGTCGCCGTCGCGGTCGTCGGGGCGGAGCCCGATGATGCCGCGCGCATCGCCGCGCGGTTGCCGTGGCCGCTCGCGGGTGCGATCCCACGCGATCCCTTCCTCGCCGGCGACGAGTTCGCGACACGAGCACCGACCGTGCGTGCCGTCGACGCGCTCATCCGGGGTCTCGCGTGATCGACGCCGCCCTCGTCGCCCGCGTGCGCAACGAGGTGGCGTCCGGCCTCGACCCCGCGACGCTGCTCGCGCTCTACGCCGACCCGGCCCGACGCCGTCTGATCCGGGAGCGCGTGCGGACCGCCGCCGGCGCCCGGCTGTCCGATCCCGAGCTCGAACGGCTGTGCGCCGACCTCTTCGGCTTCGGCTGCCTGCAGCCTCTGCTCGACGACCCGCAGGTGACCGACGTCCTGGTGAACGCGCCTGACCGGGTCTTCGTCGAACGCGACGGCCGCCTTGAGCGCGTCGCGATCGGCTTCCGCGACGCGGGCGAGCTGTCCGATCTGATCTACCGCATCGCGGCCAGCGTCGGACGCGAGCTGACGATCGAGCATCCGTTCGTCGACGCTCGCATGCGTGACGGCTCACGGGCGAACGCGGTCATCGAGCCGGTCGGGGGGCCGTGCCTATCGATCCGCAAGTTCCGGCCGCTCTCGATGCCCCTGGCCGGACCGGCCTCATGGGTCGCGGCGGGTGCGATCAGTGGAGAGGCAGCCGCGCTTCTGGTGGATGCCGTGCGCCGGCGCCGCAACGTACTGGTCAGCGGCGCGACCGGCGCGGGCAAGAGCACGCTCCTACGGTCGCTCGCCTCGGCGATACCGGCGGACGAGCGGATCGTCGTGATCGAGGACACGAACGAGCTGGTCCTGCCGCACCACCATGCGGTCCATCTCGAGTGCGTCCCATCGCGCGACGGCGGCGTCGGTGTCGCCGACCTCGTGGTCAACGCCCTTCGGATGCGACCCGACCGGATCATCGTCGGCGAGGTCCGGTCGCCGCGGGACGCGTCGGCACTGCTCGAGGCGTTGAGCACCGGCCACGCCGGGTCCTTGACCACGCTGCACGCGGGATCCGCGCGCGACGCGCTCGGCCGCCTGGAGCTCCTGCTCGCGAGGGCCGGGGAGCTCTCATCAGCGGCGATCACGAGGCACGTCGCTCGCGCGATCGACGTCATCGTGCACCTCGAGCGACGCGGTGACGGCCGGCGGCTCGTGCGGGAGATCGCGCGCGTCGAAGACGAGATCGCGACGATCGTCTGGAGCAATGGCCGATGAGCGGCACCACGCTTGGCACGCTCGCCGCGGCCGCCACCGCGCTCGCGCTCGGGCTGCTCCCGCTCGGGGGCGCGTGGCTGCCCCGCGTCGGACCGCACCCCGAACGGGCGGCGCTCGCCGACGCCGGCTGGGCGCTGGGGCCGGGTCGGTGGGAGATGCTCCGCGCCCTGATCGTGCTGGGCGGCGTCGCGGTCGCTTCCGTGGCCGGCCTCGCCCCAGCGACCGGGATCGCATTGGGACTGGCGCCGTCGATCGTCGTCCGCGCGCGGGCTCAGGCCGCCCGCGATCGCGCGCGTGGATCCGTAGCGAAGCTCCTCCTGAACGCGCACGCCCTGCTCCGGTCGGGCGTTGCCCTGCCCGAGGCCCTGCGCCGCGCCGCCGCGGGCTGTGAGGATCGTCTTGCCCGGCGTCCGTTCGAGCTCGCGCTGGAACGATTCGATCTCGGCGACGCGCTCGACGTCGCGATCACCCACGCGGCCGCGACCGCCGCGGATCGGCGCCTCGCCGACACGTTCCACACCCTCGCGCTTGGCGTGACCGAACGCCTGCCGATCGAACGCGCCGCCTCGCTCCTCGAGGCGATGGCCGAGCGCGCGGTCCACGACGAGCGGCTGGACGCCGAGGTCCGGGCGCGGACCGCCGGCGTTCGGGTGCAGACCTACCTGCTCGCGGCGATCGTGCCGTGCCTCGGGCTCTATCTCGTCGCCACGATGCCCGGCCTCGGGGCGACGCTCTCGACGACGCTTGGCCGCACGGTGCTCATCCCTCTTGCGGCCGTCCTGGAGGTCGGGGGCATCGTCGTCAGCCGCCGGATCGTCCGCGGCGCGACGCGGTGATCGCGTTCGGTGCGGCGTGCACGGCCGTCGGCCTGGTCGCGCTCTGGTCGGGCGTCCGTCGCGGCTCCGCCGTCGAGCGACGACTTGCGCTGCTGATGCCGCCCCTCCGACGCGGACCGCGCTGGCGCCCGGTGGAGGATCGCGACCTGCGTCAGGCCGGATTGTTCCGGACGCAGACGGAGCTCGCGGCCGCGAAGTGCATCGGCCTCTTCGTCGGCGCGATCGCGGGTGGGGCACTCGGTGTGGCCGGGCTCGCCGCGGCCTTCGCGTACGCAGGCTTCGTCGCGCCGTCGGTGGCCGTCGAGCGCCGCGCCCGCTCGCGCCGTCGCGATGCGGAGCGCGCGCTCGGGATGCTCCTCGAACGGATCGAAGCGCTCGCGTCGGCCGGTCGTCCGATCGAGACCGCGGTCGCGACGCTCGCCCGGATCCCCACGTCCTCCACCGTCCTTGACGCTGCCCTGGGCCGCGCGGCGGACGACTACGTGCTCGGCGCGCCGCTGTTCGGATCGCTGACCGGCGCCGCACGTGGCGAGGGCGCGACCGGACTTGCGGCGCTGGCCTCGGCCCTCGAGCGCGCGCGCGGGCTCGGTCGCGGCTCGATCGCGGTGATCCGGGACGCTCGCGATGCCGCGCGGGCCGCCGAACGAGCGGCGGCGATCGAAGTGGCCTCCAAGATCGAAGGCAAGCTCATGCTGACGCTCGTCCTTTGTTACCTGCCGGCGTTGATGCTGCTCGTCGTCATTCCGCTGTTCCTCACGCTGCTGGACGGCCTCTTCGGCTGATCGTCCCTCTCGTACACTCTGGACGAGATACCGCGCGCCGGGCGCGCACGAGGAAGTGACCATGCCGTTCAACCTTGGGGGACCGGAGCTCGTCTTCGTCCTCGTCATCGTGCTCATCGTGTTCGGGGCGGGGAAGCTCCCGACCGTGTTCGGGCAGCTCGGCCGCGGCGTCCGGACCTTCCGCGACGAGGCCGAGAAGAAGGATCCGACGCCCGTCGCGTCGACGGCGACCGGCAGCGCGACCGCGACGTCGGGGAAGTTCTGCACGAGCTGCGGGAAGTCGAACGCCGAGGGCGCGAAGTTCTGCGTCCAGTGCGGGACGCCGCTCGCCGCCTGACCCGTCCGCGGTGAAGGCACCGCGCATCGCGTTCGTGGGCCGCCACAACAGCGGAAAGACGACGCTCCTGTTGGCGGTGCTCCCGCTGCTTGTCGCGAAGGGCATCCGGACCGGCTACCTGAAGCACGCGCACGCCGGCTTCGAGATCGATCAGCCGGCCAAAGACAGCTACCGCGTCCGTCGCACCGGTGTGGTCCAGACGATCGTGACCGGCGGCGGGCAGACCGCGGTGATCGACGACGCGGAGGACCTGGGACTCGATGCGGCGATCGCCCGGTACGCGCGCGAGGATCTCGATCTCATCGTCGTCGAGGGCTTCAAGGCCGAGCCGCTGCCGAAGATCGAGGTCGCCCGGGCCGCGCTCTCGACCGAGCTCCTCTGCCTGAACGACCGTAATCTCGTCGCGACGGTGACCGATTTCCAGGTCAGCCCCGCGGTTCCGCACTTCCGGCTCGGGGACGCGCCGGCGGTCGCCGACTTCATCGGCGCGCGCATCGGCCGGTGAGCGTCTCCGCCGCGATCATGGCCGGCGGCAAGAGCAAGCGGATGGGCCAGGACAAGGCCTGGATCGAGCTCGACGGCGAGCCGCTCATCGCGCGCGTGGCCGGCGTGCTCGCCACAGTCGCGGACGAGGTGCTCGTCGTGGCGAACGATCCGAAGTTCGAGCGGCTCGGGCTCCGCGTCGTGCCCGACAAGTGGCCCGACGGCGGCGCGCTCGGCGGGATCGCCACCGGCGTCGGCGCCGCGGCCCACGACACCGTGCTCGTGGCGGCGTGCGACATGCCGTTCCTCTCCGCCGAGGTGTGGCGGCTCTTGCTCGAACACGCCGGCGAAGCCGACGTGGTCATCCCGAAGATCGGCGGCGAGCTCGAGACGCTGCACGCGCTCTACGCGAAGGCCTGCGTCCCGCACATGGCCCGGGCGATCGCCGAGAACCGCCTCCGGGTGATCTCGTTCTTCGACGCTGTCACGGTCAAGGCGATCGAGGAGCCTGAGCTGCGCGTGGTGGACCCGACGCTCCGCGCGTTCACGAACGTGAACACGCCCGAGGAGCTTGCTAGCGCGTTGGCGTTGCCCTAGGGGCGACCAGCGGCTCGAGGTGCTTGCGCCGGTGCTCCGCGACGTGCCCCACCGCGTCGAACGGCCACTGGGCGGACCGCTGCTTCGCGAAATACTCCGGTGGCGCCGCGCGGAGCGCCTTCAGCACGCGCGCTGCGCGGCGCGGTGCTCGGCCACGATCGTCTTCGCGGGTGTGCGGTGCGAGCGCGTGTAGATCCCGGCATTGATGTCCTTGATCGCGCGCAGGCGCGGTGGCTCGTATGGCTTCTCGGGACTCTTGTCCTTCGCCGTCACGCGCGCCTGCCGCCACTTCCAGGCGTTGATATGCGCGAGGACGTCGTTCGCCGTGAAGCGGATCGGCGCCTCCTCGCGCATCGCCGGCGCGCGGAAGTCGGCGGGCCTGAGCTTGCGCACGACCCGATCGAGGGCCTGGTACTCGGCCTCGACCCGCTTGATGACGCTCGCGCGCGTGTGGGTCACCCCTTTGCGCGGGCGCGCTCGAGCCTGCGGTGGCGATCGAGGTCGCAGTGCGCCCGAGCCTGCCACTCGTCGGGGTCGTCGTCGCGGCAGTCGTACGTGCGGCAGTGCTCGGGCCGCGAGCCGTAGATGCCGCACTGCAGCTTGTTCAGATCGAAGGCGTCGCACGCGATCATCGGCTGGCGGCCGTCAGGCTGGTGGGCCCAGCCGACGACGTGGACGTCGGTGCCGGCGGCGGTGTAGATCGGCCGGATCTCCGACAGCTTGAACCAGTGGTCCGAGTCCTCCATGAACTGCTTCGTACAGCACGGAGCCTCGCACCGCTCGCAATCGGGATAGCGCCCGGCCACCCCCATCAGCTTCTCCCCCTGAAGATGAAAGACTGCGCTCGATGGTAGGCGGGCAGGACGCGTTCCGGCAGCAGGTCGAGCTCTTCGTTCGCGACCGGTACGCGCTCGATCCGACCGCGGCGACGATCGCCGGCCTCCACGACCACGACGCCAGGCTCGCGGATCTGTCCGCGGACGGCTTCGCGGCCCGTGACGCGTTCACCGACCGCTGGCTGCACGTCTTCGAGTCCCACGACGGCTCGTCGTGGAGCGCGACCGATCGGACCGATCTCGCGCTCGTGCTCGGCGAGCTCCGGGGCGAAAAGGCGCTCCGCCCGTTCGAGCGCCACACCCGGCAGCCGTCCCTCTATTCCGACGCGATCACGCGCGGCGCGTACTACGCGCTCATCCGCGAGGAGGGCGATGTGGAGACGCGGCTCGGCGCGCTCGCGGAGCGCCTCGAACAGGCCCCGGCCGCGCTCCGCCACGCCGTCGCGAACCTCGATCCCGAGCGCGTGCCGCCGGTGTACGTCGTCGTCGCGGGCGAGAGCGCGACCGCTGGCGCGACGTTCGTGCGCGCGGTGCTCCCGTCGCTCGCGCCCGAAGGCTCGAAGGCGAAGGCCGCCCTGGCCGGGGCGGGAAAGCGCGCCGGCGACGCGCTCGACCAGTACGCCGCGTGGCTGCGCGACGATCTCATGCGCCGCGCGAAGGGCAGCTTCGCGATCGGTCGTGACGCGTTCGACGCACTCCTGCGCGACAAGGAGCTCCTCCCGCACGATGCGGTCTCGCTCAAGCGGTGGGGCGAGGAGCTGTATGCGGAGACCGCCGCCAAGCTCGCCGAGGCGGCGCGCGCGCTCGGTGATGCGGAGTGGCACCACAGCGTCGAGCGGCTGCGGAAGGACCATCCGCCGGAGGATGAGCTCGTCGCGGCATACCGCACCGACATGGAGCGCTCGCGCGAGGCCGCGCGGATCGCGGACCTCGCGGCATTCCCCGCGGGCGAGTCCCTCACGGTCGAGCCGATGCCGGACTTCGCGCGGCCGACGCTCCCGTACGCCGCGTACGTGCAGCCCGGCCAGTTCGAGCGGTCCCGCCGCGGCCGGTTCTGGGTGACCCTCCCGGCGGCCGGCGAGCCGGGCCCGGTGAAGGAGGAGCGCCTCTCCGGTCACCCGCGCAAGGGCATCGCCGTCATCGCGTGCCACGAGGGCTACCCGGGCCACCACCTGCAGCTGGCGACCGCGGCGGACCATCCCTCGATCGCGCGCAAGGCGATCCGCTCGAACGTGTTCATCGAAGGGTGGGGCCTGTACGTCGAGGAGCTCATGGCCGAGCTCGGGTTCCTCGACGATCCGGAGACAAGGCTCCTGCGCCTGAAGGATCTCCTCTGGCGCGCGGCGCGGGTGAGCGTGGACGTCGGCCTGTCGACCGGCGAGCTCGGCTTCGAGCAGGCGGTGCAGTTCATGATGCAAGGCCCGAGGCTCGAGCGACCGAACGCCGTCGGTGAATGCCGCCGCTACACCCTCAATCCGCTACAGCCCTCGAGCTATGCCCTCGGCCGCGCGGCGATCCTGCAGCTGCGCCAGCGGGCGCAGTCGAAGGGCTACGGGATGCGGCAGTTCCACGACGCCTTGCTCGGCTGCGCGTCGATCCCGCCTGCGCTCGCGGCCGCGGAGCTCGGCCTAACGGGCTAGGGTGCACAGCCACAAAGATGTCCCGACACATTCGGCGGGTCATCTCGGGCGCATCTTTCGCGCACCAGACTGCTGCAGCGAGGGTCGGCGCTTGATCTAGCGGCCATCGTGGAGCCGCTCGAAATTGAAGAGCGCTGCACTTAGTCAGCGATGTCAGCCGCAGGGCGGTGGATTTCGGGACAGCGATCGGGCGAAGCTCGGCAGCCAGCACTCATCGAGCGATCGCGGCCGCACACACTGCTCGACTAACGATCGAAGCGCGGCGCTTCCGCACCTCCTTCAGGGCGACGCGGCAAGTCCTCCTAGCGCGGAGCAAGCGCGAGTCGCAGTTGCGTTTCTGTCGCGCGACTCGACGCTCAGCAATCGAGGCGAAGCTTGTTGCCTGTGAAGGGGCTGCTCATCAATCTGACCGACAGCGCTGAGGGGCCGGCGGAGGGGAAAATCGCATGCGCGTACGCCAGACAGTGACCGTATTGATTTGCCTTGCGTTGCTAACACTCGTGTTTCCGCATTGGACACTTGCGGCAGAGGCGAATCCAACGGCTCGTTCGCTCGCGCCGAACATGAAGATCCGCGAGGCAACGGGCGGAGGACCCACCCCCGTAAGCGCGGTCGGGACGGGTACGACCGTGCAAGCGAACGTCAGCGCGACTGGCGCTCAAGCGAATGGTGCGACTGCGAACCACACGCTTTCCCAGGATGGCCGCTATGCGACCTTTGCTTCCGATGCGACGAACCTAGTCGTCGGAGACATCAACGGCGCTCAAGACATATTCCGCTATGACCGCGTTGCCGCGATCGTTCAGCTTGTTTCGGTGAGTTCGACTGGGGCGCAAGGAAACAACACGACCCTGGTCGCGAACGGCGCGGGTGCAATGTCCTCGATGTCGTCCGATGGACGCTATGTCGCGTTCGAGTCGATGTCGACCAACCTCGTGACGGGCGACACGAACGGCAAGCGGGACATCTTTCTTCGGGACATGGTCGCCGGCACGACGACACGCGTTTCGGTGAGCTCGACGGGCGGGCAGTCGAATGGCGATAGCGCTCAACCCAGTATTTCGGCCGATGGCGGCAACGTGGTATTCCAGTCCGCTGCCACGAACCTGACGGGTGGCGTGACCGGCGCCAATGGTCACATCTACCTGCGCAACTTAAGTACCGGCGTGACTACGCTTGTTGATGCCTCCACTGCAGGTGTCCTCGGGAACAACAATTCGCGCTGGCCCCGTGTCTCTTCCGGCGGGCGCTATGTTGTGTTCGACTCAGCAGCGACAAACCTCGTCGCGAACGACACGAACGGACAGAGCGACGTGTTCCTGCGGGACACCGTGGGAAACACTACGGTGCGGGTCTCGGTGAGCTCGACCGGAGCGCAGGGCACGCCGCCCAACAAGTGCGGCCTGAGCTGCGGCTCCAGCGCTCCATCAATTTCCAACGATGGTCGCTACATCGCTTTCGAGTCATATTTCAGCAATCTCATCTCGGGCGACCGGAACAGCGTGTCGGACATCTTTGTGCGCGACACGGTCGCCTCGACCACCACCCGCGTGTCGCTGACCTCGAGCGGCGCCGAATCGACGGGCAGCGCGACCGAGGCGACGATTGCCGGCGGCGGTCGCTACGTCGTTTTCTCGTCTTCCGGCACGGATCTGGTCGGCGGTGACACGAATGCTGCGGAGGATGTCTTCGTCCGAGACACCATCGCGGGTATGACGGTGCGCGCGTCGCTAAGCAGCGATGGCACACAGGGGAACGCCGGAAGTTACGCGACTCATGGCTCTGAGATCGCGAGCGACGGCTCGATCGTTGCTTACTTCTCGTACGCAACGAACTTGGTGCCAAATGACATCAACGGCCTTACCGACATCTTCATAAGCGGCGGCGCCGACGCCGCGTCCGCCGCGCCGTACGACTACGGATACTGCGCGGACTGTCCGTATACCCACGCAGGCGCGAACCTGGCGACGGGCAACTTCACAACCAGCGCCACGGATCTTGCGCTACCCGGACGCTTGATCCCCCTCGTCTTCACCCGCACGTACAACTCGGCGGACAGCTCTACCGGGCCTTTCGGTCCGGCATGGACCTACAGCTTCAGTTGGAAGCTGAGCGATGCCACATCGAGCGTGACGATCCGGCGCGGTGACGGCAGCCAGATCGTCTTCACCCAAAACGGCGACGGAAGTTATGCCGATCCACCCGATGTCTTCGATACGCTGATCAGGAACACCGATTCGACCTTCACTCTCAGGCTCACGACCCAACTCGCCTTTGAGTTCTCCGCCGTCGGCGTTCTGACACGAATCCACGAACCAGCGGGAAACCAGATCGTCCTTGCCTATACCGGATCGAACCTGACGCTCATTACCGATACGGTGGGGCGGGCGATCACGCTCACATACGACGGCAGCAATCGGATCACGCAATTGCAGGATCCGCTCGGTCGAAAGGTCACCTACGCATACGACACCACCGGCCGTCTTGCCACGGTGACCGACAAGATTGGCAACGCGGTCGGCCAGGTGGCGGCGCAGCACCGCTGGACATACGCGTACGACGCGGCTACGCGCTGGATGACCTCGGTCACTGATCCGGACGGTCGCGTCACGGTGACAAACACCTATGACGCGGCCGGTCGCATCGTTCGTCAGACGGATGGGCTCAGCGCTGGGACGGACATTAGTTACTCACCGGGCCAGACGATCCGGACGGATCCACGAGGTCACGCCACCACAACAACCGTGGACGCCCGCGGCCGCACGCTGACCACCCAGGACGTCGTCGGTGGAACGACCTATACGTCGACCGCGACATACGACGCCTCCGGCAATCCGACGGGATTCACTGATCGGACTGGTGCGCACTGGGACTTCACCTATGACGCGCGCGGCAACCAGCTGACCCGCACTGACCCTCAGGTCGATCCGCAGACTCCGCGTTACGTCACCCAATACGGATACGACCTGAAGAACAATCAGACGAGTGTCATCGATCCGCGGAATTTCGCGACCACCCGAGTCTTCGACGCGGCGAGCAACGTCCTCCTCAGCGAGACCAAGCAAATCGATGTCTCAACCTCGGTGTTGACAAAGTACGAATACGCCGACGCTGTTAACCCTGGCCTTCCGACGCGAGTGATCTCGCCTCGCGGCAATGCCGGACCGACACCCGACTACACCTACTCGACGGCGAATACCTACAACGCGCAGGGTCTCTTGGTCACAGGCGTCGACGCAGACGGATCGCAGGCGACCTTCGGGTACGACGGCGCAGGCAGGCGCACCAGCATGGTCGACCCGGACGGGTACGCTCCCGGAGCGCTCGTGGCCGATCACACGTGGTCTACCGGCTACGACCCGAACGACGCGGTCACCACCGAGACGGATCCGCTTCACGACAGTGTCACCTATGCGTACGACGGCCTCGGTAACCGCACCGCAACGACGGACCAAAAGGGCAACCTGACCGTATACCTCTACGACGCTGCAGCACGCCTCCAGACGGTCCAGCAGAAGCCCGATCCCGTCGGTCAGCCGGCCGTCGTCTATTCGACCGCGATCGTCCGTGACGGGAATGGGAACGCTACCCGGGTAACTCAGGCGAACGGAGTGGTCACCGACTACGGCTTCGATGCCCTGAACCGCTTGGTCACGACCACGACCCATCCGACCGGAACGAGCACGCTCACGACGACGCTCGTCCTGAACGGGAACGGCCAGCCGACGACGAAGACCCTCGGCGACGGCACGGCGATCACGTACGCGTACGACACGAACCGCCGACTCACCGCGGTCGCCGCCTCCGGCCTGACCCCTATCACCTTCGGCTACGACGCGATGGGCCACCGCACCGCGATGGTCGACGGCACCGGGACCTCGACCTACGCGTACGACGGGCTCGGCCGGCTGACCCAGGCGGTCCAGCCGAACGGCACAATGACCTACGGGTACGACGCCGACTCGAACCGCACGTTCGTCGGCTACCCCACGGTTGGCGCGGTCAACTACACATACTCCCCGGGCCGCCGGCTCACCGGGCTTACCGACTGGGCGAGCCACACAGCCGGGTACTCCTACACGGCCTCCGGCCTGGCCGCGACGGTGACGGCACCGGGCGACCTCACCACCACATACACGTACGACCGGGCCCACCGCTTGGTCAAGGTGACCGCCGACGTCCTCGGCACGCCGATCACTGACCACGCGTACACCCTCGACACCGCCGGCAACCGCACTGCGGTCGACGAGTACGTCTCGGGAATCACGACCGGGTTGAGCGACCACTTCGGTCTCGCCTACGACGGCCTCGAGCGCCTCACCGCAATCGACACGACCAATCCCGAGGGCTTCATCCTCGATGCGGGGAGCAACATCGCCAGTCGGACCGGCCCGTCGGCGACGAACACCTACGACACCGCGAACCGGATGACCAGCGACGGGACGAGCACGTTCACCTGGAGCGACGCCGACCGCCTGACGGCGCGCGGGTCCGACTCCTTCAGCTACGACCCGCTCGACCGGCTGACCAGCGCGACCGTCTCGGGCACCGCCCGGGCGTACGCGTACAACGGCGACGGCCTGCTTCAGAGCCGGACCCAGGGCACGACAACGAACTTCCTCTGGGATCCGGCGAGCGCACCGAGCCGGCTGCTCCAGCAAGACTCCGATCGCATCATCTACGGCCTCGGTCCGCTCTACGTGGTGAGGGCCGACGGCTCGACGCTCAGCTTCGCCCGCGACGGCGCCAAGTCCGTCCGGGCAGAAGTGAACGGGTCGGGCACCGTCACCGCCTCGTTCCGCTATCGCGCCTACGGCGCGGTCGCGCAGTCCAATGGCGCCAGCGCGCCCTCATACCTCGGCTATGCCGGCCAGATCCAAGATCCATCCGGCGTTCTCTACATGCGCGCGCGTTGGTACGACCCCACGGTCGGACGATTCACAACTCGCGACGCGGCCACCGGTGATCAGCAGGTTCCTGCGTCCCTCAACCCGTTTGGCTACGCGCACGCGAACCCCGCAATGAATTCGGACCCCACCGGTCTTGTATGCATCGGGGCCGGACTGTCCGGCTCTGCGGTTATCGGCACGGGGACCCTTTCGATTGGTGGGCTGAAGTTTGCTGCCGCTGGCAGCGCTTCATTCGCGCTCGTGATTTGCGGTGGCGGTTCATCCGGCCTGAACGCCGGCTTCGTTGGTTCTGCCGGCGCTTTTGCGGGAACTCCGGCGGACAAGGGCCTCCTACCGGAGAAGTCTGGCAACAGTGCAGCAGGCGCGTACGCGGGCGGTGGCTTCGCCGGACTCGTGAGCCCGCAGGCGACAAAAGCGGATGACCTTGGAGGAAACTTCGAAACGGAGGCCATCAATCTGGGCGTCGGGCCGTTCAACGGATCGGCTGAGCATTCGGCGGGCGACGATGCCGCCGGAGACAAGATAGACGTTATTACGGTCGTGCCGCCATTTGCTTCATTCGGAGGAGGCGCCTCCTATTCCTCAATGAATACCTGGAGCCTTCCCCAGACACTGTGGTCTCAAAACGGAGGTTGGCTCCCGTGACGATCGATCACGTGGCTCGGGCGGGGCGCTTCGACCTACCGATGGAAATCCCGTGCGATGAGTTCATGCGGCGCCTCAAGCAAAGGACGCACCAAACGAGTAGAGCCAGACTCTTCACAGGGGACGGCCTCGCTCGAGGATTCGTGACCGAGTACCCGACGCCGCGGAGTTTTCGTCTACGTAGGGCACGACTGGGGCCTGCGCTATATGTACTCCACGCAAGCGGCCACTTGACCGAGTCGGCGGACGGATGCGCACTCTCAGTGACTTACGGGCGCCACCCGCTCGGGGAGGGCCTCGTCTGGCTGCATCGCGCGTTCATCCTGATACTCGCGGTCGGAGCCGTCGTTTCGGGACTTCGGCAGCCGATCTTTTTTCTGTTCGCCGCGTTCGTGCTGATCGGTGGATCGGCACTATTGTGGACCGAGCGAATGCGCGGCGACGCGCGCGAACTGGCGGCAGTAATCAGCGAGGTAACGGCGAGTTAGCCGAAGTCTGATCCTGGGGACCAGGCATCGAAGCCGCTCCTATGTCCCTTCCACTCCGAATGACCTGCATCGCTGCATGAGATTGCGCACCTCGCTGCCCATCGGATCGACATCGGCACGGACCCAATGCCACACTGAGCCACGAGTTCGGTCACGTCCAGCAGGCGAGCCCGCTAGGAATCCTTTACCTCCTCGCGTACGTGGCGCTCCAGCGCGGGTTGCGCTGGATCGGATGACCTGAGCTACTTCGGTGGTTTCAACATCGGATGACAACGACACTTCACGGTGCCGTGGCGGCACCGCCCGACAGGTGATCGCGTCTATCGCCGCTTCGGCGAGCCCGGGATCTGCCGCGGGATTCTCGTTGACCGATCGAACGGTGCTGCCGCTAGTCGGTGAGACCCGAGTTGATCGCTCGTTCAGCGTGCGTCGTTCTCGAGGGTTCGGGACGAGGCCGCGGATTCTTGTGCTTCACGGCAACGTGAGGCCTGACGGCGCCGGATCTGAGGTATCAGTTGAGTTTGCACTGCACCCGGCGGTCCGGATCTCGCGTGCGATAGCGGTCCTGTTCTTCGTCGGGCTGTCGCTTCTGGTCCTGCCTGCCGCGGCAACGCAGTCCGCGCTGCTGTGGATCGTCGTCACAGTGGGCACAATTGTGGGGTTGATGCTTCTCCCGATCCAAATGCTCGCGCGCGACGATCATGACCCGTTGCGTTTAGCCTTCGAGGCAACGCTGAGGCAGTCCGGCGAGATAACCAAACGCTGAGAGCGATCGCAGCGAGTTGTTCGCGGATCCCCTCGGCGTCTCATAGGCCTTCTCTTGAGCCGAGCGAAACTCCGTTGGCGATCCGTGTCACGACTTGCGGAAATACACGCTCGCCCTAGTGCCAGATTGGCGCGACCGGACCACATGGCGCAACGGGTGGCGATCGGCTGGCGGTATTGCCGCGCTGCACCGCTTCGACGCGGCTATTGGATTGCGACCGGCCCGCGTGAACGTGCCGGCATCTTGGTGACGGTGCAGGCTAGGGTGTCTCCCACGGCACGAGGCGGATCTTCTTCGCGATCGCGAGGAGCGGATCGTTCGGGTCGTACACGGTCTTGCTGATGGCGACGCCGCTCACGTCGTTGCTGTCCACAGCGGTGATCCGGAACGCCGCGTAGCCGAGGATGTCGACGTACTGCGTTGCCCCGCCGGCGCCGGCGATGAGGTACTGGACTTTGACCTGGACGAGGTGGTTCACCGGATTGCCGCTCGAATCGCGGCCGAACCCCCGGACCCAGCCGGTGTAGATCTTGTTGGGGAGGGCCCCGCTCGTGTCGACGTTGAACGTCGCCTCGGTCGACGTGCCGCTGCCGACGCTCACGTCCACCCCCGTCGGAGCCGGGGCCCCGTTGATCTTGCAGATCATCTGGAACGTCAGGGCGCCCGTGATCGGGTCGATGTACGACGGGCAGCGCTCCCAGGTGAGGTGGACGCTGCTCGAGCCGCCGTTCCACTGGGTGCTCCCGGTCCCGGTCCGGACCTTGATCGGGAAGTCGGCCGGCGCGCTGTCGGTCCCCACGGTGATCGTCCCGGTCGAGCTCGTCAGGTTGAAGTCGCGGGTCTGGCCGTTCGCGGTGAGAGTCACGAGCGAGTCGTGGGTGCGCTGGTCGTACGGCGCCGTCGCGTTCCCCCGCAGCCAGGCGAGGTAGATGCCCTTCTGGGCGCCGCTCGCGGTCATTCCGGACCAGCTTTGGTTGTACGAGCTGACGTTGGCCGGCGTCGGGTTGTTGGTGAACGTCCCGCACGTGTATGGGCCGAGACCCGAGCACGTGGAGGTCGCCCCGCTCATGAACGGATTCGTGCCCGACTGATCCCCCGCCGCTGGCGCCCCGGGCACGCCGGTGACGAAGCCGTTGTCGTACCAGAGCTCGGTGTTGATGACCGACCCCGAGGCCTTGAACTGCGGGTTCATCGTGTAGGCGACCGTCGACGAGGCGATCGCGCCGCTCGACGGAACGGTGAGGTTCGGCGCCGCAATCGTGAAGTCCGGGATGCTCTTCACCGTGCCGTCGTAGAGCTGCAGCAGGAGAGTGTCCCCGACCCGGAAGAACTGGTCGTACTCGTCGACGAAGATGCCGGAGCTCGACCCGTTCAACGCGGCGACCTCACCGCACGGATCGAGGTTTGCCGGGTCAACGACGCAGAGGTCGGGTCCCGGGTAGCCCGCGCCGATCCACTGGGCCTCGAAGGCCTTCAGGGTGTTCACCGACTCGTTACCGACCAGCCCGTTGTACGCGGTGTGGATCGGGTTGCCGCCGGCGTCGGTGTACTGGAAGTCGCGGATGTCGAGGGCGATGTAGCCGCGGAAGGACGAGTCGTTCGTGGCCTTCGCGCCGGCGCCGAACAGCGTGTGCTCCCGGCCGGGGCTGCTCGGAGTCGCGTCGCTGCACCCGCTGTCCGACGTGGTCGTGCACTGCCAGTCCTGGGTCTCATGCATGGTCCAGTCGATGAAGTTGTTGGTGTTGCCGTCGCCGGGGCCGGGGCCGTTCGAGTACTTGTAGGTGACCGAGGGGAGGAACCCGCCCTTCGACGTCGCGTACGCCTTCGTGACCGTGTTGATCTGGGTCAGGTTCGGCTGCACCAGCTTGATGAAATATGTGTCCACGTTCGCGGTGATCGCGACCCGGCAGCCGAGCGGCGACGTGATTGGCTTGATCCCGCCGATCAGGTTCTGGTCCGCCACGATGTTGTCGGCGTAGCTGAGCGTCGCGTTGTACCCGTTCACCTGGTCGCCGGCGCCGGGGTACGTGATCGCTGCGCCGATCGGGTTCGCCTTCAGGTTGAAGAGCTGCAGGGTGTTGTCGGCGGCGTTCCAGGCGCTCTGGACGGTGCCGCTCTGGCTGTACGCGCGCGCGCACGCGAGCGCGGCGCTGTCGACGGCGCTCTGGAGGTACCGACGCTCGGCGTAGAAGCGGCCGACATCGAGGGACAGCGCGGCGAAGCCCATCAGGAGGACGAACAGGAGCGCGACGAGCACGATCGTCTGGCCGCCTTCGTCGGCGTGCGCGCTGCGAACGGGGATGCTCGGGCGCGAGCTCATTGGGTCACCGAGTGTATGAACGCCCGGGTGCTTGTGGGGTCACGGCGGTGAGCAACTGGTACCAAACGGGTCATCGGTGGTACTGGTTTGACCGCTATTCGGCGAGCCGCGGGAGCCGGGGGAGGGCGGTCGTGCCCGGCGAGTACGTGACCGTCAGGTTGCCGTTCTGGACGTTGATCTGCTTCGCGATGAGCTGGCCACCAAGGACCGTCGCCGGGTTGCCGTTCAGATCGATCGTGCCGTTCGGCAGGTAGAGCGTGCCGCTCGCATCCAGCGTCTCGCTGCCGCTTGCGGAGAGGCTCGCGGTACACGCGGGGTCCTGATAGACGCTCATGTACGCGTACACGCCGGCCGTCATCGGCCGGATCGTCGAGTCGCCGCCGGTACCCGAGCAGCTTCCGGTCGATGCTGGGTACGCGCTCATCGCGTTGTAGAGCAGGACGTTGCCGTCGCACGCGGTCCCGGTGTTCGGGTCGGTGTGCGCCGCGTTCGTATCGCGCGTGACGCCGCTGAATCCGATCCCTTTGAGGATGTAGATGCCGTGACACAGCTGCTTCCCGTTGATGTTCGTCGACGAGTAGATCCCCTCGACCGCGGTGTTCCCCGAGTTGATCTTCGCCGGGTCGGTGGGCAGATTGCTCGTCCCGTTGTAGCTCTTGCCATCGGGTTTCGGATATCCGGCGAACGGGTCCGCGACCGCGGTGATCCCGGTCTGCACGGTGACGCCCGCTGGGAACGAGTTACCGGTCGTCCCGCCGACGACCCCGAACGTGTAGCTGTTCGGCGTGCACGCGGCCGGCGGCGTGTTGCAGATCTGGAGGTCCTGTCCGGAGCTGAAGCCACTGACCCCCGCCGAGTTGCAGGAGTTGGAGATGATCCCGCCGCCGTACACGTGGATGTTCTCGTTCGAGGACACCGTCAGCGCGGCGGACGCGCAGCTCGTGCCGAGGGCCATGATCGGGTAGCCGTTGTTGAGCGACTCGGCTCCTGCGACACCGCGGGCGCGGACCGGGTTGAACGCCGCTTCCGCCGGCACGAGGGTCGTCTTCACCTGCCGCACGATCACGACCTCGACGTGCTGGACCGGGCTCTCGCTCACGTACAGGCCCGCGGTCGGGCCGTTCGAGGAGGCCGTCGCCGCCCCGTTCACCGTGACGGTCGTGCTGTTGGTCCCGTTCACGAATCCGTTCTTCGACGCGTCGTCGATCGCCGCCTGCGTCGCCTGGAGCACCGTGCCGCCCTGGTAGATGACCACCGCCCCCGCGAACGCGGCGGCATCGGCGGCCTCCTGCTGGGTGCGCTTCGACGCGAACAGCTGGCCCGCGTCGACCGCGAGGCCGACGACGAACATGAGGGCCATGAAGACGATCGCGACCATCACGAGGGCCTGCCCGCCCTCCGCCCGCGGCCCGAGGAACCGCCTCACCGCTGGATCACCAGCTGCGAGCCCCCGCGAAGCGTGAGCTGGAATGCGCCGCCGAGCAGGTACTGCGAGGGCAGCGGCGTGAATGGCGCGGTGGCGTCGACGGTCACGCGCTGGTTGCGCTGGTTGCCGCCGTCGGGGTAGTCGACCGTGACGGTGATGTTGTACACGCCGACGGCGTTCGAAGTGACCGCGCTCACGACGTTGGAGAGGTTGTTGGACACCGGGTCCACGCAGTTGGTGCACGGTCCGACGATCGGGTTTCCCGACGCGCCGTGGACGATCGCGTAGCGCGTGCCCTCACGCGATGCGTACGCGAGCGTGTTCTCCTGCCAGACCGCTCGGGCCACGTCGAAGATGCCGGTCACGAGGAGCAGAAAGATCGGGAGCGTGAGCGCGAACTCGACCAGCGCCTGCGCGCGGTCGTCGCGGTGGAACCCACGGAGCCGGAGGTGTCGCGTCAGCATCAATAGAACGTCCGGATCGTCGTCGTCCGGTCGAACGTCCCGCCGTTCGGCACGATCGGCCAGGCGATGACCGTCGACCAGCCGTACTGGACGCGCACCGACACGAAGCACGGGGTCGCGACGGTCGGCGGGCTCACGCAGTTGGTGGTCCCGTCAGCTTGTTTCTTGAGGACCGTGACGTTCGACGCCGACGCGTTCGCGGTCGGCGTGCGGTTGATCTCGTTGATGACCGCCGTCTGGGCTTCGGCGTTCGTCGGTGTGGAGTCGATCGCGTAGGACTCCGCGCCGGCGCGCGACCCGTTCTCGACCGCGATCTGGAGAGCGAACGCCCGGGCCATATCGGCGCCGCCGAGGATCGCGAAGACGAGCAGCGGCAAGGTCAAGGCAAGCTCGACCAATGACTGACCGCCGTCCCGGCGGAAGAACCCATCCACGCAACGCCAAGTCTGGCGACGCAGCCCTCGCGATGACGTCCCCCATCCGTATGAGGTTGGTCCTGTGGCCGGCCCGCGAGCCGGTGTCCGAAAAGCGGGCAGACCCTGCCTGTCGCGCCATGCGCAAGCGCCATCGGACCCGAAATCGTGGCCGCTGAATGAACGGTCCGCTAGTGTCCCGCGTACCAGAAGTATCGCCGGATACGAATTGGGCGATGGGGGGTTGTGAGTCAATGCGGCGACTAGTAGCGGTCCTTGGCGCGGCCATGCTGGTGGCCGTTTCCTGTAGCTCCAGCGGCACACCCGGTGGCGGTGCGTCGCCCTCGGTGGCGGCGACCGAGAAACCGCAACAGGGTGGCCGGGTCATCGAGGCCACGATCTCGGACATCGCGACGATGCAGCCGGTGCTCGTGAACGACACGGCGTCGGGCCGGATCACCGGGCTGATCTACGACAACATCCTGCAGGTCGACTACAAGACCGGGGAGCCCAAGCCTCGGCTCGCGAGCGCGACCGTCTCATCGGACAGCCTCAAGTACACGTTCGAGATGAACGCGAAGGCCGTGTGGTCCGACGGCAAGCCGCTCATCGCGGACGACTGGCTCACCGGCCTCAAGGCCGTCGGCAAGAGCAAGAAGACCGTCCGCAAGTCGACGTTCAAGGACGTCGTCGGATTCACGGACTACTCGGACGGCAAGGCGACGTCGATCAGCGGCGTCGCGATCGATCCGGCGAACAACAAGAAGTGGACCGTCACGATGGCGAAGGTCTCGTGCTCGGCCATCATCGACCTGATCGGCTACACGCTGCCGACGCAGGTCTTCGGCAAGTACGTCACCGACAGCTCGAAGGACGAGATCGACACGGCACCGGAGAACACGAACCCGACGGTCGTGAGCGGTCCGTTCAAGTTCACCGAGTGGCGCAAGGGTGACCAGGTCATCCTGGACAAGAACGCCACCTACTGGCAGGGCGCGCCGAACATCGACCAGTACGTCTACAAGGTCGTCGCCAACCAAACGGCGATCACGAACGGCCTCAAGACCGGCGAGATCACCTGGGGCACGATCCAGGCGAAGGACCTCGCCGACGTCCAGACCGTCGCGACGGTGAAGATCGACAAGTACCAGAACCTCGGCTACACGTTCATCGGCTGGAACACCGCCAGCCCGACCGCGGTCGGTCTGGCCGACAAGCGCGTGCGCCAGGCGCTCGCGTACGGCATCGACATGGACCAGGTCATCAAGGCCGTCGTCTTCGGTGAGGCGACGAAGCAGGTCTCGCACCACGTGCCGGTCCAGTGGGCGTACCCGACCGGCGTGCAGCTCGAGCAGTACAAGTACGACAAGGCCAAGGCCCAGTCGCTCCTCAAGGACGCCGGCTGGACCCCGGGCCCGGATGGCATCCTCCAGAACGCCGCAGGCAAGAAGTTCAACCTGACGATCTCGACGAACTCGGGGAACACGGAGCGTGAGACGCTCGCCACGGTCGCGGCCGAGCAGTACAAGCAGCTCGGCATCAACGCCAAGGCGGCGCCGGAAGCGTTCCAGGGCCTCGTGACCAAGCTCACGACGGGTGACTCGACGCTCGAAGCGACGATCATCGGCTGGTCGCTCGGGGCCGAGCCCGACCCGTACTCGATCTGGCACTCGAGCCAGATCCCGGACCCGGCCAAGAAGGTCGAAGGCTTCGGCTTCACGTACTTCAAGGACCCGGCGATGGACAAGGCGATCGAGGAAGCCCGGAACCCGTCGAACGGTGACTGCACCGTCGCGTCGCGCAAGAAGCAGTACGAGACGTTCAACAAGATCCTCAACGAGAACCAGCCGTACAACTTCGGCTACGCGAACAACGTGCTTGCGGTCTCGCAGCAGTCGCTGCAGAGCTTCAAGCCGGGTTCGTTCAGCGCGATCTACAACGTCAACGAGTGGTGGATCAAGAAGTAACGATCGGGAGGGGCGCCCTCACGGGCGCCCCTCTCCTCGCGACGGAGGCGCGATGCGGAATTTCCTGATCCGGCGGGCGCTCTACGCGATCCCCACGCTCATCGGCATCTCGATCATCACGTTCGCGATCGCGCGCCTCTCGCCGGGCGATCCGATCCGCCTCTTCACGTTCGGGATCAAGGACTTCACGCAGGACGACTACCTCCGCCTGCTCCATGCGTACGGGCTCGACAAGCCGATCCCGCTCCAGTACGTGGACTGGCTCTCCAACGCGGTGCGGCTCAACTTCGGCGAGTCGCTCATCTATCACCGCGAGGCCGGGACGATGATCCTCGAGCGGCTTCCGAACACGCTGCAGCTCGCGGTCACCGCGCTCATGCTCCAGCTGATCATCGGCGTACCGCTTGGGGTGGTCGCGGCGCTGAGGCGCGGAAGCTGGGCCGACGGCGCCATCCGCGTGTTCGGCGTGGCCGGCCACGCGGTCCCGGCGTTCTGGCTCGGCCAGGTCCTCATCATCCTGTTCGCGATCGGCCTCCGCTGGCTACCGAGCCAGGGGATGCTCACCGTCGGCAAGGACCAGCTGGACCTCATGGACCGGCTGAAGCACATCCTGTTGCCGGCGTTCGTGCTCGCGCTGGTCGGCATCGCGAACTACTCGCGCATCCTGCGTACGGAGACCCTCGACGTGCTCGGCCAGGACTACATCCGCACCGCGCACGCGAAGGGCTTGCGCGAGCGGGTCGTCGTCTACGTGCATGCCCTCCGTAACTCGCTCATCCCGGTCGTGACCGCGCTGGGCGGCATCCTCGCGACGCTCGTCGGCGGCGCGCTCGTGATCGAGCAGGTCTTCAGCTGGCCCGGCATCGGCCAGTTCACCTTCCAGGCGGCCATCGCGAAGGACTATCCGATCGTGCAGGCGGGCGTGATGATCGCCAGCACGTTGCTCGTGGTGAGCTACGTGTTGCGCGACCTCACGTACGCGATCGTCGACCCGCGGATCAAGGTCGCGTAGTGGCGACCGCAGCCGCGACCGCGGGCGGGGTCATCGTCCCCGCCGAGGCGCGGCCCTCACGGAGCCTGTGGGACAACGCCTGGTACAAGCTGCGCCGCGATCGGCTGACGATCGCCGCGTCGGTGACCCTGGTGCTCCTCGCGCTCCTCTCGATCCTCGCGCCCGTGTTCGCGGACAACGTCTTCCACTACAAGTTCGAGCAGCAGGACCTCTTCCACACGTACGAGAAACCGTCGTTCGACCCGCCGGCCTATCTGCTCGGTACCGACGAGGTGGGTCGCAGCCAGGTCGTACGGCTGCTGTTCGGAGGGCAGGTCTCGCTGTTCGTCGGATTCGTCGCCGCGCTCGTGAACTTCCTCGTCGGGGTGCCGGTGGGGCTCGCGGCCGGCTACTTCCGTGGACCGTTCGACGACTTCATCAACTGGCTCATCACGACGCTGAACGGGATCCCGCAGATCTACCTGCTGCTCATCATCGCGGCGCTCTGGCAGCCCGGTCCGCTGACCCTCATCGCGATCATCGGGCTCCTGAACTGGACCGGGATCACGCTCTACTGCCGCGGGCAGACGATCTCGCTTCGCGAACGGGAGTACATCACGTCGGCCCACGCGATCGGCGCCACCCACGCCCGTGTGATCTTCAAGCACATCCTGCCGAACGTGCTGCCGCTGATCTTCATCCTGGCGGCCATCGACGTCGGAGGGATCGTCCTCCTCGAGTCCGCGCTGAGCTTCCTCGGCCTGGGCATCCTGCCGCCGACGCCGAGCTGGGGGAACATGCTGACCGGCGGGGCCTCGTACTTCGTCCGTGCGTGGTGGCTCGTCGTGTCGCCCGGCGTGATGATCTTCCTGACGGTGCTCTGCCTGTACCTCATCGGCGACGGGCTACGCGATGCGCTCGACCCGCGGCTCAAGACGCACGAGAGCCATTGAACCCTGAAACCTTCGCCGCCTTCGGCGCGCTTCGCGCCCAGGGCCCCTGCCCCTGCGGTTTCGGGGGCCCTGCGGCTCGGTCGGGCAAAGCCCTCCCTCGCCTAGAACGCCTAGCCCGAGGCCGTCACGGGCTCCCGCTTGCCCGAGAGCACGCCGCTCATGATCGAGAGGGCCGCGTCGACGTCCGCGTGTGACACGTTCGCGTGCGTCACCATCCGGAGGCGCGGCGAGTTGCCCAGGTAGCGCGAGATCCGCAGGCCGCGGTCCGCGCAGGCCTTCTGGAAGTCGCCCGCGTCCATCGCGCCGCGGTCGACCTCGAAGGACACGATGTTCGTGACGACCCTCGCCGGCTCGATCTTGATCCCGCGGATCGCCGCGAGGCCGTCGGCGAGCGCGCGGGCGTTCACATGGTCCTCGACGAGCCGGTCGCGCATGGTCTCGAGGCCGACGAGCGCCGCGGCGGCGATGACGCCGGCTTGCCGCATCGCGCCGCCGAGGAGCTTCCGCACCTTACGCGCCCGCGCGACCGTGTCACGCGGTCCGCAGAGGATCGAGCCGACCGGCGCCGAGAGGCCCTTCGAGAAGCAGAACTGCACCGTGTCGACCGGGCCGGTGAGCTCCCGCACGTCGACGCCCAGCGCCGCGGCCGCGTTGAAGATGCGCGCGCCATCCAGGTGGACCTTGAGCCCGCGTCCATGCGCGAGGTCCGCCGCCGCGCGGGTCTGCCCGCCGGTGAGGACGGAGCCGCCGCAATTGTTGTGCGAGTTCTCGAGGCAGAGGAGCGCCGAGCGCGGCATGTTGCCGGAGACCGGACGGATCGCGGCCTCGATGTCCTCGAGCGACGGCATGCCGTCGCGGTTCGGGACGACGCGCCCGTGCAGGCCGCCGAGGACCGTGAAGGCGCCCATCTCGTTCTGGTAGATGTGCGCCATGTCGCCGAGGATGACCTCGTCGCCGCGGCCGGCCTGCGACAGCACGCCGCAGAGGTTCCCGAGCATGCCGCTCGCGACGTACACGCCGGCTTCCTTGCCGACGAGCTCGGAGGCACGCTCCTCGAGCCGGTTCACCGTCGGATCCTCGCCGTACTGATCGTCGCCGACCTCCGCGTCGGCCATCGCCTTGCGCATCGCCGGAGTCGGGAGCGTGAAGGTGTCGCTGCGGAACTCGAGGGTCTTCATTTCGCGCCTCCGAACGCCGCGACCGCCGCGACGAGCAGCGGGGCCACCGCGATCGCGGGCAGGTAGTCGGCCACCTGCACGTCGCGGATCTTCAGCAGCTTCAACCCTACGCCGACGAGCAGCAGCCCGCCGACCGCGTTCATCTCGCGCAGCTGCGCATCATTGAGCAGGCTCGCGAACACGGAGGCACCGGCGGCGAGTCCGCCTTGGTACACGAGGATGACGGCGAGCGACAGGAGCACACCCCAGCCGAGCGTCGCGGCGAAGGCGATCGCGGTGAACCCATCAAGCACGCTCTTGATCGCGAGGAGCGACGCGTCGCCGGAGAGCCCGTTGCGGATCGCGCCCAGGAACGTCAGCGGCCCGACACAGAACACGATGCTCGCGGTGACGAAGCCCTCGGCGATCGTGCTCGTGCGTCCCGGCGTCGCGAAGCGCCGCTGGATCGCAGCGCCGAGCTCGTTGAGCCGCCGCTCGATGCCGGCGAGCGATCCGACGATCCCGCCCACGAGCACGGCACCGAGCAGATAGAGGAGGCTCGCCGTGTCGATCGCGAACTTGATGCCCATGACCGCCACGAAGAGCCCGACGCCGGCGACGACATTGTCGCGGAGCCGGATGGTGAGCCGGTCACCGAGGAACGTGCCCACGAGGCCGCCGACGAGGACGGTCGCGAGGTTCAGCAGCGTCCCGGTGGCCCACATCGGCTGGCTAGTATGCGAGCACGATGCAGATCCCCCCGTCGGAGCAGCTGCGGTTCTGGGCGCACGAGCTCGGCGGGATGGCGAAGACCGGTCTGCTGTACGCAGAGGGCAGCTACGACAAGGATCGCTACCTGCGCATGCTCGCGATCGCCGAGGCCATGGCGGCGCTCACGATCGATGCCGACTTCACGCCCGAGCGGCCATACCTGCCGGACATCGGCATCCCGACCCCGAAGACCGGCTGCAGCGTCGCGGCCTTCGACGATGCGGGACACGCCGTCCTCATCCAGCGCTCCGACAACAGGCGCTGGGCCATTCCGGGCGGCTACGCGGAGATCGGCTCGTCGCCGTCCGAGAACGCGCTGCGCGAGTTCGGGGAGGAGACCGGCTTCGAGGCCGAGATCGAGCGGCTCGTCGGGGTGTACGACAACAAGCGATTCGCGACCACGTCGCCATACCAGTTCTACATCTGCCTCTTCCGCGCGCGCGTGACCGGCGGTGCCGCGACCCCCTCGAGCGAGACGCTCGAAGTCCGGCTGGTGGACCCCGGCGATCCGCCCGCCGACATGAGCGTGCTCCAGCGCACGATGCTGCGCGACGCCGCCGAGCCCGCCGGCCGGGCGGTATTCCAGTGACGACGATCGCGGTATTCGGGAACTGGGCCTCGATGCCGAGCGCCGACACGCTGCGGGCCGCGCTGCCGGACGACCGGATCGTCGCGGTGCAGGGCGAGACGCTCGGCACCGCCGTGGACGCCGAGGCCGCGTTCGGCGGCTTCAGCAGCGAGCGGCTCCGCACGGTCCTCGCCGGCGTGCCGACGCTGCGCTGGGTGCACACGTTCTCGGCCGGGGTCGATCGCCACGTCCCGGAGCTGGCGACCTACGAGCGCGTGCTCCTCACGAACAACAGCGGCGCCTATGACGTGCCGATCGCCGAGCACGTGATCGCGATGATCTTCGCGGCGGCCAAGCGCGTCCCCGAGCACCTCGCCGCGCAGAGCCGTCACGAGTGGCAACGTGAGGTGCCGCACGCCGAGGTCCGCGACGCGACGCTCGTCATCCTCGGCCTGGGCAGCATCGGCGGCGAGCTGGCCCGCCTGGCCACCGGCGTCGGCATGCGTGTGATCGGCGTGCGCCGCGACGCCACCCGGCCTGCGCCCGGCGTCGCGCGGGTGGTGTCGCCCGACCGCCTGATCGAGGTCGCCGGCGAAGCGGACTACCTCGCCGTCACGGCGGCGCTCACGCCGCAGACGAAGGGGATGGTGTCGGCCGCGGTGCTGCGCGCGCTGAAGCCGACCGCGTGGGTGATCAACATCGCGCGCGGCCCGATCGTCGACGAGGCCGCCCTCGCGGCCGCGCTCGCGGAAAAGCGGATCGGCGGCGCGGCGCTGGACGTCTTCGAGACCGAGCCGCTGCCCGCGTCAAGCGCGCTCTGGTCGCTCGACAACGCGATCCTGACGCCGCACGTCTCCAACTCGTCGCCGAAGGTCCGCGAGCGCAGCCTCGCGCTCGTCACCGAGAACGTCCGCCGGTTCAAGGCCGGCGAGCCGCTCCTCAACCTCGTCGACCGGACGATCGGGTATTGAAGGTCTCGAAGCGCGCGCTCGCCGTCCGCACCGAAGGCTTCACCGAGTCCGTGATCCGAGAGATGACCCGGCTCTGCGCGACGTACGGCGGCATCAACCTGGCCCAGGGGTTCCCGAACTTCCCCGCGCCCGACCTCCTCAAGGACGCCGCGAAGCGGGCCATCGACGCGGACATCAACCAGTACGCGATCACGTGGGGGAGCAAGACGCTGCGCGACGCCCTCGCGAAGAGCTACGGCGAGACGTACGGGATGGCCGTCGATCCCGAGACGATGCTCACGGTCACGTGCGGCTCGACCGAGGCGATGGTCTCGACGCTCCTTGCGATCGTCGACCCGGGCGACGAAGTGATCGTGCTCGAGCCGTTCTACGAGAACTACGGGCCCGATGCGGCCATCTGCGGCGCGAAGCCGGTCTTCGTGCCGCTTCGCGCGCCCGCGTACACGTTCGATCCGGACGAGCTGCGGGCGGCGTTCAACACGCGGACCAAGGCGATCATCGTGAATACGCCGAACAACCCGAGCGGGCGGATCTTCACGAAGGACGAGCTCGAGCTCATCGCCGGGCTGTGTCGCGAGCACGACGTCATCGCGGTGACCGACGAGATCTACGAGCACATCCGCTACGGCGGCCCGCACATCCCGATCGCGACGCTCGACGGGATGGCCGATCGGACCGTGACGATCTCCGGCGCCTCCAAGACGTTCTCGGTCACCGGGTGGCGGGTGGGCTGGATCGTCGCGGCGCCGCAGCTTACGAACGGGATCCGCAAGGTGCATGACTTCCTCACCGTCGGCGCGCCCGCTCCGCTCCAAGAGGCTGTCGCCGCGGGGCTGACCCTCGGCGCGCCCTATTACCGCGACCTCTCGGCGCACTACCGCGAGCGGCGCGACACGCTGTTCGCCGCGCTCGATCGCGCCGGCTTCAAGCCGCGGCTTCCCGAGGGCGCGTACTACATCCTCTGCGACATCTCGGAGCTCGGCGGAGCCGAGCTGCATGCCGCGCTCGAAGGCGGCGACCGCCTCGGCGAACCAGCCGTCCTGGTACGCCGCCTCGCCGTACGCGAGCCACGCTGCGCTCGTCTCCTGCGCGTACGCGTCCGCCTTCGCCCGCGCGTAGAAGCGGTCGCGCATCCCGATCTCGCTCCAGTCGGCGCCGACGATCCGCTCCACCTTCGTCGCGTCGTCCGCCCGGTAGATGACCATCCAGCGATAGCTGAACGGCTGCCAGTTGGCGTTGAACCATTCATAGGAGAGCGGGACGTTCGCACCGAGCATCGGGTCGTTCACGTAGAAGACCCCGAGGTCATCGTCGTAGCCGCGCACCGTGCGCCAGTGCGCGATGCGCGAGACCGTGGGGTCCTGCATCCACTGCGTGACCATCGGCGCGAAGCCGTTCGCGACGAACTGCTTCATGAGGTCGATCGTGCCGTTGAGCCGCGACACCGACCGCAGCCCGTACCGCGAGCTCACCCACGGGTCGACGCCGCCGGGACCCATCCCGCGCCGGACATCGGCACCGCGCAGCGCGAGCCGCGCCTCCTCCTGATCCGCGTCGACGCCGAGGGTCGACAGCGCCATCACCACCGACGCGGGACCGCAGTTGTTGAGGGTCTGCCACAGGTGGCGCATCGGCCCGACGTCCGCCTTCGCGGGGAGGGCCGCACCGTTGTCATCGGCGCGCGCGACCCGCGGGACCGATGCGAGCACCGCTGCCGCCAAGAGCGCCACGAGCAGCGGTCGCAGGTGACCCACCAAGGGGAATGCTAGTCCTGACTACCATGGGAACGTGGGTCAGGACACCGTCGCGCGACGCCCCCTCGCGGAGCACCCGGCGTGGGCGCGGGGGCTGCGTGGCGATGGCCTCGCGTCGCGGATGATCCTCCCGCTCGTCGTCTCGGCATCGGTCGAGGACCGCGAGCGGGTCGAGGGGACCGGGCAGCTCGAGCGTCTCTCGCTCACCGAGCTCGTGCGCGACGCGCGGGCCGCGGCCTCCGCCGGATTCGCCGGACTCCTCCTCTTCGGCGCGACCGACCGCAAGGACAGCCGCGCGTACATCGCGAGCGAGCGCGACCACATCGTCCAGCGCGGGGTCCGGGCGGTGAAGGAAGCGGTCCCCGAGCTGGGGATCGCCACCGACGTGTGCGTGTGCGCGTACACCGAGCACGGGCAGTGCGTCCTCTTCCGAGACGGCTCGGCCGACGTGGCCGGGACGCTCGAGCGGCTCGGCGAGATCGCGGTCGCTCACGCCGACGCAGGCGCGGATCTGGTGATCCCATCGGGCATGCTCGACGGCAGCGTCGCCGCGCTCCGGCGCGCCCTCGCCGGCGGGCACGACGACGTTCCGGTCGCGGCGATGGCGAAGCTCGAGAGCAGCCTGTACGCCGTGCACCGCATCCTCGTGCAGAGCACGCCGGTCCGCGAGCGTGCCGTGCCGCTGCTCGCCGCCGACGATCCGAGCGCGTCGCGCGCCCGCGCGCTGCGCGATGTGGGGGAGGGCGCGGATGCGGTCGTGGTCAAGCCGGGCACCCCGGCGCTCGACATCGTCGCCGGGCTGCGCCCACTGGCGAAACGTCCGCTCATCTCGTTCCACACCGCCGACGAGCATGCCGCGTTCGTCGACGCCGCCGAGGACCTCGATGCGCAGGCCGCCGAGCGCGAGACGCTCGCGGCGTCGCGGCGCGCGGGCGCGGACCTCGTGATCAGCTACGGAGCGTGGAACGCGGCCGAGTAGTGCCTCCCTGCTAGCGTCGTAGTCGTGCAATACGAGCGCGTGGTCCTCCCGAATGGCGTCCGCGTGCTGGTCAAGGACATGCCCGACGCGCGATCGGCGTCGATCGCGGTGTACGTGGGCG
>JAIVGO010000149.1 GCA_020201525.1 Actinomycetota bacterium | reverse complement strand
CCCACAGCCCGATCACGAGGACTATGAATCGCTCCGCGCGGGCGAATGCGCCCTCGCTCAGCTTCGCACCGCGCGATTCCGCTTCTGCCCGGACTTGACTGACGAGGAGGGAGATCCCGAGCGCCGAAAGCGCCAGCGCGGCGTCGACGCTCCGGCCTTGGACGAGCAGCGAATAGAACAACGCGCCGAGGACGAGCGCGTCCGACACGCGGTCCATGACCGAATCGAACCATGCGCCGCGCGCGCTCGATATTCCGCGCGCCCGCGCGACGGCGCCGTCGAAGACGTCGAGCACGCCGGAGAGCAGCAGAAGCCCTGCCGGCAGTGAACGAAAGCCCCGCGTGAGGAGGACGGCGACGACCACATTGGCCACGAGCGACGCGACGGTCAGATGATCCGGCTTCGCGCCGGTCCACAGCAAGAAGCGGAGCCCGCCTCGGTACGGCCCGGCGAGGCCGAGCCGGAGCCCCGGCGCAATCAGACCCTTGACGTCCCGCGGGCGCGCCTTTTCCGGAATCTCCCCCACGGCTACAGGTACTGACCCGGCGGCGCGTTCGGGTCCTGCGGCGGGCCTGCCAAGCCCGGCGGAAGGCCGCGCCGGCGAATCTCCTCGAGTTGCGCTTGCGCGGCGAGCTGCTGCGTCGCAATGGCCGCCTGGATGCCTTGGAAGATGCCCTCGAGCCACCCGAGCAGCTGGGCCTGGGCGATGCGGATCTCAGACTCGGACGGCGCGCCGTCGTTCGACAGCGGCATCATGACGCGCTCGAGCTCGTCTGCGAGCGCGTCGGAAAGACCGGTCTTCAGCTCCTCGATGACACGTGTGTAAATGTCGCGAAGCTGTCCGCGCCCGGCCTCGTCGATGGGGGCTCGGCGCACCTCTTCGAGAAGCTCGCGGACCATCATCGCAATGCGCAGGAGCTTCGCGGGTTGCTGGACGATGGGGGGCTCGACGCCGGCTCCGGGCGGATACTGCGGTTGTGCGGCGTCTTCTCCGTTGTCGGACACCCGGCCATTCTGCCCGGCGGCCGGAGCAACGGCAAAGCCGAGACGGGGACTGGGTCTCATTGTCCAGGCAACATTGGTCACTCCGGGCCATACACCGTGCAACGGGGGACGCCGACGCATTGGCCATGAGTCAACGTAGGCTCTTCCTCCGCGGCGCATGCGGCCTTGCAGCCGGCGCCGTTCTGTGGCTCGGTGGCACCGGGTTCGCGGTGGCCGGCGGCATCGGCTCGCTCCCGGAGCTTCCTCTTCCGACGATACTTAGCTCCCCATCATCCTCGCCTGCGTCTGATCCCGGTGTCGTTGTGCCCTCGGATGCACCACTTCCGATGGCTCTGCCGTCGATCGAGCCGACCGGGCTCGTCGACGACGGCGGGCTGCTCGACATCGGCAACGGCGGAAACATTCCGATCGACCCCGGGGCGCTCCTGCCGCCTGGGATCACCGACCCGGGTCCGCTCGGTGGCGGCGGAGGAGGCGGCGGCGGCGGCGGTAATGGTGGATCCGGCACCGGTGGAAACGGCGGCACCACGACGACCGGGGGCGGCGGCGGCACGCACGGGGCCGGAGGAACTCTTCGCGACCCGTCCGCCGGTACGCGCATCGGACCGGCGACGGTAACGCGCAACCAGAATTCCCCCGGCAAGATAGCGGGGCGCGCGCGCCACATTGCGCCGCCGTTCACCGTACCCGCCGGAATCGCAGCCGCCGGACTCATCGGGCTCATCCTGATGTCACGCGGCAGCGGGAAGCTCGGATCGCTGGAGGAGGAGAAGGAGGCGCTCGATGGCTGGACGGTCATCCGGCTCTAAGCGTTTTGCCTCGCTGGGCCCGTCTGCGACGCGCGGACGCCTTGCGATCCTCGCCGCGTTTCGCGCGACAATGCCGGTCATCGTTTTCGTCGCCCTGTCGGTATTTCCCGAACCCATCCCCCACGACCGCGTGGCGACGCTCCTCGGCGCGCAAATTGCATTTGGTTTCGCTTCCGTCATGATCGCGGCGCGCCAGCGCGTTGCGACGACGTCGATGATCGTCTGGGCATCGATCGTCACCGACATCCTCGTTATCGGGGCCCTGGTGCACGTCACCGGCGGTCCCGGGGGTCCGCTCACCTTCCTGTTCGCGCTCGAGGCGATTGCCGTGTCGGTCATCTTTGCGGCAAGCGCCGGCGTGCGGGTATTCGGCGCGGGGCTCGCGGCGCTTGCCGTGCTCGAAGTCATGCGCCCGGCTTCGGCACCTCCGCGCTTCACCGACGTCACCGGCACTCTGCTCGTGACTGCGATCGCCGTCGCTCTCATCGCCTTCAATCAACGCGAGGCGCGGCGAAGGGAGCTGGAGCTGGCGGCAATCCGCAGGATTGCGCTCGACATCCAAGACAGCCTCGCTCTCGAAGAGATCCTGGGTGACTTGTGCCGCGGCGTCGTCAACGACCTCCGCTTCAGCGCAGCTGCGGTCCTGTTGCGCGACCGCGACTCCACCGACCTCGTCTGCGCCGCATCGTGCGGGATTCACGGCGTCACAGCGGCGCGCATTCCCTTGCGCGGCGCGCTCGCCGCCGCAATCACATCCGGGCAGATCGTCATCGTGTCCGGCGACAAGGCCCGTGCCGACGGCGAAGTTTCCGCCCTGCTCGGACCGCGCGGGTACATCGCCGTGCCGATCGGATCCGAAGGCGTCCTCGTCGTGACGCGCGTCGCGCGCCGAGGCTCATTCGTTCGCATGCGTGGTCAGGGGCGCGTGCGAGCCAACGAGCTCGAGCCGCTGATGTCGCTCGCACAACAAGCCTCCCTCACCGTTGCCAACGCGCGGCTGCACGCGCACGTTGCGGCGATGGCAGTAACGGACCCTCTCACCGAGCTTGCGAATCACCGGGAGTTCCAACGAGTCCTGCACCATGAATCCGAGCGTCAGCGCCGCTACACCAGCGCCGCCGGACATCACATGTCGGTACTCCTCATCGACATCGATCACTTCAAGTCGGTGAACGACCGGTTCGGTCACCCCGCCGGCGATGAAGTCCTGCGCGTGGTGGCACGCGCGTTGCGCACCGCCGTCCGGTCGTTCGACGTGGTCGCGCGCTACGGCGGCGAGGAGTTCGCCGTCGTGCTGCCGGAGACCGACGAGGAAGGCGCTCACGAAGTTGCAGAGCGAGCGCGACGCGCCGTCGCCGCGCTTGACCTCGTCGCCCATGGCAAGCGTGTGAAGGTCACGATCAGCATCGGCGCGGCCACCGCGCCGGAGGACGGCATGACCCCCGCGCAGCTCGTCTCGGCGGCCGACACGGCTCTGTACCGGTCGAAAGCGACCGGGAGGAACCGGGTGACCCACGCAGTTGCTCTCGGGCGCCGGGTTCCGTCGATCACCCGGCGGCGCGGCCGGAGAAGCGCGTAGATCCTAGGCAACACCCGCAGGAACAAGACGCAGCCCCCGCTCACGGCGAAGAGCCGACCGCTCACGCGCGGTTGTCCCGCCCCAGACGCCGAATTCCTCACGTCGCAGGGCCCATTCAAGACACGCGCTCTGCACCGGGCAGATCGAGCACAGCGATTTTGCCTGTGCGATAGCGGCGGCGCCTTCGGCGTAAAAAGTCTCCGGGTCCAGGCCTCGGCACGAAGCATCGTCAAGGAACGGAAACATGCGCGAGCGGCGGCTCTGTGTCACCTCGAACAACCCCCTTGATCCCTCAATCGGACGTGCGTGAACAACGGCTAGGGAAAGAAGGGGAAGTGGAACGGCGGCCATCATGAGAACTGTCACCGGTCGCTGTCAAGAGTGGGAAACTGCACGCGCGCGCTCGGATACGATGAGCGTATGACGACGACGGTTCTCGACGTGCGCAACCTCACAAAGCGTTTTGGCGATGTGATTGCAGTGGACGACGTCTCGTTTGAAATCGGCGGCGGCGAGATGGTCGGGCTCGTCGGTCAGAACGGTGCGGGCAAGAGCACGACGATTCACATGGTACTCGGGCTGACGACGCCGTCGTCGGGAAGCATCACGATACTCGGACGCGATCCGCACCACGATCGATCCGCGCTGCAACAAGTGAACTTCTCTGCCGCGTACACGTCGTTGCCGCAAACATTGTCGGTGGAGGAGAACTTGATCGTGTTCGCGCGCCTATACGGGCTGCGAAAGCCGAGGCGGCGTGTGCACGAGGTACTCGAGCTGCTCGGCGTACCGCACTTCGCACCGATGCGCACCCGTTCGCTCTCGAGCGGTCAGGCGACGCTCGTCCACATCGCGAAAGCTCTTCTCAACAAGCCGCGTTTGCTGCTCCTCGACGAGCCGACTGCTTCGCTCGACCCCGACGCGGCCGACCGGACCCGGGGTGTGTTGCGGCGCGTATCGATCGATGAGGGATTTACGACACTCATCACATCACACAACATGCGTGAGGTGGAGGAGATGTGTCACCGCATCATCTTCATTCACCGCGGCCGCGTCGTCGCGACCGGATCGCCTGCCGAAGTAACCGCCGCGTACGGTTCACCCGATCTCGAAAGCGCGTTCTTGCGCGTCACGCGAGGTGAGCCGTGATCGAAGTGGCGCGAGGCGGGTCTTTCCTGCGAATGATGGCGATCCTGCAGCGGCAAGCGTTCCTGTATCGCCGCACCTTTCACCGCTGGCTCGACCTGTTCTACTGGCCGCTCGTCGACTTGGTGCTTTTCGGCTTCATCCAGCTCTACATCCAGCGCGTCTCTCACGTCGCGGCCTTCTTTCTCGGCGCCGTCATCCTGTGGGATCTACTGTTCCGTTCGCAGCAAGCAGTGTCGGTCGGCTTTCTCGAGGACGTGTGGAGCCGCAACGTTCTGAACGTGTGGGCGAGCCCGATCCGGCCGGCGGAGTACATCGGCGGCACGATCATCAGCGGCGTCATCCGTGTCGTCGTCGGATCGACGTTTGCCGTCCTCATCGCGAGCACCTTCTACCACTTCAACTTGATGACGGTCGGCGTCGCACTCGCACCGCTCGTCATCGGACTGGCTGCGATGGGGTGGGCGCTTGGCATCTTCGCCACGGCAGTCATGCTCCGCTTCGGCGAGGGCGCCGAGCCGCTTGCGTGGGCGCTCGCGTTCGTCTTTCAACCGATCAGTGCGGTGTTCTATCCCGTGTCGGTGTTGCCCGGCCCTTTGCAGCCGGTCGCACGCGCGGTGCCGGCAAGCCACGCCTTCGCCGGCCTGCGCACCGTGCTGAACGGCGGCGGGTTCCCCGGGCGGGCCATCGCGATCACGTTTCTGCTGGACGTGATCTATCTGTTCGTCTGCTCGATGTTCTTTGCGTGGATGTTGCGCCAAGTGCGCAGCCGAGGGTTGCTTTCGCGGTTCGGCGAGTAGGCGTTACGCGCTCGCGAGCGCTTGCAACCGCAGAAGCTCTTCCGGACCCGGCGAGCCGAGCGCGAGCGTCCGCCGCACATGCGCGCCTTCCGGCGACATCGACGTGGCGAGCCGGTGCAGCGCACGAAGGTCGGCGGCGCGTTCCGCCCATTCGCGAACGATCCACAGCGCATCGATGAGACGCGCGCGCACCTCGTACGGGTCGATCACTTCGCCGGCGAAGCGCTGCGGCCGCGCGAACGGCTGCAGCTCGGCAAGCAGGTTTGCAACGGCCGGCGGTACGTACCCGGTTGCGTCTGCGCCGGCTTCCAGCAGACCGCGCACGCGCGTGGACGATAGATCGGCCACCGAAGGGTGCAACGGCACCACGCGAATCGCGTCTGCAAAGCGCCGGTTTTCCGGTGCTCCCAACACCGCGCGGAGGTGCGGCCCGTCGGATGACCGCGGCGAGACGAGGAAGCTCACGCGAGCGAACAAGGCTTCGAGCGACGCGTCGCGGTCTTCGTACCACTGCGACTCGAAGATTTGAACCACCTTGTCGCTGCCGGCAAGAAACACGATGTCGGCGTCGGGAAACGCTTTCGCCGCCGCGCCGGCTTGATGCACGTATAGGCCGTGCGTGGAGGTCGCGACGGCGATGCCGGCGCGGGGCGCGATCATGCGCAAAGCCAGGAGCCGGTCCTCGGGCAGCAGTCCCGCATGATCCTTGCCGGCCGGCCGGCGCGGCAGGGCAAACATCGCGAGCTCGCAGCCGCCGGCGCGTGCACGCTCGGCGATCAAGTGATGAGCCGCCGTGGGCGGATTGAACGACCCGGACAGTATCGCGACACTCTTCGCCTTCGGCACCGGTCCGATGAAGCGAAATGCGGGCTCCGGCGACTCCGACAGCAGGTCGCGGTGCGCGAAAAGCAGCTGCAGATCAAAGGCGTCCATCGCGGTTGATGGTAACGCGCACCTGCGCTCGCCGCTCGTCCTCCTATTGCGTGGTCGAGATCCCGCCGTCCACGGGAATGACGGCTCCCGTCAGGTACGCGCTGGCCTTCGAGGCGAGGAAGATGGCGATGCCCGCCATGTCCTCGGGCTCTCCCGCCCGGCCCATCGGAATGTGGTCGAGGACCGCGTGCTCCGCTTCCCCACTGCCGGAGTCGAAGACGAACTGGGTCATCTTGGACGGAAAGAGGCCCGGGGCGATCGCATTGACCGAAATGCCGTCGCCGACGAGCCGGTGCGCCAAGTGGCGTGTGAGCATGTGAACGGCGGCCTTGCTGGCCGGGTACGCGTAGTTCTCCCAGAACGGCGGGCGGAGGCCTTCGATCGAGCCGATGTTGATGACGCGCGCCGGATCGTGGTCCCGCGCCGCTTTTCGCAGCAGTGGCAGAAAGTGGCGCGTGACGTGGAAGACTCCCTTCACGTTCGTGTTCATCACTTTGTCGAACGCCGCGTCCGGGTATTCCTCGAGCGGAGCGCCCCACGCCGCGCCGGCGTTGTTCACGAGAATGTGGAGCTCCGTTTCGCGCTCCGAAACTTGATCGGCGAGATGCTTTGCGCCGTCCTCGTTCGAGAGATCGGCCGGAACGGAAATGCACTCGCCGATCGCGCTGAGCTCTTTCGCGCTGGCGTCGCACGCGTCGGCCTTGCGTGAGGAGATGTACACGCGGGCGCCGGACTCGACGAAGCCGCGCGCGATCATCAAGCCGATGCCGCGCGATCCTCCGGTGACGACGGCGACTTTTCCTTCGATCGAAAAGAGCTCGTTGGCGCCCATGAGATCCTCCTGTTGACGAGCGCTCAATCTAGCGGATCGAGTCTCCGTCTCGCCCTCGTGGGACAATGCGCTTCGTGGATCCCTGGGATGTGATTCGCAAGGCGTCGCGCGACCGTCGCAGCGGCGCGGCCGAGATCGCCGTTGCCGCAGCCCGCAGCGTTTCGATGTTGGACGGCAAGCGCGAGATCATGCGCGCCGCCCGCATGCTGCTGCGCGCGCATCCGGCCATGGCGCCGCTGTGGAATCTGTTCGCGGCCGCGCTCGCCGGAGACGACGTCGATGCGTTCTCCGTGCGCCTTTCGGCCGAGACGGATTCCGTGGCGCATGCGGCCGTGTGGGCGATCGGACGCCGGGCAGTCGTGCTGACACACTCCTCGTCGTCCTCGGTGGTCGCCGCACTGCGTAAGGCTCGCAAACGAATCGACACCGTCTTGTGCTGCGAGTCGCGCCCGGGCGGCGAAGGCAGGACGCTCGCGCGGCGTCTCGGAAAAGACGGTTTCGTTGTCGAGGTCGTACCGGATGCCGCCGTCGTTCAAGCTGCGGAGCGCGCGGACGTGGTGCTCGTCGGAGCCGACGCCGTGACCGAAGACGGCTGTGTCAACAATATCGGAACGTACTCGGTGGCGCTGGCCGCTCGAGAACTCGGTACACCGTGCTACGCGCTCGCGGGGACGACGAAATTCATCGTTCGAGACGTCTGGGCGTTGGTGAGCGCGCCGCTGTTCGAGCAGACGCCGATCGCACTGTTCGACGGCGTGGTTTCCGAGCGCGGCGTCCTGAGCGCGGCGGCGGTGCGTCGCGCCGTTCGCAAAGTCGAGATACCGTCGGAGCTCATGAAGGTGATTCGGTGAAACGGGTGGAGGTCTTTTCGATCGGCGACGAACTGTTGCGCGGGATCGTGCAAGACACCAACTCGCACTGGCTGATTCAGCGGATCACGGCTCGCGGCGCGCGTGTCGAGCGCGGCGCGCTGCTGCCGGACGACCCGCCCCTTGTCGCGGGCGCGCTGCGTTCGGCGCTATCGCGAAAGCCGGATCTGATCCTGACGCACGGCGGCCTCGGCCCGACGGACGACGACCGCACACGCGAGGCGGTATCGCTCGCGACCGGGCTTGTGTGCGAACCGCATGCGGCAGCCGAAGAGATCGTTCGCCGCCGGTACGCCGAGCTGGCCGCCGACGGCACCGTCACCGGCGCCGATCTCAACGAAGCACGTATTCGGATGAGCCTGCTGCCGCGCGGCGCGATCGCTTTGGACAACCACGTCGGCGCTGCGCCCGGCGTGCTCGTGCGCGTCGGTTCGACGGTGATTGTGTGCTTACCGGGCGTACCGCCCGAGCTCTTTTGGATTTTCGATAATTCACTCGCCCCGTTCCTCGATGAGATCCTCGGGCCCGGCGGCTTCAGCGAATGGACGGCCGCCGCCTCGACGAAGGACGAATCCCATATCGCAGACACTCTGCGTGCGGTACAGTCGAGACATCTCGGCGTGTACGTAAAGAGCCGTGCAAAATCATTCGCGGAGGACGGCACGGTTCGAGTAACAATTACGGCAACAGCCGCGAGCAATGAGGAGGCGGAGTGGCTTCTTTCGGAAGCGCGGAAGGATCTGAAGAGTTCCTTGCGCACCGCCGGCGTCGACCTCGAAGAATGACCTCAGCGCCGTCTGACGACGACGGCCACACGATTCGCTTCGGGTGGGTTGCGCTGTTCATTTCGAGCGCCGAGCTGATCTCGCGCATCATCGGCGCCGATGCCGGGCGGGACGATCCAATGATCGTCCTGGGGCTCGTGGCGCTGGTCGGCGCATCGATTCTGTTGCTCCGTGAAGACGACCGCGGACGCACCGGCTGGATCCTGTCGGGCTTGATCATGACGCTGTACGCCATAGCGCGGGTGCTGCTGTTCGGCCACTTCATCCAAACCGCGCTGCTCGCTGTACTCGGCATCGCTTTGGCGCTCGCCGCCGAACAAACGTTGCGCCCTGCGTCGCTCGCGATGCGCGGTCCGCTGGTCGCCCGACTCGTCCGACGGCCTTTGTACGACTATCTCTTGATTCCTCTTGCCGTCGTCGCGCTGTGGCCGTTCGGCGTGAGCTTGAATCCGCAAGGCGCGATCGCGGCGTCCGCGGCCGACGAAGGTTTCCGACCGAAGTCGGAGGCGCAGATCACGGCGAACTGGTACCGGTATCGCGACGGAACGTACGCGTACACGCTTCCGAACGGCTGCACGGTCAGCGCAATTCGAACCGTCGCCTTCTGGCATCCCGGTCCCGTGTCGTGCGCCGGGCGTCACCCGGTGAAATCGGATAGCGGCTAAGGCTTGTCGCCGGCTTGATCCGGACGCGCTTCTTGGAGCGGCACGACTGCTTGCGTGACCGTCATCATGCAGATGAGGCGGCCTCGCTCGTCGGTGATGCGCACGTCGAGCACGATCGTGCGGCGTCCTATGTGCGCGGCTTTGGCTTCGGCGCGGAGGGTCCCTTGTGAGACGGCTTTCAGAAAGTTCGCCTTGAATTCGATCGTCGTGTGGATGTCGCCTTGTTTGAGTGCAGGAAACGTCGCCCACGCGGCGACCGTGTCGCCCAGACTCGCGAGCGCTCCCCCGTGCGCGAACCCGCCCGGGTGCAGAAAATGTGGACCGACGTCGAGGGTGGCAAGGGCGTAGCCGGGCTTCGCTTCGAGAATCTTCACGCCGAGTGATTCCACGAACGTGTTCCGAAAGATCGCCTGCTGTTCTGCAACCGCTCGTTCGCCGAGACCTTCGACGGGACCTTCGATGCCGGCGTCTCGCCAGGTCATCTACAGCGAACCGTCGACCATGACTTCGATGAGCGCCGGCTTCTTCGCGGCGAGCGCGCTCGCGACGGCTTTGCCGACATCGTTGGCGTCTTCGATCCGTTCCGCGTCGATGCCGAATCCCTTCGCGAGGGACGGGAAGTCCACCGGCGGATTGTCGATGTGCATACCCGGCCAGCGGTCGAACTTCGCCGCTTTTCCCGCCATCGCCTTCAAACCAGCTTTGAGGATCAGGTACGAGCGGTTGTTGAGCACAATCGTTACCACCGGCACGTCGTGATGCGCCATCGTCCAGAGCGCTTGCGGCGCGTAGAGCGCAGTTCCGTCGCCGACGATTGCGACGACGGGGCGGTCGGGGTCGGCGAGCTTCACGCCGATCGACGCCGGCATCCCCCACCCGAGGCCGCCGCCGCGCGTGAAGAAGTACGTTCCCGGCTCGCTCGAACGCATCATCGTGCGGACGCCGACCGTGTTCGTCACGGCGTCGTCGACGATCGCGGTTCCCGGATCGAGATTGTCGAAGATCTCTTTGCACGCGATGAGGGGCTTCATCGGTGTCGCGCCGCGCAACGCGTCGAGTCCGGTCGCCATCGCGTCCAGGGCGCTCTCCCGTTCTTTGCTCCATCGAGTCACTCGCTCTGTGATGGCGTTCTTCTGTTCGCTCGTCGCGAGCTTCGTCACGGTCGCAGTGAGCGACTGGACGCTTGCACGCACATCGCCCCACAGTCCCTCCTCGACCGCATAGACGCGGGCGATTTGGTAGGCGTCGGCGTCGAGGTGAATGAGCTTCACCTCCGGGGGCACGGCGCCGACGGGCGACGGATGCAGCGGCGCGAATGCGATGGCACCGGCGATCAGCACGACGTCGTATTGCTCGAGGACGGCGCGGACGCCCGGATTGTTCGGGAACAGCGCGCCGTTCCACAACGGATGGTCTTGCGGGAAAACGAGCCGTCCGTGGATCGGCTCGCCGGCAACACGCGCCCCGACGGCTTCGGCAAGCGCGACGAGATCTTCGACGGCCCCCGCGCGCGCCACTTCGTCGCCGGCGACGATCAGCGGCCGCTGTGCATTCAAGAGTAAGTCTGCCGCGCGCGCGATCGCTTTCGACGAGGCCGCCGCGCCGTAATCGATCGGCGACGGGGGCGGCACCTCGATCTCGACGCTCTCGTCCATCGTGTCCCACGGGATGCTCACAAACGTTGGGCCTTGCGGTGGCGAGGCAGCGACCTTGAAAGCGCGCCGCATCGCGATGCCGACCTCGTCGGGGCGGCGGCATTCGTACGCGAACTTGGTGAACGGCTTGGCCATGCTCACGAGATCGCCGGCAAGCATCGGCTCCTGCACGAGGTGCCGCGTGTCTTGCTGTCCGGCCGTCACGACCACGGGAGACCGGCTCCACGCCGCGTTGGCCATGTGACATAAGCCGTTGGCAAGTCCGGGAAGAATGTGCAGATTCACCAAAGACGGCCGGCCGGTAGCCTGTGCATAACCATCTGCGGCACCGACGGCTACCGCCTCGTGCAGGCAGAGGATCAATTCAAGCCCGGGGTCCTCTTCCGCCAGCTCGTCGAAAATTGGCAGCTCCGTCGTGCCAGGATTCGAAAAAAGATAGCGCGCGCCCTCGGATCGGGCGACTTCGAAAAAGGCCTGCCTGGCTGTGGAAACGGACATTGAGGCAAGCCTAAAGCCCCAGGTGGATGCCCGCAAAGCGGCAGGGAGGGAATTTCGCGGCTTTCGTGAGGCAGGAGGCAGAAGGGATACAGCGAACTAGACCGTAACAATTGTGCCGCCCAACCGGGCGGACGGGCAAAGGTGTGCGCCGGCAGCTGCCGGTCTCTGGCGAGAGAGAGACACCAGGCTGGCTCCGCTTGGCGCATGCGGAAGGAGCAGGAGCAATGCCGGCCAGGGATATGCGACGCCGAAACCTCATGAGGGTTCTCGCGCTGTTGCTCGTGAGCGTCTTCTTCGTACCGACGGCTTCGCACGCAGCGCCCGGCGCCGACAGTTGCAGCGCCGGCCCCTCCAAAGCGGAGGCTGCTCCGCTTGGCGCGACCGGCAGCTGTGCCGGTGAAGACGAAGGCGCCTACGACTGGTGGTACTTCGATCTAACAGCCCCAGCCTCGATCGGAATCTTTTTTAGTACAGGCGGATTGAAGGCCACTCTCACTAATCCAGCGG
>JAIVGO010000056.1 GCA_020201525.1 Actinomycetota bacterium | reverse complement strand
GCGTTGTGTTCTGCGCCTCGTCGAGAATGATGAACGAATCATTAAGGGTGTTATGCGTAAGGAGAAAGTCATCGGTTACATAGAGTGAGTCCCCGGCGCCGACGCTGATGCACAGCGTTTCTTCCTCGCCTACACGTTCGATGCTGTCGATATAGCGCTTCGGAGCGCCACCGCCGTGGCGTTTGTAAATTTCAGCCTTGCGTTTCAAGCGAAATGGAGACAGACCTTGCGGAAGACGAACATCCATGGTGAAGGCGTCGTGACGGTGATACACGTCGCGACCTCGTGCCCGCCCCGGACGCCGCCCTTCCGCAGCCCGTGTACGCGAATACGCGATCCCGCCGAGCGACTGCACGAGGAAAGCAACATCGTCGCGAAGTTGCGGAGACGTCGTCGTGTACTCCACGCGACACGTGCGACCTCGCTGGGTTACGGGTCCGCCGTCCGTATCGAACAAGCCCTGCAATACAGCCAACCGTACGCTCGGCGAATTCAGAAGGTACTCCTGCGGAACGAATTTAGTGGATGACCGCGTCCCGCAAAGCTGCATCTCACGGAGCACTTTCGTTACCGGATTGGAAACGATGACGCCGCCGCGCCCGCCGTCTTTGTTGCGTAGAACGTAATCAACGGAATTCTTCCGCTTTAGTTCGATGCCGTAGAGCAGCGCTTCCAACGCGACAGCGAGTTCAGGATCCGACGTCGTGAAAGACGGCGTCGTTTTGCCGGTGAGACATCCGTCGCCGAGCAGAAGCCCGAGCGCGTAAGGATCGATGGAAATGTCACGAGAAACAAATTCTGCAGGAGCGCTCAAAACCGGAAGCTCAAAACGATGCGCGTGGGCAGCGCGCAGGCGCCCCATCATTTCGCGGGTCTCGAGCACGCGGGCCGGCCGCTTACGACGCCGGTCTGAATGCGTATATACGGCCCACAAGTGTTCCCCACAGCAGATGGTCCTTGCTCCATCTTGGGTGCGAACTCGAAAAACTTCTTTGCGGCCTTGCGGATAGATACCGAGGACAGGAGTGGGTTTTCCATTTGAACCGATAACCAAATCCCCGACGGATAGCTCTCCGATGGGGCGGAAGCCATCGGAAGTAAGAACATGAGCCGAATACGGCTGAGCTCTACCCCGCATGTAAGCCAGCGGCGACACTTCGATCGTTCCGCGCTGAATGAGGCGCGCCATCTGTTCCGGATCCATCATGTCGTACAGCGCGTCGTACAGCGGGCGCATGTACGGATCGACCTTTTCAACGAGCGTGCCCGGCAAGTAGCCGAGCTTCTCACCGGCCTCCACGGCGGGACGCGTCAGGATCAATCGCGAAACTTCCTTGTTCGTGAGCGCGCGCACGGCCATCGCCATCGCGAGGTACGTCTTGCCGGTTCCTGCCGGCCCGATGCCGAAGACGATCGTCTTCTTGCGAATCGCATCCACATATTGCTTTTGGCCGACCGTCTTCGGGCGAATGGCCTTTCCGCGATGCGAGAAGACCGAATCCGACAGAACCTCACGCGGCAACGCGTCACCGGTCTTGATCATCCCGATGGAATGACGGAGCGCTTCCTCGGTCAACGTTTGCCCTTCGGCAAGCAGCCCGATGAGCTCCTCGAAGAGCGTTGCCACCTTCTGGGCCTCTGCGGCATCGCCGGAGATGGTGATCTCGTTCCCGCGAACGAAGATGGCCGTGGAAAAGGCGGATTCGATCAGCTTGAGCAACTCATCGCGGTGACCGAGAAGGCTCACCATCGGCTGATGTCCTGGAACGAGAATCTTGACTTCGGTCGTGCTTGATGCCACTAGGTCTCCTTGGGCTCCCCTAGAGCCCTAACATGCGGCGCCCCCTCGGAAGGGGGCGGTCGCATGCAGAAAATTATATCCACCGGGTTGCATTCCAGGCAGTACCGATTTTTTTCGAGCGGAGCGAGGCAGGGCTCAGCCCGGCGGCCACGCCATCGGCCGGCCGCCGATCACGTGTAGGTGGAGGTGGAACACTGTTTGCCCGGCGTCGGCCCCGACGTTGAGAACGAGCCGGTATCCCGATGCATCGACCCCATCCGCCTCGGCGATCTCGTTCGCGGCTCCGATGAGCTCGACGAGCAACGACCCGTGCGACGCATCCACGGCAGCGGCGTCGCGCACGTGATCCTTCGGCACGACGAGGGCGTGCAACGGCGCTTGCGGATTCACGTCGCGAAACGCGATCACTCCGCCCCGATCAAAAATGACGTCGGCCGGAATCTCTTCCGCGATGATCTTGCAGAACAGGCAATCTCCGTCCTTCATCGTATCCCGGTAAACAAGTCATTTTCGGCCGGCTCACCTTTTTCGCGCGGCGGGTGAATGCGTTGAAAAGCCTCGCCGCCGAGAAACAAGCCGCGCATATCTTCGGGGAGCCAGTTGATGATCTCGTCGGACTGCGTACGATGCGCGATGAGCGCGGCGGCCTTTCGATCGATCCACGGCATCACGTCGACGACGCATGCAATCGACTGGTCGTCGGCGGGCTGCGGGTAGAACGGATCGTCGGGGTCGAGCCATTTGATGCCACGCTCTTTCAAGCCGGCATTGAACGCGTTCAATGCAGCGGCGGGATACGCGGCGAAGTAGAACTTCTTTGGAAAACCGTCATCGCGAGCCCTCTCGAAAGCGCGTTCGGTCATGTTCGAGACCGCGATGTGGTCCGGATGGCGCGTCACGCCGTGCGGCTCCATGGTCACGAGGATGTCCGGCTTCAGCTCGCGCAACACGTCGACGATGGCTTGGACGCCTTCCTCCGTTTCCTTCGTTCCGCCGTCCGGAGTACCGAAGATGCGCACGTCCGACGCGCCGAGAATCTTGCACGCGTCCTCCAGCTCGAGCTCGCGTACTTCGCCGAGCGTTTCGGGCGTCGCGTCGGAACCGCCGCCGATCGTGCCGGCCTCACCGCGTGTGAAGGTGAGAACGGTTACTTCGGCTCCTTCTTCGGTGTACTTACAGATGCAACCACCAAACGTGTAGCTTTCGTCATCGGGGTGCGCGTAGACGGCGACGATCCGTCTCCCGCTCAGTGCTCCTTCGCCCATCTCAGCACCTCTCCCATCCCGTCTTCGAGAGCCCGAAAATGGTATCCGAGCTCGCGCTCCGCTTTTGCGGACGACGCCATGTACGACCCATGGAGGCTATCAAGTCCTTCTTGGACGAAGCGCGGCGGCTGGCCGAGCGCGCGAGCGATGATCGGCCCGAACGGCCGCGCAAGCGGCAACAATTTTTCGGCAATCTGAAATCGCGGCGGCCGGACACCGGCGATGGGTGCGAGCCGATCGAACAGCTCTCGCAACGTGGCATTGTCACCGCCGAGAACGTACTCCTCGCCGACGCGGCCTTTCTCGAAAGCCTGAAGTATCCCTCGCACGACGTCGTCGACGTGCACGTACGACGCGGCCCAATCCATGCGCGGCATCGCAAGCAGCCAGCCTCGTGCGTACATCCCGATCAAGCGTGAAAGCAGGCCGGTCTCACCCGGCCCGTAGACAACGCCCGGCAGCACGACGACGGCCGGCATTCCATCCGCGATCTTTTTGCGCACGAGTTGATGTGCTTCCCACTTCGTCTCTTCATATGCCGATGGGAAGTAGTCGGGATGGACGGAGGTTTCGTCACGCACTTCGCTCGGCTCCCCACGCCCGAGAACGCCGATCGTCGAGCAATACACGACGCGCGAAACGGCCGCGGCGCTTGCAGCTTCGAGTACGTTTCGCGTGCCGTGCACATTTACTCGCACCATGCCGTGCCGGTCGGCAACACCGAACTTCAGCATCGCCGCCAAATGAAAGACGGCATCGCAGCCATACAGGGGCTCATCAAGCGTGTGCGGTTGCGTGATGTCACCGATCGCAAGCCGCACGCCGACCGACTCCAGGTGCTTCGCGTTGTCGACTGAGCGTACAAGCGCGACGACATCCCAGCCGGATTGCGTTAACGCGTGCGCGAGCCTTGAACCGATGAAACCGGTTCCGCCTGTGAGGAAAGCACGCGGCATGACCGCACCCTACAGGCGCCGCGCCGGCGCGATCGTGCTACGCGACGGCCGAGGCGCGGATGCCGAGATCGTCGAGGCGCGTCGCGAGGCCCTCGGGCGTCAGCTCAAACACCGCAGCGAGCGCGCGGACATCGTCGGCGCGCACCGATAGCATCTTGCCGTTGAAGTCGCCGCGCGCCATCTGGATCATGCTGAGGTACCGGTTCAACACGTCGGCTTCCGGCGCCTCGACTTGGCGCAAGCGCTGCAAGTCGATGCACACACTTGCATTGCTGTTCACCGAGGCCGGCTCTTCGAGCGAGATGGTTCCCGAGTCGATCTTCGGCAGAAGCTGGTCGACCGGAACCTCGTAGAACTGCGCGAGACGCTGCAGCCGCGGCACCGAGATGCTCCGCTCCCCGCGCTCGTACGCGCCGAGAACGGATGCCTTGAACTCCTTGCCGGAGGCGCTCTCGACCTCGTGGAGCGAAAGCCCCTTCTGAAGCCGGATCGCTCTCAACCGCTCGCCCACGCGACGGGCATAAGTCGTATCCAACGAAACCCCCCCTGCGCCCAGTCCCCCACGGGGGCGCGATTGGGCAAAAACTAACATTTTGCCCGCCACCGAAGCAATCGCTTTGGACAAACATAACTTACTCTCCGTGGCGACTCATCACAATAGGAGGGCGGCTCAGCCGATACGGCCGTAACGTCCCAGCACGAGGGACGCAGCCACGAGCGCTGCGGTTTCCGTGCGCAGGATCTGACCGCCCAGACCGGCGAGTTGCGCACCGTTCCGGACGAACATCGCGATCTCATCACCGGCGAAGCCGCCTTCGGGGCCGACGACGAGGGCAAAACGGGCCGGGGGGTCGGGTGGCAAGACATCGACGAGCCGACCAGGCTCTTCCTCGTGCAAGACGATCGTCAGGTCGGCCGCCGGGAGCCCCTCCACAGTCACCGGCAGACCCACGTCCGGGAGCCATGCCCGGTGCGACTGCTTGGCCGCTTCACGGGCGATGGCCGAGAGCCGGGAGACCTTCTTCTCACCATCGTCCCACCGCGCGACGCTGCGCGCGGCCTTCAATGGGACGATCTCGTCGACGCCAATCTCGGTGAGCTTTTGGACGACGAGATCGAGCTTCCCGGCCTTCGGAATGCCTTGCACGACCACCAGCCACGGCGGCACGCGTGGGACGTGTCGGCGTTGGTCGACGCGAGCGCGCAGCAATCGCGGTTCGGCGTCGGTGATCGTGGCATTCGCAACGTTGCCGGCACCGTCGGACACCGTGATTCGCTCACCCGTGCGAAGTCGGAGCACGCGAACAGCGTGATGCGCGTCGTCGCCGGTGATTTGGACCACGTCGCTCGCGACGGACGAGGCAAACACGTGCGGAGCGCTCACCGATCTTTTCGCAAAGCGCCCTTGAGCTTCGAAACCAGCCCGGGGCTTTCCTCATCGACCGGGTCGCCCCGAACCTGGGCGAGCTTGGCGATGATTTCTCGCTCGTCGTCGTTCAGCTTGCGCGGCACCTCGACGATCAAGTTGGCGACGACATCACCGTGTCCCCGCCCGTTCACATGCGCGGCGCCTCGCCCCCGCAGCTTGTGTTGCGAGCCGGACTGTGTGCCGGCGTCGATACGCACGCGCTCGTCGCCTTCGAGCGTCGGGATGACGACCTCACCGCCGAGCGTGGCAACCGTGAACGGCACCGACACCGTGCAATACAAATCGTCCTCGACGCGGTCGAAACTGCTGTGCGGTGTGACCGAGATCTCGACGTAGAGGTCCCCGGCGGGAGCACCGCGTTCGCCGGCGCGTCCGCGTCCGGCCACGCGCATCGACATCCCGCTGCGAACACCGGCGGGGATTTCGATCGTAACCGTTTGCGAGCCTCGGACGACGCCATTTCCGCCGCAACTCGTGCACGGCGACGCAGGCATCTCCCCGGCGCCGTTGCACGTGCCGCACACGCGCTGGGTCATGACGGTGCCGAGAATCGTTCGCTGCTGGCTTCGGATCGCTCCGGTGCCGGCGCAGCGATCACACCGTACTTTGAACGTCCCCGGCTCGGAACCGTTGCCTTTGCATCGTTCGCACGAGATCAAGTCGTCGATCGTCACTTGTTTTTCCGTGCCGCGCGCGGCTTCTTCCAGCGTGATCGAGAGCGACGTCGCGAGGTCCCCGCCGCGCTCCGGGCCGCGCCCCCGTCCGCCGCCCCCGAATCCAAACGGAGAACCACCAAAGAACGTCTCCATGATGTCGCCGAGATCGCCGAACCCAAACGGCGATCCCCCACGCTCGTCGCCAAATTGGTCGTATCGTTGGCGGCGCCCGGGATCGCTCAGGACTTCGTACGCCTGACTGATCTGCTTGAAGCGTTCTTCCGATGCAGGGTCACCCGCGTTCGCATCGGGGTGATACTGACGCGCGAGACGGCGGTACGCGCGCTTGATGTCTTCCGCGCTTGCGCCCCTATCGAGCTCGAGAAGTTGGTAATAGTCGGTCATCGGCGCCTCGCCGGTTCCAGGCTCACCCGCTGATCTCTTCGAAGCGGCCGGCAATGGCTCGAGCAACGGCACTCGTGAAGGCCAATGCGCGTGTGTAATCCATGCGCGTGGGGCCGATCACGCCGACCGACCCGAGCGGTGTGCCTTCAACGTTGTAAGACGCGATCACGACGCTGCACGACTGCAAGTCCTCGACACCAACTTCTGATCCGATCTTCACGCTCGTCGGCGCATCGAGAGCATTCGCAAGCAACCGCGTCATCGACTTCTGCGACTCGAGCGCCTCAATGATTCGGTGCAAGGTATCGAGCTCGCCGAAAGCGGTTTCACCGGCTAAGTTCGCCGTGCCGCCGACGAACATGCGTGCCTCTTCCTGAATGACTTCGCCGAGCGCGTCGGCAACGCCTTGAACGAGCTTCTTCTGTTTTCCGGTCGCGAGCGTCGCGGCCGCGCTCTGGGCCTCGTTCAACAGCTTGTCGAGCAGGTTCTTGTTGAGGTCGCGCTGCGCCTTGTCGAGATCGGCTTGCGTGACGTCGTAATCGAGCTCGACCAAGCGCTTGTCGACGCGGCCGTTGTCGCTCACGATCACAACGAGAACGAGGCGCTGCGACAGCCGTACGAGATCCAAGTGCCGCAGCTTCGCGCCGGAAATGCTCGGCGCCAGCACGGCTGCCGCTTGGCGCGTGTGCCGCGACAAGATCTCGGTCGCTTTTTGCAGCAGCTCCTCGATGCCGGCCTGGACCGGGGCGAGCTCACGCTCGAGCGCTTGCTTTTGGTTCTCGTCGATTGCCACCGGCTGAGTCAGGTGGTCGACGAAGAATCGGTAGCCGAGGTCGGTCGGGATGCGCCCGGCCGAGGTGTGCGGCTGGACGAGGTAACCGAGCTCCTCGAGGTGGCTCATGTCGTTGCGAACCGTCGCCGCGCTGACCGTCAGCCGGTAGCGCCCGACGAGGTTCTTCGACCCGACCGGCTCGCCGGAGCGAATGAACTCCTCCACGACGGCGCTCAAAATGGCACCCTGACGAGCGCCGATGTCCTCATCAGCCATGATTTTTCGATGTTAGCACTCGGCCATTTCGAGTGCTAGAACCTCGCTTTGACCGAGGGTTCCCCGAGTGTTAAGCATTTGCTTAAATCGAGAGTGGAGGCTCTTGTGGCGAAAAGGTGGCGCGTGTTCGTTGTGGCGGCCGCAGGCTTTCTGCTGATCTCGCAAGGCGCCCAGATCGCGGCAGCGCCGCTGACCGTACCGGCGCTCTGGTGGTCGGCGCGCTCGACCGACCGGCGTGGAGAATGGGTCACGCACACAATCGTCGCCGGCTTGACGATGGCATTTGTCGGGTGGTTCGGGGCATACCAGCTGCTCGGAGAGAAACAGCCGTTCATTTGGGCTGTTCCGTTCGCCACCTTGATGGCGACCGTTGCCTTCTTCAACAACACAGCATGGCGAAAAACTGCGACGTAAACATTGGATTGCAATTCTCGTACCTGCTGAGCTAAACGGCATGAAGACAAGGAAGAGACGGGAACCGCATCATGAGAAGTTGGGTAACCAAAGGATTTCTTCTCGGTTCGGGCGCCGTCGGCGACACCGACTGTTAGAGCAGGATCGTCACACGCGATGGGACAGCGACCTAGGTCAAGCGCTTAGAGCGTCGGCTGGAATTGTTGAAGCGAGCGACTATCCACATTGGAAAGATCGCGCGACCATAGCAGCTTGGGTTAGAGAGGGACGGCGCGATCGCTAACGCGAACGGACCTTTGTCGCCACAAACCCTCAAGGCCAGGCTTAGATGTTTCGCGCGAACTAGGCAGTCAGCCGGATCGCTACTTCGTTTTCGATCAGGAGTCCGCGGCGTGTGAGCGTCATAAGGTCGCCGTCGATCGACACGATGCCACCGAGGGCCTCAGCCGCGGGACGTAGGTCTCTTCCCATGCGCTTCGAGGCTTCGTTCAGATCGATGCCATCGACGAGACGCAGCCGAAGCTGCAACCATTCGACCGCGCGCTCGCGGTCGTCCAATCGCTCTTCGCCTTCGCGCATCGCCGTCGGGCTCTCCGCGTACGCGCGCGGGTTCTTGCGATTCCACGACCGGACGCCGTCCACGTGCGAGTGCGCGCCGGCGCCGAGGCCCGCATACGATCCTTGCGTCCAGTAGATGAGATTGTGACGGCTCGGCAGGCCCCAATTCGAGATCTCGTAGTGGCGGTACCCGGCCGCGCTCAGCACGTCGAGCGCCGTTTCGTACCGCACTGCTTGCACATCGTCGTCGGGCGACGGCATGCGGCCGGCGGCGACGTCGGCGCCGAACGCGGTGCCCGATTCGATCGTCAGCGCATAACAAGAAATGTGATCGGGCTCGAGCGCGACTGCTTCGATGAGGGAACGGTTCCATTCGGCGTCGGTCTCACCGGGCATGCCGAAAATGAGGTCGAGGCTCACGTTGTCGAAACCGGCAGCGCGCGCTTCGCGAACGGCGCGTCTCGTTGCTTCCGCCGAATGCCGGCGCCCCAGCAGCTGCAAGACGTTGTTCGAGAACGATTGTCCCCCGATCGACAGCCGATTCACCCCGGCCTCGCGGAGAAAGGCCAGCCGGGACGCATCACAGGTTTCCGGATTCGCTTCCACAGTGACTTCACAATCTTCCGCGGCACCGAAGATCGAGACGAGATCTTTCAGCGTCGAGGCGACGAGATGCTCGTCGAGCATCGTCGGCGTGCCGCCCCCGATGAAATACGACCCCGCTTCCGCAAGCTCGTGCCGTGACTTCCACATCTCAGCCTCGCACACGAGCGCGTGTAAGTACGCCGGTGCCAGCGGCTCCAGGCCGACGTACGTGTTGAAGTCGCAGTACGGGCACTTCGACGGGCAGAAGGGGACGTGCACGTACACGCCGAATGCCGGCGCCAAGGACGCTGCGTGCTGCGCGCGTTCGGCGACGGTGCTCATTTCTCCTCGCTCCCGACGCGTAGCGCGGCGATGAAGGCCTCTTGCGGCACCTCGACGGAACCGATCTGCTTCATGCGGCGCTTTCCTTCTTTCTGCTTCTCGAGCAGCTTGCGCTTGCGCGTGATGTCGCCGCCGTAGCACTTCGCGAGCACGTCCTTGCGCTTCGCTTTCACCGTTTCGCGCGCGACGATCTTGGAGCCGATCGCCGCTTGGATCGGCACGTCGAACATCTGCCGGGGAATGAGCTCGCGAAGCTTTTCGGCGAGGTTCCTGCCGTACACCGATGCCTTTTCGCGATGCACGATCGCGCTGAACGCATCGACCGGCTCCGCGTTGATGAGCAAGTCGAGTCGCACGAGGTCTGCCGGCTGATAGCCGATCGGCTCGTAGTCGAGCGAGGCGTAGCCGCGCGTCCGTGCCTTCAGCTGGTCGAAGAAGTCGAAAATGATCTCCGACAACGGCAGCCGGTACCGAAGCTCGACGCGATCGGCCGACAAGTAATGCATCCCGTCGAGCACACCTCGGCGCGCCATGCACAGCTCCATGAGCGTCCCGATGTATTCCTTCGGCGAGAGGATTAGCGCGGACACGCTCGGCTCGGCGATGCGTTCCACCAAATGCGGATCCGGCATGTCCGACGGATTCGACACGATGATTTCGCTGCCGTTCGTCAGTTGCACGCGGTACCCCACCGTCGGCGCCGTTGCGACGAGCTCCAGGTTGAACTCACGCTCCAGGCGCTCGCGCGTGATCTCCATGTGCAATAAGCCCAGAAACCCCAAACGAAAGCCGAAGCCGAGCGCTTTCGACGTTTCCGGCTCGTAAATAAGCGCGGCGTCGTTCAGCCGCAGCTTGTCGAGCGCGTCTCGTAACGCGGGATAGTCGTCGCCTTGCATCGGATACAAACCGGCAAACACCATCGGCTTCGGTTCCCGGTATCCCGGCAGAGCTTCTTTCGCCGGCCGCTTCGCGTCGGTAACCGTGTCTCCGACTTGCGCTTCGCGCAACGCTTTGATGCCGGAGATGAGATAGCCGACCTCCCCGGCGCCGAGCTCGTCCATCGGTTTTTGATCCGGCGCCATGACACCGATCTCTTCGACGCTGTGCTCGGCCTTCGTCGCCATCATGCGAATCGATGATCGTTTCGACATGGACCCGTCCACGACGCGGACATAGGAGATCACCCCCCGGTAGGCGTCGTACGTCGAGTCGAAGATGAGCGCGCGGGTCGGCGCGGCCGGATCGCCGGACGGCGGCGGCACGCGCCGCACGACCGCGTCGAGCAGCTCCTCGACTCCTTCGCCGGTCTTGCCGGAGACGAAAAAGATCTCTTCGGGCTTGCTGCCGAGCACTTGCTGGATCTCCTCGGCCACCTTTTCCGGTTGCGCCGCCGGCAAGTCGATCTTGTTGACGACGGGGATGATCTCGAGGTCGGCCTCCAAGGCAAGGTGCAAGTTCGCGAGCGTCTGCGCCTCGATTCCTTGGGACGCGTCGACTACCAGAACCGCGCCCTCGCATGCGAGCAGCGCCCGCGACACCTCGTACGTGAAGTCGACGTGCCCGGGAGTGTCGATCAAGTTGAACGTATAGGTCTTTCCGTCCTTCGCGGGATATTGCAGCGTCACCGCGGCGGCCTTGATCGTGATGCCGCGCTCGCGTTCGATGTCCATCCGGTCGAGGTACTGCTCGCGCATCTCCCGCTGGCTGACGGCATGGGTGATTTCGAGGATGCGGTCGGCCAGCGTGGACTTGCCGTGGTCGATATGGGCGACCACGCACCAGTTCCGGATGAGATGCTGCTCGGGCATGAATCGGAAGGATAGCCGTTGGCTGCGGCCCGAGTGTCCTGCTAGAATCCGCCGGCTTATGGCGAATATCAAGTCTCAAATCAAGCGCAACCGGCAGAACGAGCGCGCCCGGGTCCGGAACCTGTCGACCCGCAGCCAGCTCAAGACGTTCAACCGCCGGTTCCGCGAGGCGCTGACCTCCGGCAACCGCGAGGAGGCGCAGAAAGCGCTGCTCCGCGCGTGTCGCGCGTACGACAAGGCCGCTGCGGCCGGCGTGGTCCACGCGAACAACGCCGCCAACCACAAGTCGAAGCTGCAGCGCGCCTTCAACAAGTCGACCGCGGCGTAAACCGCTCGCCTTCATCCGGCCACGTTGTAGGCTGGTTTTGTTATGCGCAACCGGGTGCTCGGCTGGGCCGTCGCTTTCCTGGCGATGGATCTCGTTCACGACCTGGACCACGTGCGGCGAGGGAACTACTCGCCGGGGCCCGTCAAGGTTCTCGGGTTTCTCGCGCTCGGCGGAGCGATTCTCACGATCGTTTTGGCCGGGAGCCGCCACCGGTTCGCTGCTCCGTACGCGGCCTTCTTCGGCTTCACGTCGGCGATCGGCTTCGTGGCCGTGCACGTCCTACCGCACTGGGGGCCGTTCAGCGATCCACTTCAGGCGTTGCACGTCGACACGTTCACGTGGCTGATCGCCGCGATCGATATCGTCGTCGCGTTCGGGCTCGGCATCGCAGGCGTACGCGAGATGAACTCGGAGCAACCGCAGCCCCTTCAGTCGATGCCGTAGCTCAGCCGGCTTGGACGCGGTCCTCGACCGCGCGAATAAACTCCGACTTCGCGTCGGTATACGCGATGATGTCGGTCGAGTGTGCTACCGCGAGCTCACGCTTGAGTTTCGAATAGGCCTCGGCCAGCGCACGATCCTTTCGGAGCGCGTCGCGGAAACGGATGTGCCGCTGCCAAAAGTCAGTGCCGGGTACGGACATGTGCAGATTGTGGTCCGGACCCCGTT
>JAIVGO010000204.1 GCA_020201525.1 Actinomycetota bacterium | reverse complement strand
AATACATCATTGAAGGCGTCAAGACGACGATCCCGTTCCATACGCTGGCGTTGCAGGACGAGCGAGTCGCCGCCGGCGAGTATTCAACGTCGTTCGTCGAAAACGACCTGGATCTATCGGGCCTTGTACCGGCCAAAGTGACGCCGGCCGAAAAGCGCGAGCCGGGTTCGGGACGAGACGTCGTGGTCGAAGTCGACGGCAAGCGCGTCGGTGTCCGCGTGTTCAACCTGGACACTGCACTTTCATCCGGCGCAACAGCGAAGCGTCCCGATGCACCCGCTGCGGAAATGCGTGCGCGCGCCGGTGTCGGTGGCAAGGAATCGGTTCGGGCGCCGATGCAAGGAACGATCGTCAAGGTCGCGGTGTCGGTCGGCCAAGCGGTAAAGGCGGGCGACCTGATCGCTGTGCTCGAAGCAATGAAGATGGAGAACCACATCTCGGCGCCGCGCGATGGCACGATTGCGGAACTATCGGTGAGCGCCGGTCAGAACATCGAAACCGGCGCGGTCATCGCGGTTCTCGACTAGATGGCGTCGAATCCTTCGCCGGGACCACCGCGCTAACGGCGAAATGAGCGAGGGCCACGATCAGGAAAGCGCCGTTAAGTGGTCGCGATCAAATCCCAGGCAAAGTTAGTTGTAAGAAGTCGACGTCAAACGAAGAGTCGATCCCGGCTTGCAACGTTCTCGTGAATGAATAATGGCCGTTCCAAGACGTCATCTTGAACAGAGAATTGCTGGGCAAGCCACAGTTATTGCATCCTGGGATCGAGTACTTTCCACTTTGAACTCCGGCAGTTGAGGCGTTGTAAACCATACCGAACGTCTTCTTTTCACTGACATCAAAACTTAGGGTCGTGTCTTTGCCAAACTCCGCGCCGGGCGCATACACATGAGTGCCTCCATTGAAATCGGCGTTGTTGTAGTTCACGATCTGAGCGGGAACGCTCACCGACTCGGTACAGGGAGCCGTCCCGTAGTTGAAAGCCACCCTGAACTTGCTCGGGTTCAGCGCATCGAACACGCCATGATCGGGGCCGAAACCGAAGGCAATGACCCAATACGTCCCGGGATCGAGGTAGGGATCCGCGTGTTCGTGGTAATCGCCCTGGATTCCCGCCGTCACGGGTATCGGAGCGTTGACGACATCAGCGTCTCCAGCTGTTAGGACCATGTGAGGCGCGTCGTCTCCCGCGTAGTCGACAACCCATAATGGAGTCTGGCCTGTCGCCGGGTTGTATACGAACGCGGCCATCCCCCAATGATAGCCACGGTCATCAACGGGAGGCGGCTGGGTGGGGGTCTGCACCTGCCAGTCGATACCAGTGAAGACGCCGCCGGTCGGAAGACTCCATTTGCGTACTTGGTACGTACCGAGCGGCCCAGATATGACGCAATCGATGCCGTGACTGACGATCGGGGTGAGTAACCAAGCTGCCATCCCAATCAAGAGTAGCCCTACGGTCCCTGGTCTTTTCATCGACGCCTCCCGCCGTTCCTTTTCGCCGTCCGAGCGCATATTTCCTGCTGATCAGTGGCATACCGGTTGCTGGTTGAGGGTTACGCAGTTGAGGTTCGCCTTGACGGTCTGGGTTCCCCGGCCGGGAACGTCGGCACTGACCGTCAGGATCGGCTGACCCGTCGGATCGTTCGTCATGACGACGGTGGTCACAAATGCGATGAGGGACGGCGTGGACCCAAGAAGTGAGTCGTCGAAGAAGTTCGACAGGCACCAGACGTGTTTAACGTAGATGTCGCTCCCGCTCTGTTGATCGGAGCAGCCTGAGGGTTGGCTATCGCTGATGAGGCGCCACTGGCGCAGGGTTTCGTCCTGGTGACCGTTTGCACACGCTGTCCAACCGTCGCTGCTCCCGCAATTGTCTGTCTCGGCGAGATCGAAGGTGACCCAGTCTCCGGTACCGGCGATCGCAGGATGGTCGATCGCGTACTCGCCTAGGAATCGGCCGTTGACGCTCATGCCGCCCCCAAATGAGCCGACGACCTGATTCAGGCCAGATGCGAAGTGAAGGAGACGGCACAAGTCATGTTGTGGGTCGCCATCTCCCTCGACACCGTCCTCGCAATCGAGATCAGCGTGTGAGCGAAGCTGATCGAAGATTGGCACGGAGCCGGCAACGGTCGTTCCCGATGCGCTCGCGGCGCGCGTGACCGAGCCTGGGCCTCCAAAGGGATCGCCATCTATGGTTTCTCCCGACGCGGTTTGCAAGTTGTGCCAAATCCGCGGTGGTGGCGAATAGCCAGCCAACGGCTTCGCCATCTCGGTCTGCCCGGTCGGGGTATGCACGCCGTAGCGCAGCGACTCTGCCTCCGGGTGCAGAGCATCGGCGTCGATGAACGCCCCCGCGGCTGGATCCCACAGCGGGCGGATCCTGTTCTTGCTTGGATCAATCTGCCCGGGCGTGCCGTTGTTGATGATCTTCACCTGGTGAATGTTCGAGGCGTTGGCTTTGCCCCATTTCTGCTTGGCAAACGTCTTGACCCGCAACGCGATGTCGCACAGTTGCACTTCGGCAAGGGATGCGCCGCCCCCCGCGATCCAAGACGTGGGGATGAGGTAAATCGTCACGGTTCCGTAACCGATGTTCTTGGCACTGGAGGTCGCGAACTGGACGTGCATGGAGCCTTTCGCTCCGGCGTGTTGCATGTTCGGCGGGTCAGTCACCAACCGCGGGTCACCTGTGAGCACGATCTCGTTGCCTTGGCCGCCCACGATATCCTCGCCGGTCTTGAACATCACCGCAACGATTGCATTTTTGATCGAATAAGCGAATTCCAAATCGGCAACGACGTCGGTATAAGGCGTGGGAATGTCGAAGGTATAGCTCATCGCCCCCACGGACAAGCTCCCGACGTTTGTATACCCGGCCTTGATGTCCGAGGGTGCGCCCCCGCCTTGTCCAGTGACGGGATTGGGCGCTGGATATGTTCCGCGCTCCGTCGGCCCGAGACAGTCCCACGCACCGGCGGAATACGCCCAGCCGGCGCGCAGCATCATCAACGCATAGCGGGATGCCCGAAAGATACACAGTGTCAGGTCCACTCGAAGCCAAGCCCACGCCGAGATTGTCGGTCGTTCCTCGCGCTTGCTGAGCAGCCATGCTGTAGTCCCCAAGTAAATGCATCTTGTAAAAGCCCGGAATCATTCCTTGAATCACGCCGGTGCCGACATCGCGAGGATGTTCGGGGTCATCCGATCGCGTCATCGTGTGACGGATCACGAGTTTGTTCGTCGGATCCCCACCGACGTACTTGAAGGCCGAACCGAGAATGCCTAGTCCCACCGGCAATCCCAGGAGCATGGCGAGGCTCTCGCGTTCGGCGCGCTCGCCTTCGTGGTCGAAATGAAGCGGTGTGCCGGCGTTATAGGTTTCGAAACGCGAATAGCCATAGGTGACGCGGAACTTGAAGTCCAGCGTCTGCACCAGACAGGTGGCGAGCGACGTCGGATCGCCGAAACCCAGCGCCGGGGTGATGCTCAAGCGACCGCCGAAGAGACCGCCGTCGTAATGCGAATTGAGCGAACCAACGGTCAGCGTGAGCGCGTTGGCGCCGGCTAGAGTCGAGATCCTGCTCTGCGCCGCTCCGGAGGTGATTGCCGCCTGTTGGGCCGCTCCGTTGGCGTTGGCCCCGACAAATCCACTGAGCGAAGACGTGATGGTAGTCCCGAGCGGCGAGAGACCACCGGTCCAGAACGGAATGGACGTGACTTGCTGCGTATCCCACCGCACCTCTCCGACACACGGGATCTCCAAGGCGACCGGCAATTTGCTCAGGTCCAGCGAGGCGGGATCGAAGGAGGTGAGCACGCCCGCTCCTTCTTCCCACGCAAACGCGTTGTGGTTTCCACTTGTCATGCCCTGGACGTTCGGCGCAACTGCGTGGGTACGTCCCGCGAGTGACCACAGGATGCCGCGGAGAATCTTTGCATCAAGGCTCGTCCGAGCCGTCGAAAGATGCGGCTTTGCGGCGGTCACCAACGACGCAATATCGGCCGCCGCGGTGGCAGCCGCGCTGATCGAGGAGCCTTGCAGAACACACTTGCGCGCGTTGGAGGTATCGGCGGCCGCCGGGCAGCCGGTCGCCGCGAGTGCGCTTCCACCCCGCTGCGCCCAATCGAGAATGGGACCGGTCACGTTGGTGTTCGCATCCGTCCATTTGGATCCCAGCGCCGAAGAGCGGGGAACCAGACTGACAACATCGGAAGGGACGAGCAAGTCCGGCTTGAGTCCCATCGTGAGCGTCGGACCTCGAGCGGAGGAAGGCGAAAGTTGATACGTCCCGCTCGCGCCGCAGGTGACACCGGCGGGGCAATACGCGGCGCCGACGGTGATGACTTCGGGCAGAGACGAAAGCCCGTAGATACTCTGGGTGTAAATTGGAGCCACGGTGCCGCCGCTGTGAAGCCCGAAGTCCCCGGACGGCGCAATAACCGCGACGCCAGCAGCGGCGAGGCTCTGCACAGCCGTAACCACCGGCCGGTAATCGTTTACCGCTTTCGCGTAGCTCTCAATCGCTGTCTTGTCCGCGGCGAATCCGAACTTGTCATTGGGAAATCCGTAGACCTGGTCGCGCAGATCTTTCTCCAGTGGAACGCCGAAGAACGGGCCGTCGGTCGGCGCGGACTTGTGCAAGATCGCGTTCTCCAGGGTTTCCAGCCCGTTGGTGTCGAGGTACCCGGGATAGCCTCCGTAGTTGACGGTCTTCACCGGGTCCCACAGCGAGGCGGGATCGAACGCGAGAAGCACTGCGTCGTAGTTGTTGCTGTTGGAAGCGATCGCATTCAGCGCATTTAACACACCGGCGTGCGATATCCACGTCCAATCTGCGGTCGCCGCCACACCAAAGGACGTGATTTGAACGTCGGGAAGGACTTGCAGCAACACCGATGCCGCGAGCGTTCCGTAGCCGAGGGCATCCGTCATCGCAGTGCTCGTGATCGCAGGTTGCACTGAGGAGGGAAAGAGACTTCGCTCGATCCCGCTTCCAGCCGAAATCACCGCCACGCGAGGGGCATGAGGTGGCGAGGTTGGTACCGGCAGGCGCAATTTCGTCGTGGTAAGAACTTGACTCAACAGCGCGTCGGTAATCGGCGAGGACGCCGGGCTCGGCACGCCTCCGCCCGAGGTCGGCAGCCCGACGCTTGGTGCCCCACCGAGGTCCGGACTTGGAAGACAATTTTCGTTCTCGCAATAGAACGCGTGACTCGGCGGCGCCAGCAAGGTCAACTGACCAACGGCAAGCCCAACAACAATGAATGCTGATAACGCGCGAGATCGCCTGCCCACGGCTGCCTCCCCACCAATATGAGCCCCTGTGGTGGGTAGTTTGTTCCTAAGATCCTGGTTTGTCCAGGCAATTTGTGGAAGTCCTGGCTCGCGACTCCCGTGACAGCGCTGGCAATTGTGCCGTGAGTTGGAGATCGTTCTCGATTAGACGGGCGTCACCGGCCGGCGCTTGTTCGGCCTTGGTCGCATCCGTCGTTCGGCCGCAGCGAACCGCGCCACGATCTCCGCACGTAAATCTGCCGGGTCGACGATTGCGTCGATGACGAGCTCCGAAGCGAGCCGGTAGACATCGATGTCGTGCCGGTACTCGTCGCGCTTGGCTTCGACGAACGCCGCGCGCTCTTCTTCGGGAAACTTCGCGATCTGGTTCGCATAAACGGCATTGACGGCAGCTTCAGGTCCCATGACGGCGATCATCGCCGTCGGAAGAGCGATCGTCGCTTCGGGCTCGAACGCCGGCCCGGCCATCGCGTAGAGACCGGCGCCGTAGGCCTTGCGAACAATCACGCAGATCTTCGGCACCCTCGCTTCGGAAACCGCGGAGATCATTTTCGCGCCGTGGCGGATGATGCCCTCTCTCTCTACGGCACTTCCCACCATGAATCCCGGCACATCCGACAGGAACAGCAGCGGGACGTTGAACGCGTCGCACAGCCAGATGAACCGGGCAGCCTTGTCGGCCGAGTTCACGAACAAGACGCCGCCTTTTACTTTTGGCTGGTTCGCCAAAATCCCGACGACCTTCCCATCGATACGTGCGAGACCCGTCAGCAGCTCCGCGGCGAAAAGCTGCTTGATCTCACACCAGGAATCCTCGTCGATCAGCGCCGTCACGAGCTCACGCATGTCGAAGGGCTTGTTCTGGTTCTGCGGA
>JAIVGO010000055.1 GCA_020201525.1 Actinomycetota bacterium | reverse complement strand
CAACGGATGAGGGCCGGCGGGCTTTCCGTTGTGGGCAACAACCGCGGCGAGACGGAGCCCAGGGCAGTGCGCCGTCAGCGCCTCGACGTGAGCGCGCGCGTTCAAATGTGCCGTCTCGCCCGGCTGCTCACGCAAGTTCATGACGAAAATCGCGCGGGACGCCCCCGCGACGGCTTTCGCAAGATCGCCGACGACGAGCGCGGCGACGACACTGGTGAACAAGCTACCGGGGCCGAGGATGACGAGGTCGGCTTCGCCCACGGCCTCGATCGCGTCCGGCGTAGCAGGGCCGGCCGGCTCGACCCAGATGCGTTCGATCGGCCCGCCGCTGGTCGCAATCGCGACCTGCCCTCGCAGCGGCAGCCCGTCGACGGTCGCGTGCAATGTGAGCGGCGCGCCGGCGGCGGGAAGAACCCGCCCGCGCGCATCGATGAGCCGCGCGACGTCTTCAATAGCGCGGACGAAGTCCTTCTCGACATCCGCGACGGCCGCGATCAACAGATTTCCCAGCGGGTGGCCGGCCAATTCTCCTTCTTGAAACCGGTATTGCAGCAGAGCGGCGCGATCGGGATCACCTGCGAGCGCGGCCAGCGCCATCCGCAAGTCACCCGGCGGCGCCATGCCGAGCTGCTTTCGCAAAACGCCGCTCGATCCGCCGTCATCTGCGACAGTCACGATTGCCGTCACCGCCGACGTGATTCGAATCGCGGCGCCGAGCGCGGCCGATAGCCCATGACCACCACCGATGCAGACGACCCGAGGGGCTTTCATGACCGAAGCGGCTACGACTGGTCGATGTCTCGGTGCTCGACGCTCAATCGCAGTCCCCGCTCGCGGAGCATTGCGGCTACGCGCTCACCGATCACAACCGAACGATGGCGGCCTCCCGTGCAGCCGACGCCGATCGTCAGATAGTGCTTTCCCTCGGCGAGGTAACCCGGAATCGTCACGTCCAGAAGCTGCTCGAAACGATCGAGGAACTCCTTCGTCGCCGGCTGCGACAAGACGTACTCGCGGATGCGCGGATCGGTGCCGGGCAGGGGCCGCAGCGATTCGACCCAATGCGGGTTCGGCAAGAAGCGAACGTCGATGACGATATCGGAATCGAGCGGGACGCCGAACTTGTACCCGAACGAAACGACGGTCACCTGCATGCGCGATTCGCGGCGCTCGTCGGACGCGAATGCGTTGCGAATGCGATCGCGAAGCTCGTGCACGGTCAAGTCGCTGGTGTCGATGACGAGGTCGGCAGAACCGCGCAGCGAACGCAACAGCGTCCGTTCGCGCGAAATGCCTTCGGTGATGCGATCGGCGAGCGGATGCTTCCGGCGTGTGTGCTCAAAGCGGCGAATGAGTGACTCGTCGGATGCCTCGAGAAAGACGATTCGGTGGCCGACACCGCGACGGCCGAGCTCGGCAAGCGCCTCAGCGAGCTCCGGGAAGAACTGTCCTCCGCGGACGTCGACGACGAGCGCGATGTGCTCGAGCGGGCTCGTCGGCTGTGACGCCAGCTCGGCCATCTTGCCGATGAGTGCCGGCGGCAAGTTGTCGATGACGAAGTACCCGAGATCTTCGAGCACTTTCGCGGCTTCAGAACGACCGGCGCCCGAAAGCCCGGTGATGATCGTGAAGTCCGGCGCGACTTCGCGCGGCGCGGGCTCCTTCATCGCTCGTGCCACTAAGCGCGTCCTCGCTCGAAGCCGAGCATCCGCTCTTTCATCGCCAAGCCGCCGCCAAATCCGCCGAGCGACCCATCGGACCGAACGACGCGGTGACACGGCACGAAAATTGGAAACGGGTTCGTCGCCATCGCGCGCCCGACGGCGCGCGCGGCACCGGGCTTGCCGGCGGCGGCCGCGACTTCTCCGTAGGACCAGGTGTCGCCGCTCGGGATCTGGGCGACGACGTCGTACACGCGCTTCGTGAAACCGTTTACTCCTTGCCAGTCGAGGCGCAAACCTTTCGGCAGCCGCACGCGATTGTTCGCGCCGGCGAAGTATGCGGTGAGCTCGGTCGTGAGCTCGGCGACGGCCGGTGGCGCCGCCCCGTTCGAACGCATGTTTTTGCGGACCCGAGGCAGCTCGATCTCGAGGATGCGGTCACCTTCGTACCGCACCAGGCCGAGCCCTTCCGGCGCTTTATACCACGCCTCGTTCATTCGTTGCCTCCCAAGCCACGTAGGTACGCGTGGATCCTGCCGGCGACGTTGGCCGGAACGACCTGCGCGAGATCGTTTTCGCTTGCTTGAAGAATACGCCGGACCGACCCGAACTTGCGGAGCAGGATCCGTTTGCGCTCCGGGCCGATGCCCGGAATCGCATCGAGGGCACTGGCCGTCGTTTTCTTGTTGCGGAGCGTCCGGTGATACGTAATCGCGAATCGGTGCGCCTCGTCCCGAATGTGCTGCAGCAAATACAAGGCGTCGGAGCCCCGTGGAACGATCACCGGCTCCGGCTTTTCCGGCAGGTACACCTCTTCGAATCGTTTCGCCAGACCCACGGCGGTCACGTCTTGCACCCCGAGCTCACTCATCGCCGCCAGCGCCGCGTTGAGTTGGCCCTTGCCGCCGTCGATGACGAGCAAATTCGGGGGATACGCAAACTTCCGCGGCTTCGCGTCCTCGTCTTCCGTGCGCGCCCGCGCAAACCGCCGGCTGATGACCTCGTGCATGCTCGCGAAGTCGTCTTGTCCGGTGACCGACTTGATCTTGAACTTGCGGTAATCGGACCGCTTCGGCAGTCCGTCCTCGAACACAACCATCGACCCGACGACTTCCGTCGGGCCCAAGTTGGAGATGTCGAAGCATTCGATTCGCAAGGGGGCATCGGGAAGGTTGAGCTCGTCCTGTAACGCGCGCAGCGCTTTCGCCCTTGCTTCGAAATCTTTCCGGCGCTTGAGCTTGTGCTGGACGAACGCTTCGCGCGCGTTCTGGCCCACCGTTTCGAGCAATGCGCGTCTCTCACCTCTCTGCGGAACGTGAAAATCGACCTTCGCCGTGCGTTGCTCGGAAAGCCACTTCTTCAGCACGTCCATATCGGCCGGCAAGGACGGAACAAGGATCTCCGGAGGCACTTCGCTGCCGTCCATGTACAGGTCGCGCACGAACCCCGCGAGCAGCGCCCCCGGCGCGAGATCTTCGACCTTGTCGACGACGAAGCCCTTTCGCCCCGTAATGCGGCCGTGTCGAATGAAAAATACTTGGACGGCTGCTTCGAGGTCGTCCTCGGCGACGTCGATCGCATCGAAGGACGCATTGGAGTCCGTCACGGCTACCTGCTTCTCGATCGCTTTGCGGACGCTCGTGAGCTGGTCCCGAAGGCGAGCCGCTCTCTCGAACTCCTCCCGCGTCGCGGCATCGCGCATTTCCGATTCCAAACGTTTGACGACGGGATCGGTTCGCCCTCCGACGAATGCGCACAGCTCTTCTGCAACCCGGCGATGCCCATCGGCATCGATGAAGCCCGTGCACGGCGCGGCGCACTTTCCGATGTCGTACATCAGACACGGCCGCTTGATGCGTCGGGCGCGGTCGAAAACGCCCTGGGAACACGTTCGCATGGGAAAGGTGCGAAGGAGCAAATCGAGCGTCTCGCGAATCGCATAAGCGTGCGCGTAGGGGCCGAAGTAGCGCACGCCCTTCTTCTTGGATCCGCGCATGACCATGGCGCGCGGGTACTCCTCTCCCCAGGTGATCGCAAGGAACGGATAACTCTTGTCGTCGCGATACCGCACATTGAAGCGGGGCGAATGCTGTTTGATGAGGTTGTACTCGAGATGCAGTGACTCGACCTCGTTCGCTGCGACAATCCACTCCACGTCGCGCGCTTGCTCGACCATCGCGGCGGTTCGCGCGTGCAGGGAGGCGGGATCGCCGAAGTAATTCGACAGACGCTTGCGCAGCGACAACGCCTTTCCAACGTAAATGACCCGGTGGCGCTCGTCCCTGAACAGGTAGCAGCCGGGTCGGTCGGGGATCGTCGAGGAGGATGGTCGGTTCAGCACACCGTCCATTCTAGGGAAACGCGGCGACGGTGCCGCGGGCAGATTACGGCTGGACCAAACGGAGCCGCCCGTTCCCGGTATCGGAGACGAGGACGCCGAGCGGCGTCCTCACCACTGCGGCGGGGAAGCTCAGGGCGGCACCGGCGGCGGCGTTCCCGTCACCGTAAAAACCGCCTTCGGTGTAAGCCGGAATCCCCGCGACGTTGACGATAGTTCCGTCCGTCAGGACGGCCCGGACGCGGTGATGTCCCCCGTCGGCGATATACAGCGTTCCGTCCGGCGCGACGTCTATTCCCTTGGGGCGGGAAAGCCGGGCCGCCGTCGCGGCTTGCCCGTCGCCGCACGTCGCATCGGGATAACAGGATGATCCGACGGTATATCCCGAAGGTCCGCTGCCGGCGACGGTCGAGATCATGCCGGTCACCGCATCGACGCGACGGATTCGATGGTTGTTCGTGTCGGCAATGAAAACGTTTCCCACACCGTCCACGGCTACGCCTTGCGCTTCCCACAGCGAAGCACTCGTTGCCGGTCCGCCGTCGCCGGAGAACCCGCTACCTCCATTGCCGGCTACAAGCGTGATAGCCCCCGACGGCGTTGCTTTCCACACTTTGTCGAGCGCCGCGATGTACATGTCGCCGTTGGGCGTCACCGCGACGTCGTAGACATAGCCCAGCCCGTCGGCGCCGAGACCGAGCTCGTTCCCGGTGCCCGGTATCGACGGACCCGCGGCCGTCGTGATCGTTCCGTTCTGATCGACCTTGCGGATGCATCCGTGGTAGGTATCGGCGATATACACATTGCCGGCCGCGTCCACGTCCACGCTGTTCGGCCGGTCGAGCCAGGCACTCGTCGCCGGACCGCCGTCTCCGCTGTTGATCGAGAGAAACGCCGACGCGCCTCCAGCGAATCGCGTGATGATCCCGTTGGGAGCGATCTTTCGAACGACGTTCCGGCCTTCCTCGGCGACGTACACGTTTCCCGCGGCATCCATCGCCGCACCACCCGGCCCCTTGAGGTACGCACCCGTCGCCGGACCGCCGTCGCCGGTAAACGTGGCGGTGCCGGCGATTGTGTGAATGAGACCCATAGCATCGACCGAGCGAACAATCGGCGTCGCCGCGTCGTCGACGAACACAATGCCCCCGTTCGTGACGATCACGTCGTGCGTGTCGCGGATGTACGTCATCGTCGCCGGGATGTTCTCGCCGAAGTCGGTCAGCGTTCCGGGCGAGCCGTTTCCCGCGACTGCAGTGAGGCGATGCGTCGAAGCATCGAGCTTCAGCACGACGTAGTAGTTGGCCATGTAGAGGTTGCCGGCGACGTCGAACGCGAGCCCTCCCGGATAGCTGATCGGTGTTTGCGTCGCGTCGGCGCCGTTCGAGAAACAGCAATATTCGCCGTTCCCGGCGACCGTGGTGATAATGCCCGTCGCAGCATCGACCTTGCGAACGCGGTAATGAAAGGCATCCGAGACATACAGATTGCCGCTCGCATCGAGCGCCAAGCCGTCCACGTTCCTCAGCCCGGCGGAGGTGGCCGGGCCGCCGTCTCCCAAAGGATCACCCGATGCGCTTCCGGCCACAGTCGTGATGACGCCCGTGACGGCGTCCACGCGGCGGACGCGGCGGTCCTCGCCGATATAGATGTTGCCCGCGTCGTCGAGCGTCAGTGTGCGCGCCTGGATGGCGGCCGACGTCGCGGGGCCGCCGTCGCCACTCGACCCGTACGAGCCGTTGCCGGCCACCGTCGAGATAACCGTCGTCAGGTGATCGATCCGACGGATGCGCGTGGGCTCCGAGACGTAGAGGTCGCCGCCGGGTCCCACAACGACGTCGTTCGGTGCTGCGACGGCAGCGCTCGAAGCAAGACCGCCGTCACCGGCAGACCGTGACTGCCCGTTGCCCGCGATCGTCGAGATCGATCCGCCGGGAGCGAACATGCGGATGCGGTTCCCGAACGTCTCGGCAAGAAAGATGTTGCCGGCGCCGTCGTGCGCAAGCCCGAACATCCCGGCGAGCACCGCCGCCCGGGCCGGGCCGCCGTCCCCCACCCCGCCGCCGGCAAAGGTCGAGATCGTTCCGCTCGTAGCAGAGCCCGTACCGGTCACGGAGAGAAGCACCACGAAGACGAGACCGACGCGAAGCTTGCCCATACCCATTCCCCCTGGCAGGAGATCCCAAGAGAGAGTCTTCGACGCCCGGTCGATGTGTCCTGCCTGCGAGGATCCCCCGGCTTCCCGGCCGACGCGCCTTACAGCGACGCCGGCTCGAGCACCTCGCGCAAGAACTTCCCGGTGTAGGACTCGGGAACGCCGGCGACCTGCTCGGGTGAGCCCTCCGCCACGATGGAGCCGCCCCGGTCGCCGCCTTCGGGGCCCAAGTCGATGATCCAGTCGGCCGTCTTGATGACGTCCAGGTTGTGCTCGATCACGATCACGGTATTTCCGTTGTCGACGAGCCGCGAAAGGACGCCGAGCAGCTTGTTCACGTCTTCGAAGTGCAAGCCGGTCGTCGGCTCGTCGAGGATGTACAGCGTGCGCCCCGTCGCTCGCTTGGACAGCTCTTCGGCGAGCTTTACGCGCTGTGCCTCACCGCCGGACAGAGTCGGAGCCGGCTGGCCGAGCTTGATGTAACCGAGCCCGACGTCGAACAGCGTTTGCAGCTGCCGTTTGATCGTCGGAACATTCTCGAAGAACAGCAGCGCTTCTTCGACGCTCATCTCGAGCACTTGCGAGATGTTCTTGCCTTTGAATGTCACATCGAGCGTCTCGCGGTTGTAGCGCTTTCCTTTGCATATCTCGCACGGCACGTAGATGTCGGGCAGAAAGTGCATCTCGATCTTGATCGTGCCGTCGCCGGCACAGCCTTCGCAACGGCCGCCTTTGACGTTGAACGAAAAGCGCCCGGGCAGATACCCGCGCATGCGCGCTTCCGGCGTCTGGCTGAAGAGCTTGCGGATCTGATCGAACATCCCCGTGTACGTCGCCGGATTGGAACGCGGGGTGCGGCCGATCGGCGCTTGGTCGACGTTGACCACCTTGTCGATGTGCTGCAAGCCGGTAATCGTTCGGTGCTTGCCCGGCACGTCTCGCGACCCGTACACGTGCTGCATCAGCGCGGGGTGAAGCGTGTCGCCGAGCAGCGACGACTTGCCGCTCCCGCTGACGCCCGTGATCGCGATGAAGCAACCGAGCGGAAAACGGACGTCGATGTTCTTCAAGTTGTTCTGGCGCGCCCCTTTGAGCGTGAGCCAGTTGCCTCCGGGCGCCCGGCGCATGCCGGGGATCGGAATGATCCGCTCACCGCTCAAGTACTGACCGGTGACGGAGTCCTTCGCCTCCAGTAGCTCCTTATAGGTGCCGCTGAAGACGACGAACCCGCCGTGCTCGCCGGCGCCGGGTCCGATGTCGACGACGTGATCGGCCGTGCGAATGGTCGCTTCATCGTGCTCGACGACGATGAGGGTGTTGCCGAGGTCGCGAAGGCGGATGAGCGTTTCGATCAAACGATGGTTGTCGCGTTGGTGCAGCCCAACGGACGGTTCGTCGAGGATGTACAGCACGCCGACGAGTCCGCTGCCGATCTGCGTCGCAAGACGGATGCGCTGCGCTTCGCCGCCGGCGAGCGTCGCCGCGCTTCGGTGCAGGGACAAGTATTCCAGCCCGACGTCCACGAGGAACTTCAGCCGCTCGGTGATCTCCTTCACGATGCGATCGGCGATGAGATGCTCGCGCTCGTTCAGCTCGAGCGCTCGCACGAACGAGTCTGCGTCGGCGATGCACATCTGCCCGAGCTCGGCGAGGTTCTTGCCGCCGATCGTGACCGCGAGCGACTCGGGCTTGAGACGAGCGCCCTTGCACGACGGGCAGGGCACCTCGCGCATGTACTCTTCGATCTTCTCGCGGCTCCAGTCGCTCTCCGACTCGTCGTGCTTGCGCTCGAGCCACGGAATGACGCCTTCGAACGTCGTGTGGTACGAGCGCGTCCGTCCGTAGCGGTTGCGATAACGAACGTAAATTTCTTCGTCCTCGAGACCGTACAAGAACGCTTCTTGCTGCTTCTTGGTCAGCTTGCCGAACGGCTTTTTCATCGACCCGCGAGTGTGTGCCGCCACCGACTCGACCAGGCGTGTGAAGTATTCGGTGCGCCCCCCGCCCCAGGGTGCGATTGCGCCCTCTTCGAGCGTGAGATCCGGATTGATCACGAGCTCCGAGTCGACCTCGAGGTGCGTCCCGAGGCCGTCGCAACGCGGGCACGCTCCGTACGGGGAGTTGAAGGAGAAGTTCTTCGGTTGCAGCTCTTCAAACGACAGGCCGTCGTACAGGCACGCGAGGTGCTGAGAGTACGTCTCGGTCCGGCCTTCGTCGACGAGCTCGATGCCGACCATGCCGTCGGCCAGCTGCAGCGCCGTTTCGACGGAGTCCGACAGCCGCCGCTCGATGCCTTCCTTCATCACGAGCCGGTCGACGATGACCTCGATCGTGTGCTTGTAGTAGCGGTCGAGCCGGATTTTCTCCGTCAGCTCTTTGACCTCGCCGTCGACCTTCGCGCGAGCGAAACCCTTCTTCGCCAGGTCCTCGAGAAGCGTTTCATATTCGCCTTTTCGCGCACGGACCACCGGAGCGAGCACCTGAAACTTGGTTCCCTTCGGCAGAGCGCGCACTTGATCGATGATCTGGTCGGGCGTTTGGCGGCTGATCGGCCGGCCGCATTTCGGACAGTGCGGCTTCCCGATGCGCGCGTACAGCAGCCGGAGGTAGTCGTAGACCTCGGTGATCGTCCCGACCGTCGACCGGGGGTTGTGGCCGGCGGTCTTTTGATCGATGGAGATCGCCGGCGATAGCCCCTCGATGAAGTCCACGTCGGGCTTGTCCATCTGCCCGAGGAACTGGCGGGCGTAGGAGGAGAGGGACTCCACGTAGCGGCGCTGACCTTCGGCATAAATCGTGTCGAAAGCCAAGCTCGACTTGCCCGAGCCGCTGAGCCCGGTGAAGACGATCAGCGCGTCACGCGGCAGCTCGAGATGGATATTTTTGAGGTTGTGCTCGCGCGCACCGTGAACGACGATGGACTCGGTTGCCAAAAAGACCCCTTGCGAACGGTTCGAAGGTCTCGATTTTACTCGAACCCCGCGACACCGACCCCGCCGACTTGTGCTTGCGGAGCCGGCGGGTTCAAATGAGCATCTGGTGAATGTGGGCGCGTTTCTTTTCCGCTTCCTGGGCGAGCTTCCCGTGACGGGGCTTTCCGACACGCTGATGATCGTCGGCGGGTCGGTCCTCATCCTCCTTGCCGCCGCATTCGCCTACGTGTTCCGGGGACGCTGACGTGAGCGGGCAAGAGACGCCTCGGCCGCCCGCCACCGCCGAGTTCGGCCACGTCACCCCCGACGGGCCGGCGCATCACTACCCGGATACCGGCGTTGCCAAGCTCTCCGTCGGGGCGTACGACAACAACGTCTACGTGATCGCCCGCGACGGCCAAGGGATCATTGTGGACGGCGCCGCCGATCCGGAGCGGATCCTGAAAGAGGTCGCGGGATTAGCGGTGGCCGGGATCGTGCAGACGCACAACCACTTCGACCATGTGCAAGCGCTGGCCGACCTGGTTGCGGCTTTGAACGTGCCGGTCTACGCGCATCGGTTGGACGCGCCGCCGGTTGGCTTTGAGCCGCTGGATGAGGGTTCGGTGACGATTGGAAGCATCACGCTGCGGGTCCTGCACACACCGGGCCACACCCCCGGGAGCCTGTGTTATCTAATCGACGAGTTCCTGTTCAGTGGCGACACCCTGTTCCCCGGCGGGCCGGGCAACACCGACGGCGACCCGTCGCGTTTTGCGAACGTCATGGCCAGCCTGGACCGGCTGTTCGTCTTGCCGGACGCGACGCGTGTGCTACCCGGTCACGGCCTCGACACGACGATCGGCCGCGAACGCCCGTACGTCGAAACCTGGCGCACGCGCGGCTGGTAGCCCGGACCTTCGCGGCCGCGCGGCGCAGGCGGCCCTCGGCGCGCCGTGCCGACCCCACGCGGCGCAACTTTTTCGAGAACTTCTCCCCCAGCATCCCAAAACTGTCGCGCTGCAGGCGAGTTCACGCTTAGGCCGTGTTAGTTCTTGTCCGGTCATACAGGTGGGACAGGTATAGGTGGACAAGGCTTCAGTCGATCGGAACATTGCGCGAGTCAGCTCGCGCCAATATGGCCTTGTCTCCCGAGACCAAGCCTTCTGCCTTGGGGCGACGAGAGGCTTGATCGAGAGCCGCCTTGAAACGAGCCGCTGGGAACGTGTTCATCCATCTGTCTACCGCATCTCGGGGTCGCCCTTTTCGTGGCGACAATCGTTGTTGGCCGGGTGTCTCGCGTGTGGTCCAGGAGCCGTCGCGTCACGCAGAGCGGCAGCGGCTCTGTGGAGATTGCCAGGATTCCCCGAAGGAGCAATTGAAGTCGGAGCTGCTGGTCATCGAGGTCGAGCGCTACCGTTTGTTGTTCAGCGCTTGGCGCTGACCAGCGTCGACGTCACAGTCCTGCAGAGAATACCGGTGACGACGCCTGCACGAACGCTGATTGACATTGCTGCTCTCAAGACCGAGAGACAACTCGAGGAATCGCTCGACGATATGCTCCGCAGAAGGCTCGTTTCCATCCCAAGGTTGCTGTGGCGGATTGAAGTGCTCGGCCGGAACGGGAGGCAGGGTGTCGCGCGACTTGCTGCGCTTGTTGATGCGCGGTCCGGGTGTCCTGTTCCACAAAGCGTGCTCGAGACGAGAGTGGCAGCGATCATTCAGGAAAGTGATCTCCCGGAACCGATTCGGCAATACGAGGTACGAGTCGGCGGTCAGATTGTCGCCGTGATCGATTTCGCGTATCCGGACCTGAAGGTCGCCGTGGAGGCGGACGGGTACAAATGGCACACGGGACGCGGTCAATGGGAACACGATTTGGGTCGGCGCAACGCCCTCACATCGCTCGGCTGGCGGGTGGTGCACGTCACGGCGAACGACGTGGAGCACCGGCCGAAAAAAGCAATCTCGAGCATCAAGTCCGCCCTGACGAGAGCTGCGGAGGGAGTTGTGGTGAGCGGCGTCGACGCTAGGCGGTTGCCTTTTTGAACGTCGATTGGGCGAGTGTGAAGGATACGACCAACACTGCCAGCAAGAAGGCTGCACTCCGGCCGAGCTGCGGCCAATCGATCGCACGCGAAAGCGTCCGGCCGTGCAGAACGCCGACGGTCAGGTTGCGCGCGGCGTCCACCGCGTAAGCAACCGGGTTGATCTTTCCAAACGTTTCGATCCACCCGGGCAAGGCGCCCCGCGGTACGAGAGCCGGCGACAGGAACAGCAACGGGAAGATGAAAAAGTTCCCGATTACGAGCGTCGATTCGGAATTCTTCGTCCGGAGCGCGATCACGTTCGAGAATCCCGCGAGACCCATCCCGAAGATCACCGCAAACAAGATCGCGCCGACAACACCGATCGGTCCGTGCGCGAAACGGACGCCGAGCGTCATCGACAGCAGAATGATGATCAGACTCTGGATGAACATGCGCGTGCCATCGGATAGCGCGCGGCCGATGAGAATCGACATGCGGTTGATCGGCGCGATGAGGTATTTATCGAGCGTTCCCATCTCGATATCGCTCACCATCGCCATGCCGGACTGGAACGATCCAAACAGTACGGTCTGCAGCATGACCGCCGGAGCGAACAACGTGACGTAGGACACGTTGGGTGGCAAAGCCGCTTTCCCGAAGTTCTTCATGACTTGGCTGAAAAGCAGGAGCCATATCGCCGGCTGAATCAGCGAGAAATAGAGAAACATCGGGCGTCGTAAGAGCCGCGTCATCGAGCGGCGGTACAGCGCCCACGTGACTCGCAACGTTTCCGTCAGCGTCGCCTCCCCCGCCGTCCCCACGCCATGCGGCGTGTCGGCTTTCCTTCCTCGGCGCGCAGCTCGTGACCGGTCAGCTCGATGAAGACGTCGTCCAGGGTCGGGGGCGACACCGCTATGCGCGCCTCGACCCCGACCGATTCCAGCGCACCCAGCGCGGATGGGAGAACGTAGCGGGCCGCCTTTTCGAGCTTCGCGATCGCCGCTCGCTCGCCCTCACGAACACTGGCGACTCCATCCAGTGACCGCAAGGAAGCCGCGCCGCGGGCGACGAGATCGGCGAGCTCTTCCGTGTCGCTCGTGGGAAACGTCAGTGTCAGCACTTCACCACCCAGCTTTGCTTTGAGCTCTTCGGGGCTCCCTTCGGCAATGATCGTCCCGTGATCGATCACCGCGAGCCGCCCACAAAGCCGGTCGGCTTCGTCCATGTACTGCGTCGTGAGAAAGATCGTTGTGCCGTTCTTGTTGAGCTTCTCGAGGTG
>JAIVGO010000054.1 GCA_020201525.1 Actinomycetota bacterium | reverse complement strand
CTGAACCGGCTGAATGCGCTCGGCGTCCGGCTCTCCGTCGACGACTTCGGCACCGGCTACTCGTCACTGTCCTACCTCAAGCGCCTCCCCGTGCACGAGATGAAGATCGACCGCTCGTTCGTGCTGTCGATGTCGCGCGACGGCAGCGATACCGCCATCGTCCGGTCGATCGTCGACCTCGGCGAGAACCTCGGCTTGCACGTCGTCGCCGAAGGCGTCGAGGACGCCGACACCTGGGAGCGGCTGCGCGAGTTCGGCTGTGGCGCGGCCCAGGGCTACCACATGAGCCGGCCGCTGCCGGCGGCGCAGTTCCGCACCTGGCTCGACAACCACCCGCACGGACACGATGCCGCCGGCAAGACCCAGGCCGGAGTACGGCGGCTGCGCCCCGCCTGATCTGCGCGGCCGGCTGCGTGTCACAGTGCGCGGATGCACGCGCTCCGCCGGCGGCGCCTAGGCCTCACGGCGATCGGCGCGTCGGTCGCGCTCATGGTCGTGACCGGAGCCCTCGGCGACAGCGCGGCGGCGCGGTCACTCCACCCGGGCGGCCCGCTCCCGCCGTACAGCGTGGGCGCGCATCCTTCGGCGTGGCTCGTGACCGGGCTCCTCGTGCTGGCGGTGCTGGCAGGTGCCGGCGGTACTGCAGCCTGCTGGTGGGCCGCACGGGCCGGGTGGCGGCCGCGGCCGGCGGGGCTTGTCGCGGCGGGAGTGGTCGCCGCGTTCGCGCTGTGCCTGGTGCCGCCGGTCGGCAGCGACGACGTCTACAGCTACACCGCCTACGGGCGGATGGTCTCCCTAGGTCGCGACCCCTACCGGACGACGCCGGCTGACCTCGGCGCCGACCCGGTCGGCCGGGCCGCGGCGGCACCGTGGCGCGACACCGCGAGTGTCTATGGCCCGCTGGCGACGGCCGAGCAGGCCGCCGTCATGCGCGTCGCCGGCGATGACGTGCGCACCGGCGTCGCGCTGCTGCAGGTCCTTGCGGCGGCGGCCTTCGCAGCGACAGCCCTGCTGCTGCACCGCGCCGCTGCGGACGAGGACGGGCGCCTGCGCGCGGCGCTGCTCTTCGCCGTCAACCCGTTGCTCCTGCTCCACCTCGTCGGTGGCGTCCATGTCGACGTGTTGGTCGCGCTCCTGACGGTCGCCGCGGTGATCAGCGCGCGGCGGCGCCCGATGGTCGCCGGGCTGCTCGCCGGTGCGGCGATGACGACCAAGCTCAGCGCTGGTCTCGTCGTCGCCGGAATCGGCTGGTCCCTGCGGAGGAGGTCGCGACGATTGACGGCGTGTCTCGCGGTCGCGGCCGTGACGGTCGGTGGTGCCTATCTCGCGGTTGGTGGGCTGCGCGCGGCAGAGCCGGCGCGGCATGCGGCGCGCTACGTCTCGCGCGCGACGCCGTGGCGCCCGGTCGCGCTCGTCCTCGACGACGTGTTCGGCCGCAGCGCGTCGCGCACCATCGTCGCCGTCGGGGCGGCCGCCGTACTCGTGCTGCTGCTGCCCCCGCTACACCGCGCCGTGCCGGGACGCGACGACGACACCGGGCACCGGGCGGCAGCGCGCGCGGTCGCGGTCCCGGTGCTGGCGTGGCTGCTCGCCGCGAGCTACGCGTTGCCGTGGTACGACGCCGCGCTGTGGTGCGTGCTCGCGCTCCTGCCCTGGTCGCGCTGGGACGAGCTGCTGCTCGCCCGAACCACCGTGCTCAGCCTCGCCTACCTGCCCGGCCGGCTCGTGCCGCTGCCACCCGCGCTGGTGACGACAACGCACGCCGTCCGGAATGACATCGCCCCGGTGGCGCTCGCCGCGCTGCTCGGACTCGCGCTGGTCCTCGTGCGTCGCGCGCGTCCACTGACGGCGCTTAGCGCACCGCCGTAGCGGACACAATGATCGCGACCCGACGGCGCACAACGAGGGAGCGCGATGGCCATCTCGCTCAAGCCTCAACACGTGCGCCGCTACAAGGACATCGCGCGGCTGCTCATGAAATACGGCCGCTCCGACCTTGTGCGGCAAGCGGGCCTCGACGACGCGCTCGGCGATGCCCCGAGCCCCGACGGTCACCCGGCCCAAGCAGCCGAGCTCGCGGCGGATCTCGAGCGCATGGGACCGACGTTCATCAAGCTCGGGCAGCTGCTGTCGACGCGCGGTGACCTGCTGCCGCCGGCGTACGTCGAGTCGCTGACCCGACTGCAGGACGACGTCGAGCCGTTCGGTTTCGCCGAGGTCGAGCAGATCGTCACGACCGAGCTCGGCGCACGCATCTCGAAGGCGTTCGCCGACTTCGACAACATCCCGTTGGCCTCGGCGTCGCTCGGCCAGGTGCATCGCGCGACGTTGCGCGACGGGCGGGACGTCGCGGTAAAGGTGCAGCGCCCCGGGATCCGCGAGCGCATTGTCGAAGACCTCGAGGCGCTCGCGGAGATCGCGCACTTCCTCGACACGCACACGGAGGTCGGTCGGCGCTACGGCTTCGGCGCGCTGCTGGAGGAGTTCCGGCAGAGCCTCTACGCGGAGCTGGACTACCGCAAGGAAGCGGCCAACCTCGCGACGCTCGGCGAGATCCTGGCGTCGTACGAGCGCATCGTCGTGCCCCAGCCGGTCAACGACTACACGACCGGGCTGGTGCTCACGATGGAGTTCGTCCGCGGCCGCAAGATCACGTCGCTCGGCCCCCTTGCACAGGTCGAGCTCGACGGCGCTCCGCTCGCGGACGAGCTCTTCCGGGCCTACCTCGACCAGGTGCTCAACCACGGGTTCTTCCACGCCGACCCGCACCCGGGCAACGTCTTCCTCACCGACGACGGCCGGCTCGCCCTCATCGACCTCGGCATGGTTGCCCGCGTGCCGCCGTCGATGCAGAACGACCTCGTCAAGCTGCTGCTCGCCGTCAGCGAAGGTCGCGGCGAGGACGCCGCCAAGGTGGCCGTCGGGATGGGCGAGCGGCGTCCGCAGTTCGACGAGCCCGCGTTCAGCCGCGCCGTGTCAGACCTGGTGACGAAGCACCAGGGCGCGTCGCTGGGTCAGATCCAGACCGGCACGATCGTGCTGACGCTGACGCAGGTCGCCGGGGAGTGCGGGCTGCGGCCGCCGCCCGAGCTGGGCATGCTCGGCAAGACGCTGCTCAACCTCGACCTCGTCGCCCGGACGCTCGACCCGACGTTCGATCCCAATGACGCGATCCGCCGTAACGCGGCCGACATCCTGCGCAAGCAGCTCGTCAAGAGCGCGTCGCCCGGCAACGTCTTCGCGACGATGCTCGAGGCCAAGGAGTTCGTCGAGAAGCTGCCCGGCCGCGTCAACAGCGTGATGGACGCGTTCGCCCGCGGCGAGTTCGAGCTCAAGGTCAAGGCACAGGACGCCAACGAGGTCGTCCTCGGCGTGCAGAAGCTCGCGAACCGCGTAACGATGGGACTGGTTATTGCCGCGCTCATTGTGGGCGCGGCAATGCTGATGCGCGTTCCCACGCGCTCGACGCTCTTTGGTTACCCCTCGATCGCCATCGTGTGCTTCCTGCTGGCAGCCGGAGCCGGCTTGGCTCTCGTTGTCAGCATCTTCGTCGGCGACCGCAAGGCTCGCGATCGCCGGCGTTGACCCCGTTCTCACGCAGGGAGAATGGGTGTCCGCTCCAGATGGCCGCCCGAATAGTCAGTCGCTCGCATGTCGAGCAATGCGCTTGCAACGGTCGGAGACACGGGCACGTACTGGTCGAAGCCGCTCAGCTGCAAGATCCGGGACACGGCCGACCCCGGTGATGCCACTAGACGCAACTTCTGACGTCGCGGCGCGAGCCGTTCGAAAATTCGGTACAGCAGCCGCAAACCCGCGCTGTCGAGGTGACTGACGTCGGTCAGGACGATCACCAGGCCCAGGGAGTCGTGGCGGACCTGCGCCATGACCTCGTGATAGAGCGGGAACGCGGTTGCGAGGTCGATCTCGCCGGACAGTCGCACGATCGCGACTTGATCGTCTTCGTCTCGCCCCGACGGTTGCGCGGCCGGCGAGGGATCCACAGGCTGTCGGGCGCGGGGCACGGTGCGACCGAGCCGATAGGACAGCCGAACCTCGGTGCCCTCGGGCGCGCGCGCGAGGTCGACCTCGTCGACGAGGTCGCGCATGAGCTGCAGACCCCGGCCCTGCCCGACCTCTCGGGGCGGCCGCCACTGCCCGTGGTCGCGTACGAGGAGGGAGATTCGTCCGTCGTCATATGCGCCGCGCAACTCGAGAACCCCGCCCTCTGGACCGTACGCATGCTCGACGACGTTGTTCGCCGCCTCGCCCACCGCGGCCACGAGGTCATCGGTCTCCTGGGCGGTCGCTCCCCAGCGAGCGGCCCACGACCGCAGCGCCCGGCGGACGGACGCGACGATCTCCGGCTCTGCGGGAAGGACCAGATCCAGGTCGGTCGTAACCGGCAGCAACATGGTGGCGAGCACGGCCACATCGTCATCTCCGGATTCCGGCCGCGGCGCGGCGAGCACCCAGTTGTCGCACAGTGCATCGAGGTCACCCTGGTGCCCCTCGACCGATCGCCGGAGCGCTTCCAACCCCTCGTCGATGGAAGCGTCGCGGCGTTCGACCAACCCATCGGTGTAGAGGATCAGCGTCGCGCCGGCCTCGACCGTCGTAACAGCCTCGGAGCGCGGCGTGCTCGTCAACCCGAGCGGAAGCGAGCGCCCGCCGTCGAGGTAGGTCGCCGTTCCGTCGGGGCCGAGCAGCAGGGGGGGTGGGTGGCCGGCGCTCGCATAGGTGAGCGTCTCGGACTCGGGATCCAAGACGGCAAACACGAGGGTCGCCATCTGTGCGGCCTCGAACTCTGCAACCAACCGAGACAACCGATCCAACACGCTGGCGGGAGACGCACGCTCCAATGCGTACGCGCGGATCGCGGTGCGCAGCTGACCCATGGCCGCCGCTGCACCGATGCCGCGGCCGACGACGTCGCCCACGGTCAAGGCAATGCGGCCGCGCGGCAGCATGAAGACGTCGTACCAGTCCCCACCCACCTTGAGCCCCGCGCCGCCGGGGATGTACCTCGAAGCGAAAGCCATGCCGGGGACCTCCGGCAACCGTTCCGGCAGGAGGCTCCGCTGCAACGTCCCGGTGATTCCGTGCTCTCGTTCGAGGGCGGTCTTCAGGCCGGCGAGCGCAGTCGTCCGCTCCGAGATGACCGCAGCGAGAACGAACGATGTCAGTGCAACGACAGCGTCGTAGACCTGCAGCGTGAGGGCGCGGTGCAGGAAGGTGACGTGTGCAAACGGACCGGCCTCATCGAACGCGGCCCACGTGGCCATACTTACGACGGTGACCGCGGCAAGGGCCGCGCCCAACTGGCGAAACCGCACTGCGGCCCAGATCAGCAGCGGGAACACGAGATAGGTGTCTTGGCCCTGGCCGTGGAAAACCGCGTAGCCGATCGCGGCGAGCCCGCCAATGACCCAAGCCAATTCGAGCGCGCGCGGCCAGGTCATGTGTTGCAGCCAGCGGAAACTGAACAACAGCGGGGCGAAGACGAGTACGCCGGTTCCGTCTCCCGCCCACCACAACGCCCACGTACTGCCGAACTCTCCGCGACTGATCGTGTTGTCGAGCAACAGCGCGGTGGCGCCGAAGGTCGCGCTGACCATCATCGCGACGAGGGCGCCGAGGAAGACGAGCACGAGTGCGTCGCGCAAGCGATCCAGTTGCGACCGGAAGTCACTCGCCCGCAGTAGCCAGGCCGCGAGAACGGGCGCAGCCGTGTTTCCCACCGCAATCAGAACGGCGGTCGTGACTGCCGCGTTGATCGGCAGGTTGACGGCGAGCGCAGCGATCGTGACCGCCGGCCACACGCGAATCCCGAAACCCAGTAGCGCCACCACGGCGATCCCGGTGGGCGGCCAGATCGGGGTCACCACGCCGCCGACGAGCGAGATCCGCAAACTGAGCCGGGCGGCTACGTAGTACGACGCGCCAACCAAGACCAGCTGGCTGACGTACTGCGCTCGCGATGCATCACCGTCGGCCGGCAGCACCAGCCGCCGCAGCTTCGGCATCGCCGACCCCCCTGGCATCGTTCACCAGTATGGCGCCGTCCCGTCCGTGCCAACCCGCTGCAGCGACGGTGGGTTGGGTCATCGGTGCACGAGGGTGAGCGGCGGTTCGATCGCATGCAGCCGAAGAATCGTCATGTCGGCGGTCTTCGGCGACGGGAACCCAACAGAGGCCAGCAGCGCCTCGAAGTCGTCACTTGCCCACCGGCGGCGGACGTGATCCTCAGACTCCCAGACACCGATGATGTAGAGCGCATCGTCGGAGACTGCGCAATGGTGGCGAAGCTCGCCGATCGGCGTCGCGCCGCCGCGCTCCATGATCAACGCGTGCGCCGCGTCGTACGCGGCCGTTAGCTCGCGGATGTCGCCGGGGAAGCGGGCGATCAGCATGACGGGCATTCGTCACCTCTCGTCTGGCGGGGAGGTCGCTTGGTCACCGTGCGACACCCTCACTGGCGGACCAACTCGGGGCGGGCCGAGAGCTGATCGACGTCCAGCGCCAGAACGCGCGCGAGGTCGTCGTCGGCCACATCTGCCGCGTGGATGGCGAAGCCCCAGGAGTGCACTTCGGCAAGGAGATCCTCACTGATTAGCCCAGCGTGAAAATGGAGCACGTCGGCTTCGATCATCTCGGCTGTGGCCCGAGACCAGAGCCGATGCGCTGCCAGCGGCATCCAGTCGGGTCGCGGGGGCGCGAAGCAGCCGATACGCGCCCCGGGCACGACGCGTCGGACGTACTCCAGGAGTAGCGGATGCGACGACGTGAACTCAACCCGCGTGAGAACATCGGCGGCGAGCACCTCGTCGATGACGGATTGCGCGAAGTCCCGCGTGAAGCCCTTTAGCTCGAGCTCGAAGCGGATGTCCCGCAACCGCAGAACCTCGGCTAGGAACGGCACCCGCTCGCCGACGAATCTCGAGTCGAACCAGCCGCCAGTATCCGCATCGCGGACGGAGTGGGTCGGTGTCTCGAAAACGAGACCGCGGCGGTCGGTCGTTCGATCGAGTGTGAGGTCGTGGATCACGACCAAGTCGCCCTCGGCGGTCTGTTGCACATCGAACTCGACGCCGTCCGCCCCGAGCTCTATGGCGTGAATGAACGCCGCCATCGTGTTTTCGGGGCGGGCTGCCGACGCGCCGCGATGCGCGATCACCAGAGGAGCACGACGAGTCATATGAACATCGCAGTCCCAAAAAACCTTTGGCGGTGGAGGTGGGATTTGAACCCACGGAGAGGTTGCCCCCTCACACGCTTTCGAGGCGTGCGCGCTCGGCCACTACGCGACTCCACCGCGGGCGAGCCTAGTTGATCGTCGAGACATCGCTGCCGGCGGCAAACGCGCGATGTTGCGCAAAGAATGCGCGCAACAATGCTGCGCTCTCCTCCGCTAACACGCCGCCGATGACCTCTGGGCGGTGGTTCAAGCGTTCGTCTCGCACCACGTCCCACAACGACCCAACGGCGCCCGCCTTCGGGTCGAGCGCGCCGTAGACGATCCGGGTCACACGTGCGAGCACTGCCGCGCCGGCGCACATCGTGCACGGCTCCAGCGTCACCACCAGCGTGCATCCGGTGAGCCGCCACTCGCCGCGGGCGTCGGCCGCGCGCCGCAGCGCAACGAGCTCGGCGTGCGCAGTTGGGTCATGTGCCGCTTCTCGCTCGTTGTGCGCGCGCGCCAGCTCGGCACCGGATGCATCGAGTACGACGGCACCGATGGGCACGTCGTCATGAGCGGCCGCTTGCTCGGCCTCTGCCAGGGCGACGTGCATGCCGGCAAGATCGGCTGCGGCCACCGGCGCGGACGCGCTCATTCCTCGCGGACGCGCTCCAGCACGTCGGCGCAGCCGGCCTTCTCACAGATCGTTGTGATCACGTCGGCCGGCAGTAGGCCTTCCTCTGTCGACAGCTCGAGCAGGGTCTCGGCGGGAACGCCAAGGTCGGCGACGACGTCGGCGTCCCCGATGGGCTCGACCTCCGGGCGCGCGCCCTCCTCCTCCTCGTCGTCGTCGTCGCCGACCGGCAACGCCTCTGCCATCACCAGCGACGCGAGCGGGAAGCTACCGACCGCGCGGCCGTCCGAGATGAAGATCCGGGCGTCAACCGTGGAGTCCGCGTCCACGCGAACGATGGCGAAGTACTCGTCGTCTTCTTCGAGGAAGAACAGTCCGAGGCCGGCGTCGGGCGTCGCGTCGCGGAGCACCTCGACCAGCCCGTCTAGGTCGTCGACGGACTCCATGTCGAAATTTCGCCCGGACCATCGGTCGCCTGCGCGAGTGAGCAACGCGGCGAAGTAAGCGCTCACAGGACGCACTCCGGAAGGCTGGGCGGCGCGCGCATCGTAGAGAACCGCGCACCCGAGGCGCTACCCCGGCGAGCCCTCGGTCACGCGTTCGAAGGCATCGGCATAGCCCGCGCGGCGCGCGATCGAGAGCAGCATCTCGTCTGCGTACGCGTCCAAGTCGGCGAGCACCGCACCAAGCTCCATCTCGTCGATCCCCAGGTCGGTGAAGATCGACAGGTCACCGGCCGGCCAGACCTGGTCGACGTCGTCCTCGCCCGGCACGGCTACGCCGAGACGATCCGCCACATCAGCCGCGAGATCCCATGCCACCGCGGCGGTGATATCGCTGAGCAACATCCGGACCTCGCTGCCGGACGCCCGCACCGCGACGAAGAACTCGTCCGCGACGTTGATCAGCCCAATAACCGGGTCTCCGGCCTGCTGCCGCAGCGCCGCGACGAGGTCATCGAGGCTTTCGGTATACCGGTCGGGCAGTCGCGCGGCGTCCCAGCGGCCTTCCTCGCGGACGACGACGACGGCGTAGTCGTCGGCCATCGCGCCTCCTGCGGTTCGCCTCGTGGCACATCGGACTAGGACGCAGCGTCGTCCACCGTTCCATGACCCGAAGGTTCGGCGCCATGCGCCAGCCGTCGTCCTAGCGCGGATCGACGCGAACGGAGCCGAGCTCGGCGTCGTAGTCGGGCGCCGGCTCGGGTGAGCGTGGCGCACCTGGCTCGCCACGCAGGGACTGCGCGCACTGCACACCCGCGATCGTGCCCTTGGCGGTCGCGACCTGGACGAGCTGGATGCCCGGCGTGAGGTCACCCGCCGCGTAGACACCGGGGACCGTCGTCTGCTGCGCATCGTCGACGACGACACAGCCCTCCGCCGTGAGGGCACAGCCGAGTGCGACCGCCAGACCAGCGCGTGGCTCGTGGGCCAGCGAGAAGAAGAGCAGGTCGCACGGCAACGACCTGCCAGTGCCGAGCCGCACCGCGCGCAGGTCGCCGCGCGTGCCGTCGAGTGCGGCGGCGCTCGCCTCGACGACGTCGATGCCATGACGGGCCAGCACGTCGCGATGCTCGGCGTCCCCCTCGAAGCTGCGGCCGTCGGTGACGAGCGTGACGTGGCGCGCCCAGTCGAGCAGCCCCAGCGCGAACCCAGCCAGGTCGGCACTCCAACCCAGTACGACGACGGTGCGGTCGCGCGCCTCGTAGCCGTCGCACGTTGGGCAGTGGAATGCGCTCGCGCCGTAGTGATCGAGGAATCCGTCCACCTCGGGGAACCGGTCGCGGACCCCAGTCGCGAGCACGACACGCAGCGCACGCAGCTCGTCGCCGTCGCCTAGCTGGGCAGTGAACGCGGACCCGCTACGCCGGACCGCCTCGACGGTTGTGCGGCGCACCGCGGTCCGCGGATAGGCCGCGAGATCGTCCAGCGCCCGCGCGCGCAACTCGGCGGGGTCGCAGTCGCCGTAGCCGAAGTAGCCATGGGTCTGCTCGACACGGGCGTTGCGGTAGTCGCCGCTGTCGACGACGACGACCTGCCGGCGGTAGCGCGCCAGCCACAACGCTGCTGAGAGCCCGGCCGGGCCACCGCCGACGACGAGGGCATCGACGATTGCGTCCGCCACTGCGCTCCGTCCGGCCGGGTCGGTAGTCGTCCGTAGACGTCGGTTGCCCGGCGTGCGCCTCGGGTAATCCCTTACTCAGGCCATCATCCGAGGGAGGCCCGATGCCTCGCGAGTGGAGCAGCAAGGACGAACGGAAGTACAAGCACATCAAGGAGGGCTACGCGGAGCGCGGCAAGCCCGAGAAGAAGGCGGAGGAGATCGCCGCGCGGACAGTCAACAAGGACCGCGCCCGGGCCGGCCGGACGAAGACGGCCAGTCGGTCGTCGGTCAAGGACATCTCGTCCAGCCGCCGCGGCGGGCTGCGGTCACACAGCGGCGAGGGCGGTCGGACGAAGGCGCAGCTCTACAACGAGGCCAAACAGAAAGGCGTCGAAGGGCGGTCGAAGATGACGAAGGCGCAGCTCGAAAGGGCTGTCCGCTGACGGACCGCTACGTTTCCCGCGTCAGACTCGAGCGAGGAGTGCTGGATGCGGCTGAAGCTGGTCCCCACCGATGATCGCTTCTTCGGGCTCTTCAACCTGGCTGCGGAAAACGCACTCGAGTGCGCGCGGCGCCTGAACACGCTGATCGGAGACTTCACCGACGTCCAGGCAAAGCATGCTCGGGTGGTCGAATCCGAGCGCCAGGGCGACGAGCTCACCAAGCAGTTGCTGCAGCGGCTCAACTCGTCGTTCGTGACGCCGTTCGACCGTGAGGACATCCACTCCCTCGCGGAGACCATCGACGACGCTTGCGACGACATGCAGGCGGTCTCCGACCTGCTGCAGCTCATCTCGATTGAAGAGGTGCTGCCGGAGCTGCGCGAGCTCAGTGAGATCGTCGTAGAAGCCGCGCAGCAGTGCTGCGAGCTGCTCACCCGGCTGCCGTCGATGCGCGGCACGCAGCCCTACCTCGAGCAGATCGACCGGCTCGAGAGTCAGGGCGACGCGGTCTACCGGCGCACGCTCGCGCGGCTATTCGCGGACTACGACGCGATGACGGTGCTGAAGTGGAAAGACATCATCCAGATGATGGAAGGGACGTTGAACAAGTTCGAGGACGTTTCCAACGTCGTCGAGGCCATCGTCCTGAAGCACGCCTAGCAGGTGGATCTCGCGCTCTGGACGGTTGTCGCCGTCGCGCTCGCCTTCGACTTCACCAACGGCTTCCACGACGCGGCCAACAGCATCGCGACGGTCGTCTCAACACGTGTGCTCTCGCCGCGCGTCGCGGTCGCGTGGGCGGCATTTTTCAACTTCGTCGCGTTCCTCGTTTTCGGCACGAAGGTCGCCGCGACGATCGCGAAGGACGTCGTCGACCCGAAGTCGGGCGTGCTGACGATCGGCGTGGTGTTCGCGGGCCTGCTCGGCGCGATCGGCTGGAACCTCGCGACGTTCTATCTCGGCCTCCCGACCAGCTCCTCGCACGCGCTGGTCGGCGGCATGGCCGGCGCGGCGGTCGCGCGGTCCGGGTTCGACGTCCTTCAGGAGGAAGGCTTCCGCAAGATCGGCGTCTTCATCCTGCTGTCCCCGATGATCGGGTTGGCGCTCGCGCTGCTCCTCACGCTGCTGATCCTGCGCGCAACTCATCGCGTGCGCCGCGTGGAACGGCTCAACCGCGGGTTCCGCGCAGGGCAACTCGTCTCCGCGGCGGCGTTCAGCCTGGGTCATGGAGCCAACGATGCGCAGAAGACGATGGGCATCATCCTCGCGCTTCTCATCGCGACGAAGCACGCGGGTGCCGACGCGGCCGTGCCGCTGTGGGTCGTGCTGGCGGCGCACAGTGCGATCGCGCTGGGCACGCTGTCCGGCGGATGGCGCATTGTGAAAACGATGGGCTCACGCATCACCCGACTGCAGCCGGTGGGCGGCTTCGCCGCGGAGAGCGCCGCCGCCGGCACCTTGTTCTTCGCGTCCGCGCACGGGATCCCGGTGTCGACCACGCACACGATCACCGGCGCCATCGTGGGTGTGGGATCCACCCAGCGGATGTCGGCGGTGCGCTGGGGGGTAGCCGGCCGCGTCGTCTGGGCGTGGGTGCTCACGATCCCGGGCGCCTTTGCCGTCGGCTACGTCGCGTCGCTGCTCGTCCGGATGGGCGCCTGAGATGCGGCGCGTCGTCTTCTTCCTCGTGGCTGCGGCGATCGCCATCGCGCTCATCCCCGCGGCGCCGAAGGACCTGCGCTACGTGCCGCAGCTCACGGCCGGCGCCTACCTCGTGCTGGCTCTCGCCTCCGCCGTAGACGCCGCGAGCCGCGCCCGCGACTAGGCGCTGCGGCAAAGGGCGCGCAACGACGAACGGCCCCGGCGAGAAGCCGGGGCCGTTCGCGACGCAAGTTAGACCGGGCGGACGTTCTCCGCCTGCGGGCCCTTCTGGCCCTGCGTGATCTCGAACTCGACGCGCTGGTTCTCGTCGAGCGAGCGATAGCCGTCAGCGGCAATCGCCGAGTAGTGCACGAAAACGTCGGCG
>JAIVGO010000053.1 GCA_020201525.1 Actinomycetota bacterium | reverse complement strand
AGCCTGCCCCGGGCCAGCACCCCCACGCGGTCGCACATCGCCTCCACCTCGAACAGCAGGTGGCTCGAGACGAACACCGTCACGCCCTCGTCGGCGAGGCGCCGTAAGAGCTGTCGGACCTCGCGCATCCCCTGCGGATCGAGCCCGTTCGTGGGCTCGTCGAGAACGAGCAGCCGCGGCGCGCCGAGGAGCGCTTGCGCGATGCCGAGGCGCTGGCGCATCCCCTGCGAGTAGTTCTTGACCTTCTTGCCGGCCGCTTCGGTGAGGTCGACCGTCTCCAGGACCTCGTCGATGCGCTCGAGCCGTGCCCGGCGATCCTCCGGCGGCCCGGCCAGCCGCGCGTGGTACTCGAGGTTCTTCCGTCCCGGCAGGTACTTGATGAACGCCGGCTCCTCCACCAACGCGCCGATCCCCTGCAGCGCCTCGTGGCGCGCCTGCACCGTGTCGCCGTGGATCCGTTTGCCGAGCACCTCGACCTCTCCGCCGCTCGGGCGGATCAGACCGAGGGCCATGCGGATCATCGTGGTCTTGCCGGCGCCGTTCGGCCCGAGGAACCCGTACAGCAGTCCCTCCTCGACCTCGAGATCCAGGCCGTCGACGGCCGGCGTGCGCCCGTAGACCTTGGAGAGACCGCGGGTTCGGATCGCCGCGGTCACGCGGTCAGGGGAGTCGCTGCTCGACCCGCTCGAGGGCCGACTGCGGGACCATCCCCGCGAGGATCCACGTGGAGCCCGCGCGCTCGGCCATGCGCACCGACAGCAGCGGTCCCGAGTACGGCAGCAGTTGCTCGATGTCCCGGAGCTGCTGCCGTCCTGCGTGCGGCGCCGACTCCGTGGGCAGCCTGATGGCCACGGTCGAGGTCCATCCCTCCCCGAAGGTGCGCACCGTCGGCGGGGCGCCGGTCCACCCCATCGCGGCCTCGCCTTGATGCGAGTGTTCGCCCGGCAGCCGGATCTCCTTCACGTGGACCCCGGGCGCCGGCGTGAACTCGAACACCGACGGGTCGATCGGATCGAAGCTCACAGACGTGTACGTGGACTCGAGCGCGGGCGTCGTGCCGCCGCGGGGCGTGACGGCCAGGCGGAGCGGCGTGAACGTGTCGGCGTCGACGTCCACCTCGACCTGTCCGACCAGCGTCTCGTCGGTGCGCGGCTCGAGGACGAGGGCGTACGCGGGACGTCCCGCCACCATCCGGGCGGTTCCCACCGAGACGGCGGTGGTCGGCGTGATGGCGTCGAGGGCCCTGGCCGCGAGGGCGCTCGGGTCCAGGCGCGGCGCGGGCCCCTCCGTTGGACCCGTCGCGCCGGCCGGTGGCAACACGTGGACGGCGGTCATCTGCGTGGAGTCCCAGAGCCAGAGGTCGCCGGCGGTCGCGAACACGGCGCGCTCCGCGGCCGGCAGCAGGTCCGCGATGCGCACGCCGTCGGGCGACTTCCACACGCGCAGGGAGTGATCGCCCGCGAGCTCGGCGAGCACCGACAGGGGTCCCGTCTGCGGTCCGTAGCCGCTCGACGGGAGGGACGGCAGCCCGAGATCGATGTGCACCGACGCGTCACCATGCACGGGCCCGTTCCGCTCCACCGCCGCGATGGCCTCGGAGACGAGCCGCGTAGCGGAGATCGGGGGAAGGTTCGGCGCCGCGGTGGACCGGGTGGCGAGGACGGTCGTGATCGACGCCGTCGCCACGACGAGAGCGGCCAGAGCAGCCGTCCCCTTCCGCCGCCGAACCAGTGCGAGCATCGCCATCATTCATAGCACGCGCCGGAGCGAAGGAACCCCGCCGCGAGCCCTACGTCACCGCGAAGCTTCGAGGACCGCGATGCCGTGAGGCAGGAGGCTCGCGCTCGAGACGCCGGATCCGCTGAACGCGGCGACCTGCGCGTACGCGCTCCAGTCGAATGGGAGCGTGATCACCTCGTCGCTGCCGTCTCCGTCGAGATCCTGCACCAGTATCTGGCCGGCCTCGAGGTCGTCCCATCTGCTCGAAGCCTCCGGGTCGCTGTCACCGCCGGCGCCATCAGTCACATCCGTCGGATAGACGTCGACTCCGATCCACGACCTGAGGAACGCTGCGCCCTGCGGGCCGAAGTCCGCCTGCGCCACGTCGGCCGTGGCCTCGAAGCGCACCTCGTGCCCGGCCTGTTGCCGGACCTGCGTGACGGTCTGCCAGTTGAACTCGACCAGGCCCTGGCCGGGGACGTAGTCGGTTCCCATGTGCACCACACCACCGCGATCCGGCCCGAACGAAAACACCGCGTTGCCGTTGGCCGAGTCGTACACATCGGTGTGCGGATACCAGCCGGCCGTCGCGTCGGGCGATTCCTCCCAGGTCGCGGCCACCGCGCTTCCCTGGGTGCCGCTCACCGACGGATCCACGGCGACGCTCCGCCACAGATCGACCATCGCGAACTTGCTCGCCGTGGGATGCAGCCACGCCACGTCGCCCGTCGCCGCGTCGAGCGCCACCACGAACTCGTGGCTCCTCGACGCGAGGAGCGCCGGCGGGTACACGAGGAACTGCGCGACCACCTTGTGGTCCGGCGTGAGAACGGCATTCGAGAAGTACATGGTCTCCAGGCTCACGGTGCCGCCGAAGTCCCACAGGTCGGCGCCGGTGGCGCCATCCATCGCGCTGATCCCACGCGTCGGAAGGATGACGTCCTCGCCTCCGTCGCCGTCCACGTCGCCGAGCGTGAAGGTCCAGACGAAGACGGTGGGCATCGAGACCGACCAGGCCTCGGATCCCGTCGAGTGCAGGACCGACAGCCCCTTCGAGGCTGCCACCACGATCTCCGGCCCAGGAACAGCCTTTGGTTCGCCCGCGTCGAGGTCGGCGACCTGGATCTCGTGCACGGGCCCGGCCACAGCTCGTTGCCACAGGATCCTGGGGTTCGCGCCCAGGTGAGCGCCGTCGAGCGCGAAGACTGTCGCATTCTCGCCACCGGCGATCAGATCCTTCGTCCCGTCCCCGTTCACGTCGGCCGCGGCGACCGCGTACATGTCACCGAGGAGGGGCGTGGTCAGCGTGTTCGCGCCGTCCTGGAGCGCATAACCCTTGATGATCTGATTCGAGGTCGGCCCCAGAACGCTCGTGCCTCCGGCCATCGGATCGAGCGCCAGGAAGAGCGGGTACGGGGCGCCGATGAAGGCCGACCAGCCCCCGGGCGACGGGACGTTCCTCACGTTGATCTGGTTCGTCCCATTGTCGATCTGCCCGAGGACCACGCGCCCCGGCGCCACAAGGATGCTGTAGGTCAGCGGAACCGTGACACTCTGGCCCTGACCCTGAGCGGCTCGGGTCGCCGCCTGGTAGCTCGAGTACGAGGTCGCTCCACCCGTCGCCGGATCGATGCCCTCGACATGGCTCTCGACGTACGTCGTGGCGAGCTGGCCGTTCGGCGTCTGCTGGAACTGGCTCAGGTACCCCACGATCCACTGTGCGGCGCCCGTCCCTCCGGGATCGCCGACGGCGAGCGACAGCATGAGGGAGTTGGGCCGGGTGAAGGTCTGGAGCACGGTGCCGTCGCGCCCATCGAGGCCGAGGAGCGAGAAGCTCAAGTGCCGGTCCGGGTTGTAGGGGTCGGCCTCGGTCGCCACCACGACCTCGTCGATCGACGGGTCGTAACGAAGTGCGCGCGGATAGCCGCCGATCTCGGCCCGCCACACGAGCGCTCCGGTCGCCGCGGTGACCATGGCGACGTGGCCCGTCGCGTTCAGCGGCACCGGTGACCAGGAGAAGGCGACCCGCCCCGGCCCCGCCGCTTCGGCCGAGAACAGCCGGGCCCACTGATCGCCGGTGGCGTAGGTCCATGCCGTCGAGCCGTCCACGCCGTCGCCCTGACGCGCGAAACGAACGCCGATCAGCGAGGAGCTGGTCCCGTCGGCTCCCTGCTTCTCGAAGCCGCGGACGTCGCCGGTCTCGTCGCCGACGACGAGCGTGTCGCCGACAGCGAGAACCTGAGTCACGTATCCGGGATAGAACCGCCACCACAACGTGTGCCCGTCCAATCCGTCGAGGAGCGTGACCGCGGAGGTGCTCCACAGATGCGTGTTCCCGTCGCTGTCGACGTCCTTCTGCCGGATGAAGTGCGCGACCGCGACGTCGTCGACACCGTCGCCGCTGAGGTCACCAACCGCGTATGGATGCTCGCTCGCCTCGACCGACGGGTCGATCGGCGAGACGCCGAGGAGGACGAACGGCACGATCCACCGCTTCAGCCCCCAGTCGTGGAAGAACGACGTGGCCGGGCGGTTCCACACCATGGTCCCGTCGGGCCGCATCGCGGCCACGTTGCCGTACCCGTGAACGCGAACGTACTCGCCGTCGGCGGCTCCACCGAGTGGAGCAAGCGCCGGGTACCACCGCGTGGTTTCCACGGAGTCCCTCGTCGTGAGCGACACCGTCGGATCGCCGGCGTCGGGCGTGGCGACGGATGCCTGCGGCTCGCACCCCAGCTCCCGGGGATCCTGTTGCGGCAGGGTGATCTCGACCGAGCACGCGTCCGGGGTCTCCGGCATGGCCGCCTGCGTCAGAGAACGGCTGAGCTCGGCAACGGAGATGCCGGACGCGCTCACTTGGGGTCCGGGGAGCGCGGCCGCTGCCGCGGAGCCCCACAGGACCGCCATCGCCACCGCCGAAACCAACGTCCGCCTCATCAACGTCCCCTCCAAGGAGATCAAGCTCTGGACGAGGAGGATTCGGGCTCGGTGCGGTGGTCCCTTTGTGCAATCGCCTAACCGAGCGGACTCAGGCTCGGAGCTTCTCGGGGTTCAGCACGATGTAGATGCTCTGGATGCGGTCGTCGGCCGCGTCGGCTGCGATCACGCACCACGGCTTGCCGTCCACGCGGATCAACAGGCCCGGCGACCCGTTGACGTCCACCACCTGGGACTCCGCGCCCTCGGGGATGTCCTTCGTCACGCCGACGGTGAACCTCGCGATCCTGTCGGCCCCGAAGATGGGCCTCCTCGCCGCCTTCGCCGCGCCACCGCCATCGGTGTACAGCACCGCGTCGCCGGCGAGGAGCTCGACCAGCGCGTCGACCTCACCCGACCCGATCGCGAACAGGAACCTCGACAACAGCTCGCGTTGCTTCTCCTTGTCGGCCTCGAAGCGCTTCCGCCGCTCCGCCACGCGCTCCCTGGCCCGGTGGGCGAGCTGGCGGCACCCGGCCTCCGACGATCCCAGGAGCTCCGCGATCTCCGCGTAGCCGTAGCCGAACACCTCGCGCAGCAGGAACGCGGCCCGCTCCGTGGGCGTGAGCTCCTCGAGCACCACGAGGAACGCCATCGACAGCGAGTCCGACAGCTCGACGGCGACCGACGCGTCGGGCGCCTCCCCCGCCTCGCCCAGCAACGGCTCGGGCAGCCATGGCCCCACGTAGCGCTCCCGCCGGGCCCGCGCCGACTTCAGCTGATCGATGCAGAGGCGCGTCACGACGGTGGTCAGCCACGCCGCGGGCTCGCGGATCTCCTCCACGTCGGCGTCGCGCCACCTGATGAAGGCCTCCTGCACCACGTCCTCGGCGTCGGCGACGCTGCCGAGCATGCGGTAGGCGACGCCGAACATCCGGGGTCGGTGCCTCTCGAACACGGCGAGATCCATGCCGTCCATCATCCGTCCTGACGAGACACCCGCCCGATCCGTGACCAGGGGCTCACCAACGCCCGACGACCCGGGAAACGTGAGATGAGGATCGAAGAGATCAGGAGTACGCGGGCCCGGAGTGCAGCAGGTGCTGGTACTGCGACTCGTAGGTGCCGTTCTGGCTGGTGAACGAGGACTTGCCCTGGTCCTTCACCACGATGCCGGTGGCCGGGTCGAACCACTGCGTGTCGGCCTGCTTTCCGGACACGTCGCCGCTCAGCTCGAAGACCTGCGACATGCGGAACGCCTCGACGCTGTGCCCGGCGACCTCGACCTGGTCCTGCCCGAGGACCCGGATCGAGTAGCTCCCCGAGATCTTCCCGCTCCAGGTTCCGCTCCAGTGCGCGCCGACCTCGAGCGGCAGGCGGATCACCTGCATCGGCGGGTCCGGCGTGATCTCCGTGGTCTGCGTGAACGGCCCCACGCTGAAGTGCGAGGTGATGTTCGTGACGCCGGCGCCCTGCTTGTCGAGCTGCAGCGTCACACGGACGGACCGCTGGTCGGACGCCTTCGACTCGATCACCATCACCGCCGCCGACTTCGAGCGACTCGTGTAGCTGATGGTCTGCGTCTCGCTCGGCGGCAGGTCGTAGCTCTGGCACGCCGCACCCTGGCAGAGCTTCTCCGTACCGCTCTGGTCGTACTGGTACTGGCCGGGTTGCGGGAAGGTCGCCGTAGACGAGCCGCCGCCGGTCGTCGTCTTGGGCGAGTTCTTCGGGGTCGGCTGGGAGGGCGACCCGCCCGTGTCGGGTGTCGGCGAGCCGGATCCGGGCTTCTCGCTGGGGTGGGACCCGGGCTTGCCGCCGCTCCCGCCGTTCGGCTTGCCGGGTGCCGTCTTCGGCGGCGGCGTGGTCCCCACGATCGCGCCCGGCGTCGAGGTCGCCGCCGGTGTCCGCTCCCCCTGGGCCCCGTGCTGCACGTTGCTGCCGCACGCGCTCGCCGCGAGCACGGCGACGCCGAGGATGGCCGCCATCCGCGGCACGCGATACCGTCCTATCCGGACCATCAACCGACGGTAGGCGGCGCCCCGTCGCGTCGTCAAATCAGGTCCGGTACCGTCCCCATCTGGAGGTGACGCCGAGTGGAGGAGAGAATCGAGGACATCGCGCTGTCGTGCTCGCTCGACGCCGTGGCCCTCGGTGAACGACGGGAGGAGTGGCGCGCGCTCGACGACGGAGCCTTGCTCGGATCGACGAACCGCCCCGGCGGGTTGACCGCCACGTATCGCGGGGACCAGGCCACCATGCGAGCCCTGCGTGCGCTGGTCGAGGCGGAGCGGGAGTGCTGCCCTGACTACCGTTGGACCCTGGCTCGTGACGAGGCACATCACACGATCCGCCTCGACGTGGACCTGACCTGACCCGCATCGCTCCCCTACGCCCGGATGACGACGGGCGTGCCCAGTCGCAGGAGCGGCTTCAGCCGCCTCAGCGTCCACTCCGACACCCGCAGACACCCCGCCGACGCCGAGCGCCCGATCGATCCCGGATCGTTCGTGCCGTGGATCGCGAGCTGGTCGCCGCCGGACCACCCGGCCGGGAGGCGCGTCTGGATGCCGGAGATCCCGAACGCGAACGAGCCGTACGGCCCGCCGAGGCTGAACGGGGTGCGGTCGGTGACGAAGTAGCGGCCGGGCGGCGTGGGCGAGGACGGCGCGCCGGTGGCGGTGCGCACCCGCACCACCACGACGCCGCGGCGGCGCACCACCAGGACGTGCCGGGAGAGATCGGCCTCGACCCGAACACGGGTCCGGCGCAGCGCCAGCCCCCGCAGGTCGATCCACCCGGCACGCCGGTGAGCCGTGTACGGAACGGGGACCCGGCCGAAGCGACCGCTCCGGCGGAGCACCCACGCCGCGATGGGCTGATGGAAGTAGCGCGAGGTCGCGGGCATCCATCCCAGCACCCGACCGGCGCCCGGCCACCGCCGGATGGGCACGGCGTGGCGCACGCCGACCACGAGCTCGACGTGGGCCCACGGCCGGGCCACCGCCGCCGCCGCCTCGGGCTCGAACGCGCCGACGCCGGCCTGCCCGGTGCCGAGCACCGAGCCGGCCACAACCGCGATCACGGCCGCTCGTCGGATGAGGTTTCCTCGCACGGAGCCCCCCCGGGTCCGGTCGGGACGGACCCCCTCCGCCCGAAGGCGGCAGACTAGCTCCGGGAGACTCCGGCCGCATCCGCCTTTCGGCCGAATCCTTCGCCGGGCGTCACGGAAGACCCGCCGGCCTCGTCAGAGAAGAGCAGAGCAGGAGGAGGAACAGGGATGACACCGAGACGACTGGCCGTCGTGGTCGCGTGGATCGCGGGGATCTTGCTCGCCTTCCTCGGAGCCTGGGCGTTCCTGTCCCCGCATTCGTTCTTCGTCCACCTGGCGCACTGGCCGCCGTACAACCGACACCTGTTCCACGACGTCGGCGCCTTCCAGCTGGGGCTCGCCGCCGGCCTGCTCGCCGGGGCCGCGGGCCGGAGCGGGCTCGCGGTGGGCCTGTGGGGCGGCGCGGTCGGCGCGTCGGTCCACGCGCTGTCGCATTGGATCGACGCGGATCACGGCGGCCGCTCGACCGATCCCGCATTCCTGACGATCCCGGCCGCCGTCTTGGTGATCGCGCTGATCGCAGCGGAACGTCGGAGGTGATACGACCATGAGGATCTTCCTGGCCGGGGCGAGCGGGGTCATCGGGCGCCCGCTGGTGCCGGCGCTCGTCCGCGAGGGCCACCGGGTGAGCGCGCTGACGCGCAAGCCGGAGAAGGTCGACCTGCTGGAGTCGCTCGGCGCCGAGCCGGTGGTGTGCGACGTGTACGACGCCGATCGATTGCGCGATCTCGTGGTGGCGGCTCGCCCGGACATCGTGATCCAGCACCTCACGGACCTTCCGCGAGACCTCGGCCCGCGAAACGTGAAGCAGGCGTACGCCCGGAACGACCGGGTGCGCGGCGAGGGCAGCACCAACCTCGTGGCCGCGGCGGAGGCCGCGGGCACGCGCCGCTACATCGCCCAGACCGTGTGCTTCCTCTACGCGCGGGTCGGGCCATGGGTCGTGGACGAGGAGCATCCGCTCGCCACGGATGCGCCGGAGCCCTTCGGCAGCTCGGTCCGGCTGCACGCCGAGATGGAACGTCGCGTCGTCGAGAACCCACGCTTCGAGGGGCTCGTGCTGCGGTACGGGTTCTGGTACGGCCCGGGGACGTCGTTCGCCTCCGATGGGTTCACCGCCCGCGAGGTCCGCAGGCGCCGGTACCCGATCGTGGGCGACGGCGCGGGCACGCAGTCCTTCGTGCACATGGACGACGTGGTGGAGTCGACGATCGCGGCGATGACCCACGGCCGGCCGGGCGTCTACAACGTGTGCGACGACGAACCCGCGCCCGTGCGCGAATGGCTGCCGGCGTACGCCCGCGCTCTCGGGGCGCCGCCGCCGAGGCGGGTGCCGGTGTGGATCGCCAGGATGCTGGCCGGCCGGTTCATCGGGGCCCAGGCCACCACCATGCGCGGCGCGTCGAACGAGAGGGCCAAGCGCGAGCTGGGGTGGAAGCCGAAGTACGCGAGCTGGCGCGAGGGGTTCCGCACGGCCCTGGGCTGACGGGCGGGGACAAGCCCCGCCCCACGCGCCACACGCGCTAGGGGGTGATGCGGCGGGTCCAGATGTTCTGCGTGCCGAGGGGATAGGGGCTGCGGATGTCCGTCCACACCGCGTGCGCCACGCGATCGCTCCCCACGGCCAGCGCCAGGTAGTCCCCGTCGAACTGTCCCTCGAACGCCGGGTCGTCGCCGACGCTCGTGGCGCTCGAGAGCTGCACCGCAGTCGACCAGGTCCTGCCGTCGTTCGTGGAGGTCACGAGCATCGGCGTGAACGTGCCGCCCGGCCCCTGCTTCAGATAGTCCATGTACAGCGTGCCGTCGGGACCGAAGGCGAGCCACGGGAACTGCAGCACGTCGCCGGCGAACCCGAGCGTGCCGCCGTCGGACCACGTCTGGCCGCCGTCGGTGGAGATCCTCGTGTGGATGTCCTGCCCGTACACGTCGTCGTTCGGCCACGCCACGACGAGCGCACCGTTCTTCGGATCGATGTCGAACGTGGGGATGCTGTTCTGGCGGTACGTGCCGCCGAACATCGTGGGGTACGCGGCGTCGCATGCGCCGGCGAAGGCCGTCGATCGCGCGAACGTCTGCCCGCCGTCGGTGGACCGGGCCACGACCATGTCCTCCACCGCCGACTGGCCGGCCGTGGCGCCCCCGCTGGTGACGGCGTACGTGGGACACACCTTCGTCATGTCGGGCCGGGTGGAGTCGTAGGCGACGTACAGCGTGCCGTCGGGCGCCACCTTCGGGATCGACCCCATCGTCTTGTCGGTGATCGACGGGCTGATCATCACCGGCGCCGAGAACGTCTTGCCGCCGTCGACCGAGCGCGTCGCGTACACCGGCGAGCCGGTGTAGCCGTCGCAGGCCGACCCACCCAGGTGGTACTCGGTCCACGAGGCGAACAGCCAGTCGCGGGGGGCGGTCGTGCCGTCCGGCTTCTGCTCGGGCGTCTGGTCGACGGTGATGTACTCCTTGTCCTGGAAGATGCAGCCCGCGGCGCCGTTGGAGTTCGCGGCGAACTTCGTGGCCTTCGTCGGCCACGTGACGCCGCCGTCCTCGGAGCGCTCGACGAACATGCCGCCCTTGCCGAGCGCGAAGTTCTGGTTCGTGTCGAGGTACGAGAAGTACAGGTGGCCCTGGGAGTCGTAGGCGAGCGCGGGGTCGCCGGCCACGTCGGTGCTCGGTGCCCGGGCCATGAACGTTCCGCCCTTGAAGGTCCGGCCGCCGTCGGTGGAGTAGTAGGCGCCGGCGTTCACGCCGCTGCCGTTGTAGTCGTTCGACGAGCTGACCACGAGGTTCGGATCCAGCGGGCTCACCGCCACGGACGGCTCGTTGCGCGGGTTGCTCGCCGGCGGTGCGGCCGCAACATCGCTCCCGTCGGCGGCCTCCTGCGTCACCGAGGCCGTGAGCGGCACGTTCAGCGCCCGGTCCAGGCCGAGCCGCCGGTCGGCCCGCTGGCTCAGCCCCTCCGGGATCGGCACCGGGATCTCCACCGGCGCTGTTGAGAGAGATCCCCTTGCGCCAAGAGGATCAGCCCACGAGACGCATGCCATCGCTTCTACAACGATGAAAGCGACCAATATGAAGCCAGCGCCGCACACCTTGATTCCAGCACGCTGTTCCAACTTATTGATCGACACGCGCGATCCAAGTGCCCCAGCGGTCAGTTGTCTCGGCGTATTCATTTGTAATCCAAACGGATCCACCATCGGCGGCGGCAGCCGCAAGATCACCCCATCGAGGATGTCCATTATGGTCGGGGTCGTAGTCGGTGAAAATCTCTGAAAACTTCACGTCATGGGAGTTACCCTCCCATGTTCCGTTGACTCGCGCTCTGTATCGGACCTTAGCCCAGCCGTGGTTTGTTGGCGAAGCGCTGTTGCTCGTGTAAACAACGACCAACCTTCTACCATCGGCGGACATAGCCGCCGCCGGATTATAGTCGTAGAGACCATCCGATCCAAAGTCCGTGTTCCTTACCTCTGTCGGAGAACCTCCAGTGAGAGTTACGTCGTATACCCGGACTCCACTTCTGTAATCAGTCACGGGACCCCAATTAACTGTCTGGCTCGAAACGAGATGGCCTTGAGCGGATTGGACGCTAGCGATGCCGGTGTCACGCCAATCAATCGTCGTTCCATTGGGTTCCTTGGGATCTGGAGGCGGATCGTACTGCTTTACGGGCAAGTATGCCTGAGAAAGGGTGGGCTGCCAGCCATCCTTACTGCTCTTCTTCCACGTGAATTTCCATATCGTCAGATCCGAAGCGCGGAACGAGTGCGCTGAGAGAGCGTATTCGGCCATGTCAGGCCTCAAAGTGTTCGAAGGCTGAATAGTCCGCGCGATGCTGTTCGCATCATCGCGTGGGTTTACCCAGTGCCACCATGTTACCGGTGGTCTTCCAGCCCGGAACCGCTCTGCACTCTCCTCGTCCATCGCATAGACTACGTAACCGGGAAGGTCGGGCTGTCTCACGGTCCAGTAGATTCCCTTGGCATTCGCACCTACAAGAGGATAATCGGCGTCTCCGCCCGGCACGTCTATCAGCAAGTTTTCCCAGGATGGGTTCGTTGCCGTGGATTCATTGGAAACGGAAAGAACTATCTGGCTGCTGTCGTTGGTGAGAGCGACGAAGACGAAACGATTCAGGGAACCATCGAACATGACTCGTGGGTCGTTCAGGCCTGATCCAATGAACGTTTTGTCCAGACTATATGGTCCGAGAATAATCTTACCGGTCTTGTTGAATACGGCGTATCGGTGGTTCACAACCTCGACAATGTCGGACGGCCCAACCGCAATCTGGGGGTCTGGCGGAGCCCCGTCGTCGGGCTGTTCAAGCATTCCTCCGAACGAGACGCGCGCCTCCGTCGTGACGAGCGACGGGCCCGAATCGCGACCACCAGCAATCGGATCGTCACTAGAAACGTCGTCTGAGTCCGAGGAGACTGTGTCAGTGCTCACCGTAGGGACCAGGGTGTCTTCGCCATCATGGGGAGACTTGGAGCTCAGTACCGCAGGCGCCCACTGGATGCTGTCATCCAAAGTAGGAACAGTCCCGGTACAGAATGGCTGCTGCCGGGGATCTCCGGATACACAGACCCCTCGTTCGTCGTCAAGTACTACCTCTGGGTCCGGCCCCGCGGCCCAAGTCTCAGTCGGCCATAGCGCCAAAATCGCGCAAAGCGCGCAGATCACGCTATACAGAGCTCCCTTCATTTCCGATTCCTTTCAGAGCCAAGAACAACGACCAGCGTGCGACTGGTGGGACGCCTCCAAAAGGGCTTGGCCGAGCCCTAATACCCAATGTTCTTTCGCGAAGAATTTGCCGAATCCTCTTGGAGATTCCGATATTTTGGGAGAAGGTTCTACCGGCAGGTCCAACCAGGGCGGCTACGGGAAGGCACAGTACGTCGGCAGCCACATGTGCTGCATTGTCAACCCCATTCGCACATGATGGCGACGTTCAGCCATGCACTCGGATCCAGTATGAAAGAGGCCCTCTTTGGACAGCGAAGAGGAGTGGAAGTATAGCCCTCTGTGGCGATTCGAGGCTGCAAGACTTCGATGTCATAGTCACCCGGATCCAGGGGCGCGATAAAATCTCCGCCTAAATCTGTCGTCGCATAGACAATGATTCGCGAGCTTTGAACGATTCTTATGCGCACAAAAACAGGCAAGTTTGGTTTCGCGCATGATTCGGCAGTGAAAGAGCATGAGGGCTCAGCAAAGGCGGATCCACTGACGCCTGACCGCTCCGCGGCACGCGAAGGTTGTGATTCAGCTGAAATCGAAATGTTGATATGAGCATTCGAACAGGCCGACAGACAGCCCACCACGAAAAGGAGGCTGACCGCAGTCCGGATTGACGTCATCACCGAGGGTCACTCCACAATCCGTTTGGAGATTGGCTCATCGGGTTTCGAGCCTCCAGCTTCATCTTATCTCTCCGCAACGAAGCGTTCCACCCAACGCGTGACGGAAACAGACGTCCCAATTCGAGACCTTAGCTCTCACCGCCCAGCCGCACCGGGAAGTCGGGGCGGCGTGGGATTGCGTTGGTCGTGACGTCCCAGTTGTGGCGGCAGGGGCGAGCCAGAGGGTCGCGGAGCCTACGCTCTCGTGATCCGTGACGGACCCGAGTATCGGAGCCCGCCGGGCCGACCGCCCCGGCGAGTTGATCCTCTGCCGGCCAGTGCCGCGGGAATCCTTGAAGAGGTCGATGAGCTTGGCCCGGGAGGTGGGATTTGCCGACTGTTGGCAGTTCCAGCAGGGCGCCCGCTCCTTCGACCCCGCAGTCAACGGCGTGAGCGAACCGGCGGCGAGTTTGGCGACACCGGTTGTGAAAGCGAGAAGGCGGATTGATACAAGCCCCGCTCCTCGAGAGATCGGCTCTACATCGATTTCGATCGCCTCGAGCTCAACCGGCTGCACGCAGCTATTCCCGGCGCCGGCCGGGCAGGGAGATGGCTAGCGGCGGGGGTTCAGGTTGAAGGTGCGGGGCTCGTGCACCGAGCAGTAGGGCGACTTGTTGTAGCGGGAGAGCACCGTGGTGCAGGTCTCTCGCTCGCAGACCCGGCCGGAGTCGTAGCTGGTGACCTTGGCCGATCCGCTCTCCGAGGAGATGTTTCGTCCCGAGCGAGCCCGGGTCATCGCCCGCCTCGCCCGCCGGGAGGCCCACCCCTGCGGTTGGCGTCGCGCCGGGGCGGGGCGTCCGCGGCCGTGATCCGGATCGGCTTGCCGATCCAGGGCGACACGCCCGATCGCTCCATGCGCACGGTGACGTAGTCGTCCGCGTGCCAGCGCTCCGTCTCGCGCCAGCCGGCGGCCGTCATGTGCTTCAGGTGCCCCTCGGCCCCCTTGCGCAGGCGCTCCGTGCGGGGCTCCTTCACGTAGAGACGCTCGTGGCGGACTTCCTTGTAATCGGGCATCCAGGCTCCTTGCAGCGAGGGCGCGCGGCGACCGCGCGGATCCATGAGTGGTCGGTTTTTGGCAACCACAGGATAGCGTGTCGGACCAAACCCCCCGCTCCAGGCACGGAACCCCGCCGAACGGACCCGCAGATCGGCCCTTTCGGCCGTGGTGGAAGGCTGTCCCGCCCTCCCATACTCGGGTCGCGGGCAGGAGAGGGGGGACCCGTGACAGATCAACCAGATGTGTGGGTCAAGGTCCGGTCGAGGACACGGACCGGGGAGTGGGCCAAGGGCGACGTGCTGTCGCTGGTGGAGGCCGTGGCCGGCGAGCTGCGAGGGCCGCTCACGCCCCTGAAGGGCTATCTCCTGTCGCTGACGGGGGGCGCGATCGAGGACTCCGCCGAGACCAGGCAGGAGTACTACGACGCCATGCTGCGCCAGGTGGCGAAGCTCGAGCGCCTCGTGGAGACGCTCGACGGGACGCCGGTCATCATCATCAACGACGACGCCGCTCCGGTTGTCGCCCTGGATGCCCTGAGGCAGACTGCTCGGGGGGTCGCGAACCGGGAGGCCGGAGATGGCGGGATCGTCGAAGAAGTCGAAGGGGCTCGCGGGCACGGCTGAGCGGGTCCTGTCGGAGATCGCGGAGCGGGCTCCCGCCGCCGCGAAACGCGTCGCGCAGGTCGGCCGCAGCGTGGCCAAGGAAGCGCCCGGCGTGGCGAGGACCATCACGAAGCGTGCGCCCGACGCGCTGAAGGGTGTCGCCTCGCGGGCTCCGGATGCCGCGAAGCGCGTCGCCGACGTCGGCCGTACCGTGGCCAAGCGGGCCCCGGGGGTCGGCATGCAGATCGCCAAGGCCGGACGCGAGGGGGCGGGAAAGCTCGCGAAGCGCGCCGGCGGCAGCGCCACCGCCACGAAGGCCAAGTCCGCCGCGAAGTCGGGGGCCAAGAAGGCGTCGACCTCCGCCAAGAAGGCCTCCTCGAAGGCGAAGAAGGCCGCGAAGTCCTAGGCGGTCGGCTTACAGCAGGTCGGTCTTCACCCAGCTCGGGGCCCTGAGCAGCAGCTCGACGTTGCGGTCCTGCGGCGTGCCCGGCCCCTTGCTGGCGAAGCCGTACTGATAGTCGTTCGCCGCGAGCTCGCGGTGGATCGACGCCAGCTCCAGCAGCCCCGACGCGCCGGCCGGATCCGGTGGGGCCTCGTGATCGACCACCGTGCAGAAGATCGACAACACGCCGTCGCGCCGCAGCGCGATCTCCACGATCCGGCACTGGCAGATCCAGTCGACGTGGGCGGCCGTGCCGATGTCCCAGAAGCCGGGCGTCCGCCCACTGGGATCCGGACGCGGCACGATCTGGTTGTTGTGCGTGTGCCCGTTCACCCACGCCACGACGTTCGGGAACCGGTGCACGAGCGCCTCGACGTCGGCGGCGTTCTTCCGCGGGAGGTCGTTCGCGGTCGGATCGTCGGTGTTCTCGTCCTGGATCGGGTTGTTCAGCGAACGCAGCCCGTGGTGCGAGAACAGCACCACCAGGCGGTCGCGATGCTTCGTCGAGACCACGTGCCCGTCCGTGTCGTAGTACCGCCGGTGCACCTGGATCAGCTTCTGCTCGAGCCAGTCGAACTGCACCTGCCCGATGCTGCCGTCGGCGTACCCGCCGGGGTTCACCGTGTCGAGAGCGATGAACCGGAACGGCTTCACGTTGTCGCGCGCGTAGTACGCCGTGCC
>JAIVGO010000148.1 GCA_020201525.1 Actinomycetota bacterium | reverse complement strand
GCGGCGCGCCGAGCACTCGAGCGAGTCGGTCTCGGAGACTTCGGTCGCCGCCGCGTGGGCGCGCTGTCCGGCGGCCAGCAGCAGCGGGTGCTGATTGCGCGCGCGCTCGCCAACGAGCCGAAACTTTTGCTGCTAGACGAACCGACGGCCGGCGTCGATCGCGACTCCCAAGTGCAATTCGCGCGCGTGTTGCGCGAACTGCATCAAGCCGGCGTCACCGTCGTCGTCGTCGCGCACGACCTCGGCGCGCTCGGTCACGACGTGACCCGCGTGCTCGCGCTCCACCAAGGCCATATGGACGAGATTTCCGTGGACCAGGCGCGCAAGCAGGTGGGGCTTTTCGTCGAGGACCATCCGGCATGAGCTTTCTACGGATATTTTGGCCGTCCATCCTTGCCGCGGTCGTCGTCGGCGCTGCCGCGCCTGGTATCGGGGCGTTTGTCGTTCAGAAGCGGCTCTCGCTCATCGGCGACGGTGTCGGCCACATCGCGTTCGCCGGCGTCGCGCTGGGATTGTGGCTGGGGATCTCGCCGCTCGCCGCTGCGCTTATCGCCGCCATCGCGGGAGCGCTCGGCATTGATCGTTTACGCCGTCGGACGCCGGAGGAAGGCGATCTTGCGCTTGCTCTCTTCTTTTACGGCGCCATTGCGGTTGCCGTCGTGGTCGCGAGCCGAACCGGATCGTTCAATGTGCGGCTGTTCGGATTCCTGTTCGGACAGGTCTTGACGGTCACGCGCGGGGAGCTGTTGACGATCGCAGCGCTCGGGGGTGCCGTTGTCTTGGTTATCGCGGGGTTGTATCGAGGCTTGCTGGCCATCGCGATTGACGAAGAGGCTGCAATTGTCGCAGGCGTTCCGGTATCGGCTCTGAACGCGGTCGTGATGGTGCTTGCTGCCACTGCAGTCGGGGTCGGCATGCAAGTTGTCGGGATCTTACTCGTCGCAGCGCTCATGGTGCTTCCGGTCGGCGTTGCGCGAAACTTCGTCAATAGCTTCCATCATGTGTTGGTCGCTTCCGCGGCAATCGGCGCACTTTCGGCGTTCGGCGGCCTGTTGATTTCGAATGTGGCCGACACCGCGCCGAGCGGGACGATCGTCCTCATCTTGGCTGCACTGTTTGTTTTGTCCGACGTTGTACGGCGTGCCCGAACGGTGCTGGGTTTTCGCGCGCGATCGGCTGTGGTGCGGTGATGCTGCAAACGCGACAGAGAACAGAGGTCCTTGATGCGTTGCGCGGCGGCGAGGCATTCGCCGCCCAGGAGCTGCACGACCGCCTGCGGGCCCGCGGAAGCAAGACCGGGCTCGCGACGGTCTATCGCGCTTTGCGAAAGCTCGCCGACGAAGGAGCCGTCGACGTCATTCGAGAAGATCCCGTGCAGGCGCGCTACCGGCTGTGCTCGCCCGAGCATCATCACCATTTGCTTTGTGAGTCGTGCGGAAAGGTAACCGAGATTCCACAGTGCGACATCGAAGGCTGGGCGAAGAAGGTCGCGCGCAAACAGGGCTTCGTCGTGCGGACACACCGAGCAGAAATACTCGGTTTGTGCGCGACCTGTTCCCGACGGTAATTACTTAGACGCTTTTTCGAGAGCCGCGTAGCCGAACTGCATTGCATCGGCGATTCCGAGACATCCCCACATCGTTGCGATGAATCGGGTAGCGCGGGGAGCAAATAGCCACCCGACGGCGAAGCTCGTTGCGATCCACTCTCCGGTGCAGAACGGGCATGTGACGAGCTCGCCGATTGCCTTTCGCCATCCGCGACCGCGAACCTCTTCGTTCACTTCCGCCGGCGCGCCGGGTCCTTCGTACCGTGCGAACGGAGCGCGCAGCGGGCTCGTGATCGTGTCTTTGCTTACGAGGCGAGCGATCCGGTGCGTCGCGATCGACGTCAGCACGACGTCTCCGGCGCTCAGCGGTGCCGGAGGCCCTTTGCCACTTTTCTTGAAGGCGACGGCCGCTGCCGCAAGCAAGGACGCGTTTGCGGCCATGATGCCGGCGTATGCGCCGAGCGGCCGGTGTTCCCCGTGACGATAGGCGGCTGCCTCGCGTTTCGCGGCACGTACGGGGTTGGGGGCAGTATCGAGCGCCATCGCAGTCTACTGTTCCCTGTTCGCCTTGCGATGAATCCTAGTCGAGCAAGTCCGGCTGCTCGCGCGTGATGCGTTCGTAGAGCGGCTGGAAGTTGAACCACCCGGCGCCGTGCGAGCCGACTTGCGATGCCGTCAGTGATGCGTTTTCTTCGTCGATCGGGATCGGCGTGCCGGCGGCGTACGCAATCAGTTGCGACTGCGCCGAACGCTCCATCGTGATGAACCACCACGCAGCCTCGTCCACGCTTTGGCCGACGGTGAGCAACCCGTGGTTGCGCAAGATGATGGCCTTTTTGTCCCCGAGCGTGTGCGCGATTTTCTTTCCCTCTTCGGTATCGAGCACGACTCCGGAGAAATCATCGAAGCGAACATTGTCGCCGTGGAACGCGCACGCGTCTTGCGTGAGCGGCTCGATGAGCATCGGCAGGCTCGACAGCGTCTTGCCGTACAGGGAATGGGCGTGCGCGGCAGCCACCACGTCGGGGCGTGCCGCATGAACCTGCGAGTGGATGGCATACGCAGCGCGGTTCACCGGCTCCGTACCCTCGACGACGTTTCCGGCGTCGTCGACGCAGATTAGATCCGATACGCGAATCTGGCCGAAGTGCATCGCGAACGGGTTCACCCAGAACCGGTTCGAGTGTTCTGGATCACGCGCCGTGATGTGTCCGGCGACGCCCTCGTCGAATCCGCACTTCGAAAAGAGCCGGAATGCCGCCGCGAGACGCTGCTTGCGGTGAAGGCGCTCTTCTTCGACCGATCGCTGGGTCGTCAATACGGCCATGTAGCGGTCGGGGATGGTTTGTTGAGCGAGCTTCATTTGTTCGTCTGTGATTTCCATCATTTGGGGCTCCTTTCGCATGTCTCTAGGATACGACTTCACACTCATCTGAGGTAGGCGGGGGCAGGTGGCGCGCTTGTCGAGCCCGAATGAGTACCGGTAGCCGATCCAGGGAGCGAGGAAATGATGCGTTCACGTCCGTCGATTCAGGTTGCCGCCGCGTTGATGATCGTGCTGACCGCTTTTACGGTCGGAGGGACGAAGGGAACGCCCGTCGCCGATGCGCGGCTCACCACACCGGAGGGTCGCTACGCGATGGCCGGAGGCTGCTACGCGATCCGATCCGTTGCGACGGGGGCCTATGTCGGGCGCTCCGTCGCCGGATTCTCCGTCGGTGCGGCGCAGCCCGACGCCGAGCCGTTCCACTTCCAGGCGACGGACCTCGGACGCTATTTGCTCTATGGAACGGCCCAGGACTTCCTCGCGGCGAGTGAAGGTGCCGCCGGCACCGCTGCATACGGCATCACGAAGACGGATGCCGGGGAGATCGCCGGCGGGGTATCGATCGGCGCGACCGATCAAGCGGCCGACGCGGTTTCGCGCGGTCCGATCGGGAGGGCGAGCGGGCGGGGAGCGAGCATCGTGGCCGCGACGGCGCCCAGCGAGCTCGCCGATTGGGACATCGACGGATCATCAGACGATTTCACGATCCGGCTCCGCGCGACAGCGCAAAGCCTCGTCGCCGACGGAACGAATCTGGCCCTAGCCGAAGGAGACGAGGGTGCGCCCCGCGGACGGTTCGCCTTTTCACTGGCGGAGGGGTGTGCGGAGTTTCCGGAGATCGAAGTGAACGTCACCGGCGATCCGGTCGCCGGCGGGTCGCCGGAAGGCGAGACGCAAGGATATCTCGACGCGCACGTTCACATGATGGCGTTCGAGTTCATCGGCGGGCGTGTGCGATGCGGACGCCCGTGGCACCCGTACGGCGTCCAATACGCTCTCGTCGATTGCGCGGATCACGGACCGCACGGCCAGACCGCTGCCTTGGAGATGGTGTTGAGCGGCGGCGATCCCGTGACCGGGCACAGCCCGGAAGGGTGGCCGAGCTTCCAGGGATGGCCGCGGCCGGAGTCGCTCACGCACGAGCAGATCTACTACAAGTGGCTCGAGCGTGCGTGGCGTGGCGGCTTGCGAATGATGACGAATTTGCTCGTCGACAACCACGCGCTGTGCCTTGCTTATCCGCTGAAAAAGAACAGCTGCAACGAGATGGACGGGGTTCGACTGCAGGCGCAGCGGATTCACGAGCTCGAGCGATACATCGACGCGCAAAGCGGCGGCCCCGGTGAAGGGTGGTTCCGCATCGTGACCGATCCCTTCCAAGCGCGACGCATCGTCAACCAAGGAAAGCTCGCGGTCGTACTGGGCGTCGAGGTCTCGTCACCGCTCGACTGCGGCATCCTCCACGGACAGCCGCTGTGCAATGAGACGATGATCGATCAGCAGCTCGACGCGTTGAAGGCGCTCGGGGTCAGCCAAATGGAGCTCGCGAACAAGTTCGACAATGCGCTCACCGGTGTCACAGGCGACGACGGGTCGACCGGTGTCGTCGTGAACACGGGCAACCGCAGCGAAACGGGTGAGTTTTGGAAGATGGGCACGTGCAGCGACCCCGCGAAAGGTGAAGACCATGCGCAGTACAACGCGCATGACCAAGGTGCCCCCGATCAGCTCACCGGCCGCGACTCGATCTTCGGAGGCGTGCTCGAAGTGTCCGGCACGTCGGGCGCCGCGCCGGTCTATCCGGAAGGCCCGCACTGCAATGCGATGGGTCTGACCGATCTCGGCGCGTATGCAGTTCGAGGTCTCATGAAGCGCGGCATGATCTTCGATCCCGATCACATGAGCGCGTACGCGCGACATGAGGCGCTCAATATTCTGCAGAGTGATCCGGAACGGCCGTACGGCCTTCCGTATTCGGGCATCGTCTCCTCGCACAGCTGGGCCGACGAAACGATTTATCCGCGCGTCTATCAGATGGGCGGCGTCGTGACGCCCCACGCCGGCAGCTCGTCGGGGTTCGCCGACGCGTGGGTAAAGCGTCGCGCCCAAGCCGATTCCCGTTTCTACTTCGGTATGGGCTACGGATCGGACGTCAACGGATTCAGCAAGCAAGGATCGCCACGCAATCCCGCGCTGGGAAACCGCGTCACGTATCCCATTACCGGTCTGGGCGGCGTGACGATTTCCAACCAAGTGAGCGGCATGCGGACCTACGACATCAACACCGACGGCGTATCGCATTACGGTCTGTATCCCGATTGGATCGCAGACCTCGGGAAGATCGCCGGGAGCCAGATCCTCACCGACATGGGGCGCGGGGCGGAAGCGTTTTTGCAGATGTGGGAGCGCGCCGTGGGAATCGCGCCCGATGGATGCCGGGAAGACGTCGACGACGTGCAAGATCAGGTCCTGGCCGGCGTAACGCCCGGCATGCCGTGGAATCAGGTGCTCGAAATCGTCGGCCAGCCGTCATCGCGCCAAGGGGCCGAGTATCACTACTGCCTGACGGGTGCGCGCACAGGTGTCGTGTCGTTCGACGCGAGCGGGACCGTGTCCGGCGTGACGATCTCGTAGCGTCAGCGCAGCTCGAAAACGAGCTCGTGCACCGGCTGGTTGCTGCGGTACGGCGCACCGACGTCGGTGCCGGCGAACGCGAATCCGCATTTTTCGAGCACGCGGATCGAACCGGCGTTGTGGTTCGCGACGTGCGCGTACAGCGGCCGCGTCTTTACGGTGTCGAGGATTTGCGCGAGCGCCGCCGTCGCGATGCCACGGCCCCAATACGCTTTGCCGATCCAATAGCCGACTTCGCGCTTGCCCTCGTTGTCCCAACTCACGATGTTGCCCGCGATTTCATCGCCGACGATGATCGTGCGAAGGATGTTCGCCGGATCTGCCATGATCGTTCGCCAGTGCGCAGCGAAGGCGTCCTCGTCTCGCGCCGGAAATGCGGCCATGTCGTTCGCTTCGGTCTCGGCCTGCTGTTCATAGAGGGTGCCGAGGTCGGGGACGGTCACTTCTCGCAATTGGACGAAGGTACGCATGGACGATCTCCCGTAGACTGCTGGTTTTGCTCGCGCACGAATAACGCGGGCAATCTACCGTGAAAAGGGACCACGTTGGGCGAAAAGCATCCGGAACAGGAGGCCGAACAGCGGTACATCGACGCCGCGTACAGGCGGCTCGACGAAACGCGCGAGAAGGCGAAGCAGCGCGCGGCCCAGCACGCGCGAGAATCGACGACGATGCCCGGTCAGCAATACGACCGCGACGTCTCAGTTCGCGTTGCTTTGCTGCGCGCACAATCGCTCGACATCGGCGACGAGTCGATCATTTTCGGGCGGACCGATGCGACGAGCGATGAGCGGTATTACATCGGGCGGCGCAACGTTTTCGGTGAACAGCACGAAGCGATGGTCATCGACTGGCGTGTCCCGGCAGCAGAGCCCTTTTATCGCGCGACCGGCGCCGAGCCCTTGGGGCTCGCCATGCGGCGCCATTTCTTGTGTGAGGGTCGCAGGCTGCTCGGGATCGAAGACGAGCACTTCGGTGCGGACACCGAGCTCGGGCTGACGGGCACCGGCGCCCTCCTCGCTGCGCTCGAGCGCCCGCGCACCGGAACGATGCGCGACATTGCCGCCACGATTCGCTCGGAGCAGGACCGCATCATTCGCGCCCCCTTGGAGGGAGTTCTTGCCGTGCAAGGAGGCCCCGGCACGGGAAAGACCGCTGTCGGCTTGCACCGCGCCGCCTATCTCTTGTTCACCCATCGCCGGAAGCTCGGACGGCAAGGGATTTTGGTCGTGGGCCCGAACCGGCTTTTCTTGCGGTACATCGAGCGTGTGCTGCCGGCGCTCGGGGAGTCCGGGGCTGCGCTCGTCATGCTGGAAGATCTCGTCGAAGGCGTTCGCAACGCCCGGCACGAGGGCTTGGATGCGGCTCGCGTGAAAGGCGACGCGCGGATGACCCAGTTTCTTTCACGAGCGGTGCGCGACCGCCAAGGACGCGGCAATCGCGAGGCAACCTTCGAGTTCGAGGGCTATGACCTGACGATCGGCGCTCGCGAGGTAATGCGCGCCGTCTCGAAGATCCGCAACCGTCGCGGTACACACAATGCCCGGCACGCGATGCTTCGCCGTACTCTCGCATCGGCCATCTACGACGAGTACGTTCGAACCGTTGTCGCAAAGCTTGGGTCGAAGTTCGCGCTGGTGCCACGGCGGACGGGGGAGAGAATCATTCGGGCCGAACCGGCGCTCAATCCCATTGCCGACGCGATATGGCCTTTGCTGACCCCGAAGAAGCTGCTCGCGGAGCTCTTGTCCTCCCGGGAAAGGCTGCGATCGGCGGCGCGCGGGTCGTTGAGCGACGCCGAAGCGGATCCGCTGTACCGCGACAACGGAACGGCATGGACGGCCGCAGACATCCCGTTGCTCGACGAAGCGTTCACGCTGCTGGGTGCTCCGCAGCGAGACCGCCGTCCGGCCGACGAAGGCGAACAGGATGATATAGAAACGTTCGGTCACGTCGTCGCCGACGAAGTTCAAGACTTGACGCCGATGGCCTTGCGGATGCTCGGGCGACGCGCTCGCTCGGGGTCGATGACGATCGTGGGCGACCTCGCGCAGTCGATCGGCGCGGTTCCACCGACGACGTGGGACGACATCCTCGCCCATTTGCCGGCCGGCCGCGGCGCGCGAACCGAAGAGCTGACGATCAACTACCGGACACCGGGAGCAATCATGGACGTGGCTTCCGCGATTCTTGCGGCGGCGGCGCCCGAGCTGATTCCACCCGAATCCGTGCGCGCCGGAGGAGAGCCGGTGTCGTACGTGGAAGGACCGCTGCGTGACATCGTCGCGATCATGACGGGTGAGCACCGGGCGAGCGGTCGCGGGACGATGGCTATCGTTGTGCCGCCGTCGCTGCTCGTGCCCATGTCCGATGCAGCCGCCGCGACGGAAGACATAGGAGAAGCCGTCTCCGTTCTCCCGGTCGAGGATGCCAAAGGCCTGGAGTTCGACGAGGTGGTGGTCGTCGAGCCGGCACTCATCGTCGACGAATCGCCCCAGGGACTGCGCGCACTGTACGTTGCGCTCAGTCGCGCGACCCATCGCGTGCGCGTCGCGTACGAAAAACCCCTGCCTCCTCCTCTGCCGCTCTGATAGCCTCCCGGCTTTCGGGAGGTTGTAGTGGACGACGTCGAATATCCGCCCTATGAAGGTGACGAGCGCACACAGCTGCGCGCGTGGCTCGATTTCAATCGCGAGGCATGCATTCGCAAGGTGCGGGGTGTAACGGAAGAACAAGCCCGATCGCGCCAAGGACCGTCGAAAACGTCGCTGATCGGTGTGCTCAACCACTTGGCACACGTTGAACATTGGTGGTTTCACTTGTGCTTTACGGGCAGCGAGCCGGCGATCGAAACCTACGACGACGATCTCGAATATGACGTCGGCGAGGACCTGACGACAGACGACGTGATTGCGAAATACCGCGCGCAAATCGATCGTTCTACGATGATCGAAGGTGCAGCGGCTTCACTGGAGCAGCGCGCGGCTCACGATCGCGTTCAGCCGACGCTTCGCTGGATCATGGTGCACATGATCGAGGAGACCGCTCGCCACGCCGGACATCTCGACATTACCCGCGAGCTCGTCGACGGGGCGGTCGGCCGCTAACCTCTCGCTTGCTTGAACGCGGCTTCGAAACCCGGCAAAGAGCGGGTGATCATGTCATCGTTCGCTGTGAGCGAGATCCGAAAGTAGCCCGGCATCTCGAAGATCTCGCCGGGACCGACGAAGACATCATGCTCGGTGAGCGTGTCGGTGAAGGCGCGGTCATCCGGAATCGGCGAACGGACCATCATGTAGAACGTCGCTTCGGGCAGCGTGACCTCGTATCCGATCGCCGTTAGCGCTTCCGCCATGCGGTCCCGCCGTTGCTGCAGCGCTCCGATGTCGATCGAAAGAGCTTCCAGGTCGCTCACGGCGCGTTGCAGCGTCACGGATGGGATCTGCCATCCGCCGACCACTTGGGAGAAGAAAAGAGCCTCGCGCAAGTCGTCCCGGTCTCCGATCGACGGCGAAAGCGCGATGTATCCGATGCGCTCTCCCGGTGCGAGCAGCTGCTTGCCGTACGTGTACAGAGTCAACGTGTCGGGATAGCTTGCCGCCGGGCCCACGAACGAACGTCCGTCGAACAGGATGCGGTTGTACGACTCATCGGACAGCAGGAAGATCTTGCGACCGTTCGCGTGCGATGCAGCCTTCAAGACGGCGGCCAGCTCGTCGAGTTGTTTCTTTGGATAGATCCGGCCGGTCGGATTGTGCGGTGAGTTCACGATGATCGCACGAGTTTTCGGTGTGATTGCTGCCCGAACGTCCTCGGCGACCAGGTCGAACTGTGGCGAGCGAAGCGTGACGCGGACCGGACGCGCGCCGAGGATTGAGATCATCGACTCGTAAAAAAACCAGGGCGGAGAAAGAAATATTACCTCGTCGCCGGGATCGACGATCGCGCGCATCGATACGGCGAGCGCGCCGAAGGTCCCCGGTGTCGGGAAAATGTCCTCAGGGACAAACGCGAGACCGGTGCGCGACGCGAGCGATTCGGCGATTGGGTGCGTTGCCTTCGGCTCGTTGAACGAATACGCGAACCAATCTTTGTTTTCCGGCACGGCGTGCCGCTGAATCGCTTCGACGAGGCCGGGCAATGGCATCTCGTGTGGATTTCCGAAAACAAAGTCGCAAATCGCCGGATCACCCATGCGCCGCGAATGTTCAGAGTTGTTGAGGAAATCAAGGAGTTTCGTGAGGTTCCTTTGCAGATCCGTGATGCGCCGAGCGACATTGGTCATGCCGGACAGTTTACCGATCCGGCGGGTAAAAAAGCCGAGAAGCTGCCGGCCGCGTCGGGTACCCTCATGGCGTCGAGAACGGGAGCATCCATGCCGGACGTATCCACGCTCGCGCTTTTTTCCGCCGCCGCCGTTGGGTTGCTCGTCATCCCCGGCCCGGCAGTCATGTACATCGTCACGCGCGGTATCGACCAGGGTCGAACGGCCGCGTTCGTCTCAGTGCTGGGTATTCACGTCGGAACCTTGGTTCACATCACCGCGGCCGCGCTGGGCCTTTCGGCGTTGCTCGTTCAGTCGGCCCTTGCCTTCAACGTTGTGAAGCTTGCAGGTGCGGCCTACTTGATCCTGCTCGGCTTCCGCAGGCTCATCAAGGCCGATGACGGCGTGGCCGAAGAGGAGGGGCGTCCGGTGCGCGACCTCAGGCGAGTGTTCCGTCAAGGCGTCATCGTGAACGTTCTCAACCCAAAGACGGCGTTGTTTTTCTTCGCCTTTCTTCCGCAGTTCGTCGACCCTGCCCGCGGTGCCGTTCGATCACAGATTCTTCTTCTCGGAGCGTTGTTCGTCGCGCTCGGCATCGTGAGCGACGGTGCGTATGCGTTTTTTTCGTCGTGGGCCGCGGCGCGACTGCGTAGAAGTCTTGCGTTTGGCCGCGCACGACGGTACGGCAGCGGCATCATGTACGTCGGTCTGGGTCTGACGGCTGCGCTCACCGGGGATCGCACGGCGCGATCCTAGGTCCGAAACGACGCTCGCGACGACGTTTAACTCCTGCAGCAGGCTCGCGTTACGGCTCGGCGAGAGCGATTCGGATCACGTCACCGGCGTATGCGGTCGCGCCCTCCGACCAGGCAGTCTTCCACGCGCGTTCATCGGTGCGGACACGGGCGAGGATATCCTCAAGAATCTTCTGCTCGATGGGCAGCGCTGGTTGGGAGATGGCTTCCCGAACCCCGAACGCCGCCCCGGCGAAGAATGCGGCGCGCTCGGCATCGCCGGCCGCGGCAGACGACGCCGCCAAGCCCTCGAGCGCTTCGGCAATCCCACCTTTGTCACCGAGCCGCGCGAATGTCTCGAGACACTGGGAAAAGAGTGGCCGTGCGTGATCGTTCTTCCCCAGCAAGAGCGCGGCGTAGGCGGAATAGATGATCGAGCGCGTTGCAAAGTGCTCGTCGCCGATTGCGAGATAGGTTGTGCGCGCTTGGTCGAGGAGCGGCTGCGCGCCCGATGGATCGCCTGCGTGCAGCACGGTCATGCCAAGATTGAGGAACGACGTGCCCAGATGCCAGCTCGGGCCGAGGGGTCGGCACAGGTCGAGGCCCTCTTGGAGCAATGGAAGTGCGTCGTGAACACGTCCTCGCCCCAACGCAACCATTGCCTCGATTGTGAGGGCGTTGCGCATAGTCACCGGATCGCCCATCCGGGCGGCCAGCATCTTGAATTCTGCGCCGAATGCTTCGGCCGGCCCGTAGTCTTGCTGTTGAAACGCAAGCCATCCGGCGCCCCATAGAGCCTTGGCGCGTCGCGCGTCATCACCCGTGTACTCGAGCGACAACGCGGTTTCGAGCCAGCCGCGTCCTTCGTTGAAGAACCCCTGCGCACGCCAGAACTGCCATACCGATCCGGCCAGGCGTAAGGCGATTTCAGCGCGCCGCTCGGTAATCGCCCACTGAATTGCGGCTCGGATATTTTCGCGCTCCGCCGAAACTGTTCGGTACCAAGATGCCTGATCGGGACCGGAAAGCTCCGGTTCGGCGCGCTCGGCGAGCCGCGCGAAGTATTCGGCGTGTCGCGACCGCACGAGACCTTCGTCGAGCACGACTTCCGCCGCGTATTCCCGGATCACGTCGAACATATCGTACCGGGGCGCGCCGTCCTGAATCATGAAAACGAGGCTCTTGTCGACGAGGGCGCTGATGCCGCCGAGTGCGTCGGCCGAAGCACAGACAAACTCCGCGCTTTCCAGCGACCACCCGCCGGCGAAGACCGAAAGGCTGCCGAAGAGCTCTCTCTCCGTATCGCCGAGCAGCTCATAGCTCCACCGAATCGTGTCTCGCATCGTCTGCTGACGCGGCGGCAAATCTCGCGGTCCGCCGGTGAGCACCTGCAGCCGGTGATCCAGTTGATCGCGTAGCGCCGGAAGCGGTAAATGCTTTACGCGCGCAGCCGCGAGCTCGATCGCAAGCGGCAGTCCACTGAGCCGCCGGCATATCTCCGACACGATGCGTGCGGAGTCGTCGTCGAGAAAGAAGTCTGATCGCACCGCACGAACGCGCTCCAGGAAGAGGGCCGTTGCTGGGGATGCCTGCACGCTGCCGCTGGAGCCGTCTGTCGCGATTTCGAGCGGCGGGACCGCAATCTCGTGCTCGCCGCGTAAGCGAAGCGCCTCCCTGCTCGTGACGAGGACGCCGAGGAACGGACATTCGTCGAGCAAAACGCCAACATCGGATGCAGCTTCGAGAAGATGTTCGAACGTGTCGAGGACGGCGATCGCGGGTCCGGCCGAGAGTCGCTCCGCTATCGCAGCGACGGGATTCGCCGATGCCGGATTCACGCCGGCCGCATGCGCGATCGCCGGCAAAACGGCGCGGGCGTCCTGTACCGCACCCAGCGCCACGAAAAAGATTCCTCCCGGATAGGCCTCTCG
>JAIVGO010000008.1 GCA_020201525.1 Actinomycetota bacterium | reverse complement strand
ACCCCAGACCTGCGATTCGAGCGCGTTGCGGTTTGTCGCGCCCATTGCGGCCGAGGCAAAGAGCTCGACATGGATGAATATCGTTCCGGGGCGCAAGCCGCCGGGGCCAAACGTATGGGAGTTGAAAGAATTTCCGCCGAGAACCGTTTTCATGGTGATCGTATTCCGGCTCATCGACTGCGTGCCCCAACCGAGGTCGGCGAGAGGGCGAAACTCCGCCGCGATTGCTTGTGGCTCACAGGAACCGCGCGAGCATCGGAAGCTGATGATGAAAAGCGCTGCGGTCACGTCGGCGCCTGCACGCGGAATGTCTTGGGGATTCTGTGCGTAAACCAGTCCGCTGTGGGTCACCGAGGCGGAGTCGATGTGGATCGTGGCTGTGATCGGCAGCGTCTTTACGGCACGCTTCAATACGTAGGTTCCGTCTACGGAGGTATAGCCGTCGGTGCGCCCGGAACCCGGAAGCAGCCCGCCGGCCGGCGAGACGATGGATGTGTCCAGTGTGAATGCTCCGGTGCGGGCGGCGACGGCTTGGGTGGGACACGCCGAGCCCGGGCCCTCCTGGCATCGCTTGTCGGCGTGGGCGGCCGAATACCGTAGCTTGGTGCGCGCCGCGTGACCGGTCTGAGGAACGAACAGGCAAACAACGAAGGCCAGGCCCAGTAAACGACGGTAGTTGCCCATGTGCGCGCCCCCCAGAGTTCGCGGCCGGTCGCCGTCGGAGGGGATGATTCGCCGCATTCGTACCCATCGCCTGCTGCCGGCCTCGGCTTTCTGGCAACGCCCATAAGATACATTATGTCAATTAGCCTGGAAGGACGCGGCCCTGTCGGCAAGCGGCGGCTAGGAATCCCTGTTAGAGCGTCGTCAGGGTGAAATCCGCAACGGCTGGGGCGCGTTGGATCTGGGCGCACGAGCCGTTGGGCCCGGTTACCGTCGTAAGCGGCGCCTGGGCCACACCGAGGTACGCGTCGGTCGCGGTATCGAGGAGGATGCTGATGCCCCAGCACTGTCGGTCGGAGCCCACTCCCCTTGCGGTCACGAGCCGGGGGTACGTCGTGCCCTCCACCTTCATGCCGGTGATGGTGACGTCGACGGAGAGGGAGGGTCCGCTCGGATCTTGATACGGCGTAAACGTGATTGCGGCGTGGCCTGCCGCGGTCCCGTCGCCCGCAGCTGCGGCACCTGGTGGGCAAACCGCGCCGCATCCGAAGTCCACCTGGAGGAGGTCATCCTGGCCGCGGATCGTCGAGAACGCGAAACCGTAGCCACTCAGCGTGGTGACTGTTGCTCGAGCGGCCGGGCCGCTCAAAACTGCGCACAGCGCGAGAAGCAGGGAAAGAACAATCGCCCGTCGAGCCATGGCAGACAGGTTCGGCGCGGTGCGGCGCCATCCTCCATGGCGTCGCGAGACAAAAGCCCGCGATTGAGAATCAGGCCGGCGTGAAGGCGATGTCTATGGTGCCCGATGTCGCGAGCGCCGGTGGCTCGCACCCGCCGCCAAAGTTGATTTCCGCGGTGACGTCACTGATAGGGCCCACCCAAACGTGAAGGCGGTTCGCCTCTCGCGGCACGTAGACCTCCGTTGCCACGCCGCAGAGTTTGCCGCTGTTGAGGCGCCCTAACTCGTCAAAGAACGAATACGAACCGCCCACGGGCGTGGTGCTCGCGTCATTCACTGTAATCGTCATGGTTCCGAGGGATTGCGGGATGTCGAAGCAAGCCCCGCCGCCGTTCTCCTCAGCGGTTGTGTCGCATGTAGTGGGATCGGCGCTGTCGACTGTGCCGAAAATGAGGAGCCCGTTCGCCGTGTTGTAACGCTGCGACGCCGCGTACGGCTCGCCGCCGCCGCCACCACTCCCGCCTTCGGTCGCGCTCAGGACCAGCTTGCCTGCGTCGGCGCCCCACCCCGCACCCTCGATGGAATACGTCGTTCCCGCTTGGGCGGTAAACGACAGCGGGCCGGACCACCAGCTCTCCGTACAGCCAACTTCATCCAGAGCGGTGGGGTCTGTTCCGGTGTAGACCGCAATAATGCTGTCGAAATTGCTTTGGCCGCCGTCGAGCGTCACGTTGACGTCATCGGCGGATGTGAACGAGTACCACACGGTGTGCTGCTCGTTGTATCCGCAGCTCGCGGTCGTTTCGTCGTTCTCGGTGGTCGCGTTTCGTATGTCCACGGTGTCGCTGAACGGTAGCGACGCAATGACTTTGGCGTCGGCGAAATTGTCGTTCGTGGGAGCGGCGTGGGCGGTGCCCATGACGGCACCCATGACGCCCATGACGAGGACGGCGACAACGAGACGACGTTTCATGTGAAATCCCCCGCTTCCACGCCGGCCCCTGTAGCCCGCGACGCCTCAAAGGTTCTACTCGTCGGGTGCTCTTCCTCTTTTTCGTCCCGATTCGTGCTTCTAGATCGAGGGCTTGTCCTCGGGTCCGGCCAGAGATGATGCGCTCGGGTGCGGCGTGTGGTCGTTGGGGGGGTACCACCGGGCACGCAGATCCCGCGCGGCCCTGGCCTCGTCGGGCCGTCGGATCGGCGCCGTCTGCGGGGCGTCGTGCAGCAGATCGGGGTCGGAATCTATCTCGGCGTCTATCGCCAGCATCGCGTCGGCGAAGGCATCGAGCGTTTCGACGGACTCCGTTTCGGTCGGCTCGCACATCATCGCCTCATCGACGATCAAGGGGAAGTACACGGTCGGCGGGTGGAAGCCGTAGTCGATAACGCGCTTCGCGACGTCCATCGCTCGCGCTCCCCGTGCCTTCTGCTTACGTGCCGTGAGCACGAACTCGTGCATCGGCCTGCCGGGATACGCAAGGTCATACGCACCGCGCAGGCGGTGCGAGAGATAGTTCGCGTTCAACACGGCGTGTTCGGACACGCTCTTCAACCCTTCGCGCCCGAGTGCGCGCGCGTACGACGATGCGCGCACGAGAATGCCGACGTTGCCCAAGAAGGAATGCACCCGCCCGATCGAATTGCCGTCGCCGAGGTCGAGCCCGTATGAGCCATCGTCGCGACGTACCGGCCGCGGTGCCGGCAAGAACGAGGCAAGTCGCGACGAGACTGCAAGGGGGCCGGCGCCCGGGCCTCCCCCTCCGTGCGGCGTTGCGAACGTCTTGTGCAAGTTCATGTGCACGATGTCGAATCCCATGTCGCCGGGGCGGCAGTGACCGAGAATCGCATTCAAGTTCGCGCCGTCGTAATAGAGCAGCCCTCCGGCGTCGTGAATGATCGAAGCGATTTCGGTAATGCGCGTCTCAAAGAGCCCCACGGTGTTTGGGTTTGTGATCATCAGCCCGGCAACGTCGTCGGAAACCATCCCGCGCAGCGCGTCCACGTCAACTTCGCCGCTGGTCGTCGACGGAACCGTTGCGACCTCATAGCCGGCGAACGTCACCGACGCCGGATTCGTCCCGTGGGCCGAATCGGGAATGATCACGCGCCGCCGCGCGTCACCCCGCGACTCGTGATGTGCGCGCATGATGAGCAAGCCGGTCAGCTCGCCGTGCGCTCCGGCCGCCGGCTGGAACGTCACGGCATCCATCCCCGTCAGCGCGCACAGCGTTTGCTCGAGCTCGACGAGCATTTGCAGGACGCCTTGCGTTTGCGATTCCGGCTGCAGCGGATGCAAGCGACGGAACCCCGGCAGGGCAGCTGCGTCTTCTGCCAGCTTCGGGTTGTACTTCATCGAGCACGACCCAAGCGGATAAAACCCGAGATCGATCCCGAAGTTGCGGTGCGACAACCGTGTGTAGTGCGTGACGAGATCCCGCTCGGCGACTTCCGGCAGCCGGGGCGCCGTCACTCGGCGCAGCCCTTCGGGAATCGCGTCCGCCGGTGCGGGCGGCACGTCGAGTACCGGCATGCGACCTGCTCTGCGGCCGGGGCGCGACCGCTCAAAAACGAGCGGTTCGTCTTCGGCGCCGAGCGCCGCGTGGGGCTGTGCCCGCTTCACGATTCCTCCTTGCACGCGCGCGCAATCGAATGAGCGAACGCGTCGATTTCAGCGGCCGAGCGCTTTTCTGTGACCGCGACGAGCAGGACGTCGTCCAAACCGGCGTCCGGCATCAACGTGCGCACCGGCAGCCCTGCGAGGAAACCATCCGCGGCTGCGCGCTCTCCGATCCGAACGGGGTCGGCCGGAAGACGCACGGCGAATTCTTTGAAGAACGGCCCGTCCACGGCTGCGGACGTGCCGGGGATCTCGAGGAGACGTTCGCGCGCGTAGTGCGCTTTCGCGAGGCACGTCTCCCCCAGCTCGCGCAATCCCTGCGGGCCGAGCCACGCGAGAGTCACCGCGGTAGCGAGCGCATTCAACGTTTGGTTCGTGCAAATGTTCGAGGTGGCTTTCTCGCGGCGAATGTGTTGCTCGCGTGCTTGCAGCGTCAGAACGAACGCGCGGCGACCGTCGCGATCGACGGTTTCGCCGACGAGCCGTCCCGGAAGACGACGCACGTCCTCGCGACGGCATGCAATCACACCGACGTAGGGCCCGCCGAAATTGAGGTGGTTGCCGAGCGACTGGCCTTCGGCCACGACGATGTCGGCGCCGAGCGCACCCGGCGCCTCGAGAATGCCTGCCGACGTCAAATCGAAATGCACGATGAGCTTGGCGCCGGCCGCATGCGTCGCGTCCGCCAGCTCGGGCACGTCTTCGAGCACGCCGAGAAAATTCGGGTGTTGCACGACGAGCGCACCGGCGCCATCGAGTGCGGTCGTGAGCGACGACGGATCGACGCGGCCGTCACTCCCCCACTCGGTCGTGCGGACTTCGATGCCGGGTCCGCGCGCGTACGTTCGCATGAGCTGGGCGTAGTGGGGGTGGACTGTTCCCGCGAGGACGGCCACGCGTCGCTTCGTTGCTGCCAGCGCCATCGTGACTGCTTCTGGGACGGCGCTTCCCCCGTCGTACAAGGACGCATTGGAGATGTCGAGCCCGGTGACTTCGGTGACCATGGTTTGATATTCGAACAATGCTTGAAGCACGCCTTGTGATAATTCCGGCTGGTACGGCGTGTACGACGTCGCAAACTCGCCGCGGCTGAGAAGAGCCCACACCATCGAGGGAACGTGATGGTCGTACGCGCCGGCTCCCAGGAAACACGTGAGATCGTCGGCCGACCGGTTGCGCGACGCAAGGGCCGCGAGATCACGAAGGACCTCCGGCTCCGAAAGGCCCGACGGAACCTCCAGCGAGCCTTCGTACCGGATCGCCGTCGGAATTTGGTCGAAGAGATCGTTGATCGAGCGCGCGCCGAGCACTGAGAGCATCGCCGCGTCGTCGGCGTCGGTGTGCGGAACGAACTCCACTACGAAGACCTCCCGAAAGCGGGAAAAACAAGGGGGGAAGGCTCGGTCAATCTATCATGCCGGGCGGAGGCGATTTCGCGTCGGGCGGCGGCGCGTCCATGGCGTCGCCGGAGCCCTCGAGGCCGTATTTCTTGAGCAACGCCACGTAGTCGCGCTGGTAGAAAATCTTGATCTTCACGCCGGGATAGAGCTCGCGCAGCCGGCGCACCTTCCGATTCTTCTTCGTGACGAGCTTCTGGTTCATCGTCGTGACTTCTATATACAAGTCGTAGGCCGGTAAATAGAAATCCGGCGTGAATTGCTTGAGGACGTTCCCGTCCGCGTCCCAATCGATGTCGAAGCTGCGCGGTTCGTATTGCCACTCGATCTGATAGAAGTCGAGCAGCCGTGCGTATTCCCGTTCTGATTCGTGCGCGAACTCGATGCGGTCGCTCGGGACCTCGTCCCGGCGCCGCTGCTGCGGCTTTGGGTCAGCCGCCGCGCGCTTTGGCAAGCGCGTCGCCTGTTCCTCGTTCTTGGCCGACTCTGAGTTCTGCAACCTGCCCCTGCAACTCCTCGTACACCTTGCCCACGGCGATACCGAAGACTCCCTGGCCTTGCGCGAGAAGGTCGACGACTTCGTCCCTGGAGCGCGCGGCGTAAATCGTCGTCCCGTCCGACAACAGCGTGACGTCTTCAAGCGGTTGGTTCAACTCGGTGCGCAGATAGTCGATCGCCTTGCGCGTCTGTTGCAGCGAGATGCCGGCATTCAAAAGGTTCTTGATGATTTTCAGGTGCACGACGTCGGCAAAGCTGTACAAGCGCTGGCTGCCGGATCCTTCGGCGCTCTTGATGCTCGGCTCGACGAGTCCGGTGCGCGCCCAGTAGTCGAGCTGGCGGTACGTGATGCCTACGGTTCGGCACACGGTCGGGCCGCGAAAACCCTCGCGCGGCGTTTCGTCGTTCGCGTCTCCCCGCCTAGCCATGTCCACCCCTCACATCGGAGTAATTACGGCGGTGTCACGGTACGGCCGAGGTTCAAAAGTGTCAATGGCTTCTGGAGAAAAAGAGAACTCTCAACGACCGATTGAGAGTTGTGAGCGCGAGGAAACCCGCAGGTCAGAGCGGTTTAGCCGAAGTCTTCGGGGTTCACTTGATCGAGGAATTCCCGAAACTTCTCGACCTCTTGCTCCTCGTCGTCCTTGATCAAGATGCTGGCCTCGGTGAGGACCTCCTCGGCGGCGAAGATCGGAACCGCGGCACGAACCGCGAGTGCGATGGCGTCGCTGGGCCGGCTGGAAATCTCGAACGCGGCGCCGTTCTGGGTGAGCGAGATCACCGCGTAGAACGTCCCCTCTTTGAGCTCGGTGATAGAGATCCGCTCGACGCGAATTCCGGTTTCCTCGAGGACGTTCTTCAAGAGATCGTGCGTCATCGGGCGCTGCGTAACGATCCCTTGCAACGCGAAAGCAATTGCCGTCGCCTCGACGGCGCCGATCCAGATCGGAAGGAAGCGCTCGCCCTCGCGCTCGCGAAGGAGCACGATGGGTTGATTCGTCGGCAGCTCCACCCGAACGCCTACCAGTTGCAACTCGATCAAGAGATCCTCCCAGCGGTCGCGGGCCAGACTAGCACCCGGTTCTGCGGGGCTTCAATGGACTCGCGTCATGCAGAAGCATTCCCCGTTTGCGAGCTGGGTGCATCGTCGAAGTGGTCGTCGAACGCGCCGGGATCGTTCCGGAGCTTGCTCAAATCCCCGGCTCCCACGATTCGGCGAAGGTTTCGGTAGCGGCCGTTGTAGTCGAGACCGTATCCGATGACGAACTCGTCGGGAATCTCGAAACCGCGATAACGAATGGGCACTTCGACGATACGTCGTGCCGATTTGTCGAGGAGCGCGCAGATTTCGAGCGACGCCGGCGCGCGCGCGCGGAGTGTCGCCGTCAAATAGGTTGCGGTCAGGCCCGTATCGATGATGTCTTCGACCAGGATCACATCTTCGCCGGCAATCGAGGCGTCGAGATCTTTCAAGATACGAACGACGCCGGACCGTGCTCCTCCCGCGTACGAGCTGATCGCCATGAACTCGAACCGTGCGGGAATGCGCAAGCGCCGCGCGAGGTCGGCCAGAAACATCACAGAACCGCGAAGTACACCGATGAGTATCGGAGAGCGGCCACCGTAATCAGCAGAGATGCGTTCGGCGAGAACGCCGATGCGTTCAGAGATCGCTTCTGCGGTAAGGAGCGTGTCGGCCGGTGGACTCACGAACCATCCCCTGCGAGATACTCTCGCAGGCTCTGGCGGAGAAACGCATGCCGCAATTTCTTCGACAACCGGGTGAGATCGGTGAGCGTCGTCGTTGCTTGCCGGCGCGAATCCGGGCTTCGGTGGCGCATCATCGGAAGCACGGCCTGCTCGAACAGCGCGGCTTCGCGCTCGGCGAAGTGACGCCACATCTTCAAATGCCGGGGCTCGATTCCAAACGACAGGAAGTCGCGGGCAATTCGTCCCACGATGACGTCGTCCTGATCGTAGTACGACGCTCCGGAGGGCCCGTGCGTGCACAGGACGCCGAATTCCTTCAACGATTGGATTTGTGAAAGCTCCAGCCCGGTCACGCCGGCGAGCTCGCTTTCGGACAAATGCAGTGCCGTCGCGCTCTCGCCGAGATCCTCCTCGACCTCGACCTCGGGCCGCGGAGCGGGCGCGCGCGCCGGCGATTCCACGGCGCCCTCGGTGGGCCGGATGCCGGCGTCGTACTCGGCGAGCCTTTCACGGATCACCTTGAGCGGCAAGTACGAGTCTCGCTGCAGCTTCAGTATGAAGCGAAGGCGGTCGAGGTCCGCTTGGTAGAACTTCCGGTATCCCGAAGCGGTCCGCTCCGGATCGATCAATCCTTCGCTCTCGAGAAACCGGATTTTGGAGATCGTCACGTCGTCGAAGTCCGGTTTCAAGAGGTTGAGCACCTCGCCGATGCTCATGTACGGCTTGCCGCCTCGCGGAAGCCGCGCAGCCGGCTCATCGCGAGGAGCACGCGAGGTTTCGGCGACGCCGGTGGTCGCCGCAGGCGTCTGGGGCGCCGGCCCGCCGCCGGTCAGGATGTCGGGGTCGCTGCTCATCGTTCGGGCGCCGCGAAGAACATCAGCTTGAACTTTCCGATTTGAAGCTCGTCGCCGTTCTCAAGCTCGGCCACTTCCACCCGCTCTCTGTTCAAGTAGGAGCCGTTCAGGCTCCCTGTGTCCTTCACCAGATACCGCCCACCTTCGCGATGCACATTGACGTGGCGACGCGAAACGGTGACGTCGTTCAAGAAGATGTCACTTTCCGGATGCCGCCCTGCAGTCGTCACGTCCTTGTCGAGCAAAAACTTGCTTCCGGCGTTCGGTCCGCGCTTCACGATGAGTACCGCCTGGCCGGGCTCGAGATCTTCGAGCGGATCGACGACCTCTTCCTCGAGCTCGGTGTCGGGATCCATCGCCAGCGTGAGCGTCACATCCTCGGCGGAGAGTACCGATCCGCAGAACGCACAAAATTTCGCGCCGTCAGGGTTCTTGTGGCCACACTTCGTGCAGTACATTGCGCATCCTCACCCCGCTCGAGAGCTAAACATATACCACAGGGTGAGCGCCCGGAACCATCCGGTGACCAGCAGGTTTTACTTGGGCTCGTCTTCGGTCTCGAGGAATTTCTGGTATTCGGATGCGCTGAGCAGCCCGTCGAGCTCCGACGCAGATGAGAGCTCGATCCGTACCATCCATCCCCCGTCGTAAGGATCTTGGTTCACGAGCTCAGGCGAATCTTCGAGCGCAGCATTGCGTTCGACGATTCGACCGGTGACCGGTGAGTAGATGTCCGAGACGGACTTCGTCGACTCGACCTCCCCGAAGGGCTGAAGAGCGGAAACATCTGTGCCCGGTCCCGGAAGGTCCACGTAGACGATGTCTCCGAGCGCGTCCTGTGCGAAGTACGTGATTCCGACGACGACTGCATTGCCGTCGACACGCGCCCATTCGTGTTCCTTCGTGTACTTGAGGTCGTCGGGGTACATTCGTTCCTCCGAGTCGAGCATTAAGTAGGGGTAGCGTAGGTAAAGCGGGGAGCCGGACGCAAAGACGCGATCCTCACCTCCTTGCGCTCCTCGATGATGATGCTTGCCGCTTGACGGGCGTTGATCGTATCGACGACGCCCCCGGGAATCTTCACGGCCTCGGCCAATGTCTCCCCGTTGCCGATCGCAGTGATCACGTACGGGGAGGCAATCGGGGTCCCGGAGACCGAAAGTGACCCGGGAGAGCCGCCGAACGCCGACGAGGCAACCACCCGCAGGCCGTTGATGTCGATTGCCTCGGCGCCGGCGTCACGCAGCTCCTCCACGGCGTCGAGGAGGATCTCCGGACCGACGGTTCCCGAGGGATCACCGATCGTGGCGACGATGCCCTCCCCTTTCACCGGAACCATCCCGAGAAGAATCCGCAACGAATCGAATTGCTGGCGAGCGTTGTCGAGGAGGACCTTCTCCTGTTCCGCCGATCCCTTGGCGCCCTGAAGACGGACGCGAAGATCGATGATCTCGTCTTGGATTTGATCGGTGCTCGTGGACAGATTCGACAAGATCTGCGCGAGATCTTCCTCGCGCTCGCCGGCGAGACGGGTGCTGAGGCCTTCGCGCGATTGAAATTGTGTCGCGAGTAAAAAGCCCAGTAACGCCGAAACGAGGGCAAGTGCTAGCTGCGACGGCCGTAGCGCTCTGGGCGACGCGGGTCGTTGCGGCCTGTTCCGGGCGACCTCCCGCATCAGGCGTGGAAAACCTTTCTGCGGATCGCCGCCAGGTTGCCGAAGATGCGGACGCCGAAGACGACGACGACGGCTACGGAGAGATCGTTCACGCCGAGCCGGTCCCCCGCGAACACAAGCGTCGCAGCCAGGATTGAGTTTGCCAGCAGCGAGACGACGAAGATCCGTTCCTGAAACGTCCCATCGAGGCGCGCCCGCAAACCGCCGAAGACGCTGTCGAGAGCCGCCATGACCGCCATGGGCAGATACGGTGCGACGCTCGGTGGGACGGTCGGGTGCAGGAAGACACCCAGCATGACGCCGACGAGAAGCGAGAATACGACGACCACGAAAACCCCCTATTCCTTCGTATGCTGTGCGTAACGGAAGCGAACCGCGCCCCCGAAAGCCGGTACCGACAGTCTCCCGCTCCTCTTGATCGAGAAGCCGAGGTGGTACACCTCGGCCCACCCACGAAACCGTCGCGCGATCGTCGATTCCGCGAAACGGCGCTGCAGAGGGCCGGCGTCCCCGATTGCGACGACACGGTACGGGGACGTGAGTACGTGATAGTTCACGAGCACCGCGCCTCCGGCCGATCGAATGGCGCTCGTTCCGACGACTCGTTGCCCGTTGACGGACAGCGCCTCGGCTCCCGCCGACCAGAGAGCGTTGACGACGAGCTGCACATCGACGTCTTGAATTTGAAAATCGGCCGATTCTGGATCCTGTTTGTTTCCGAGGTCGCTGTCGGACAGCTCGACGACGATTCCGGTGCCTCGTACGGCGCGGGTCCCGGCGAGCGCGGCCATGCGGTCCAGCTGCTCTTCGAGAGAGATCAGGCGGCTACGACCGCTGCCACGCGCGGTTGCATTCAGTCGAGACCTCGCGTCGTCGAGCTGCCGTTCCAGCTGCGCGACGCGACGCTGGCGTGCAGCGACCAGTTCGGCGAGCTCTTGTCTGCGTCCGGCCGCAGTCTTTTCCTGGCTGCTGTGCTGCGTCCAAGCGGTCGCCATGAGAAAGGCCATGACGCCCGCAGCTATCGCGAGTGCCGCACGGCCGCGCTTGTCGTCCGAAGCGGTGCCGTCGTCGTCTCCGGAATGCGGTGTCAGCTCATTCACGCTTATTCGATAGCCTGCTCTATCAGACCGATGTACCGCGCGGCCCATCGCTCCGACGCGTCAAGCGATCTCCCCTCCGCCCAGACGTGCGTAATCGGATCCTCCGGATCCGGTACCACGAGCGCCCAATCTTCGCCGTGGAAGACCTTTAGTCCTTCCGTGTCTTGCGTCCGGTCCCCTCGTGCGGTCGTCGCAACGTGCCGCATGACGCTGCCTTTCTTCTCCCAGGGCGTGCGCACGGTGCGATGCAACACGTGTGCGCTCGGCAGCTTGCTGCGCAGACTGGCCAACCCGTCGGTGCCGTCGGCGAGGAACTCGAGGACGCGACAAAATGTGTTGAGTGCGTCGAACGCCGGGCTGAACGCGCCGAAGATGTACGCGCCGTCCTCCGTCCCTCCGAATATCGCACCGGATTCGGAGGTCGCCGCCATAAGCGATCCGGCCGACAGCTTCGTTCGCAGCACCGGCGAATCGAACTCATTCGCGACTAGCTCGACTGCCGAGGTCGCTGAGATTGGGACCACGACGGTGCCACCCGGGTTCGCCCGGCAGGACAGGTACGTCAGGAGCAGGAGGGCCTCGTCTTGCGGGATGGCATCGCCGGTCTCATCCACAAGCGAGACGCGTTCGCCAAGAGGATCCATGAAAATCCCCAAGCGAGCCCGCGATGCCTTGACGAGTGCCGTGAGCTGATCGACGTGCGCCTTCGTTTGCTCGTCGGAAAGCGTCGGCCGCGTTTCGTCCAAGTAGGAATTCACCGTGAGGACGTCCGAACCAAGTCGTCCCAGAATGCCCGGCAAGACGATCGCCGTCGCCCCGAATGCGCAATCGACGACCGTCTTGACGCGCGCGGTGTGAATGCGGGCGAGGTCAAGGGTCGACACGAGGCCGGCCTGATAGAACTCCAGTGCACGGGGCGGGAACCGCAGCTCGCCGATTTCGTCGGGAAAGGCGCGGCGATAATCTTCTCGGTAATAGACTCTTTCGATCGAGCGCTGAACGCTTTCGTCGATCTCGGTGCCGTCGGGTCCGAGGAAGCGAAGCTCAATTGATTGCGGATCACCCGGCGCCGTGGCCACGGTGACGCCGCCCGTCGCGCGCGCCGACCGCAAGTGATATCGCGTCACGGGAACGGGTGCCACCTCTAAGTCGTGCACGTGCACCCCGGCGCCGTTGAGTCCCGCAATGAACGCACGCTTGATCGTTCGGGCAGCGCGAGACGCGTCGCGGCTGGTGACCACCGTCGAGCCGCGCTTGAGTGTCGTCGCATACGCCATAGCCAGCCGAACTGCGAGATCTGGCGTGATGTCGACGTTGATCAGGCCGCCGACGCCTTGTGCGCCGAAAAGGGTCCGCGCCCCGCGCGATTCCCACACAATGCTGCGTGCGATGACCGCGCCGGCTTCGACGGTCTTGAACGGATACACCTTGACATTGGGCTGAAGGACGGCATCCACTCCGACGAATCCCTCGTCTCCGACGACGACGCCTTCCTCGAGGCGGGCATTGCGTCTGACGTCGGCGTTGCGGCCGATGAGCGTACCGCGGAGATTCGCGCCGGGGCCGACGTACGCGTTGTCGTGCACGACCGATCGCTGCAGAAATGCGCCCTCTTTTACGACCGCGTTGTTTCCGAGCACCGTGTACTCGCGCAAGTGCGCTCCGGCTTCAACCTTCGCGTGCTCGCCGAGCAGCGCCGGGCCTTCGATGCGCGCATCCGGATCGATGATGGCTCCGTCGCCAACCCACACGCGATCGGCAATTTCGAAGCCGGGTATCTCGATCTTCACTTTTCCGTCGAGCACATCGTGGTGGGCCTGCATGTACGCGTCGATCGTCCCGACGTCCGTCCAGTAACCGTCGGCCACGTAACCGAACATCGGCGCGCCCTTTTCCATGAGGATTGGAAACAGGTCCCTCGAGAAATCAAACGGCTGATCTTCCGGAATGTGGCTGAAGATCTCCGGATCGAGGACGTAGATGCCGGTGTTCACGGTGTCGCTGAAGACTTGCCCCCAGCCGGGCTTTTCGAGGAACCGCTCGATGCGCCCCGTCCGGTCCGCGATCACGATCCCGTATTCCAGCGGGTTGGGCTGCCTCGACAATACGACGGTGACGAGGGCCTTCTTCTCGGTATGGAACGCGGCGACCCTTTCCAAGTCGATGTCGGTCAGTGCGTCTCCGGAGACGACGAGGAACGGCTCGCCGAGGGCGCTTTCCGCGTTCTTCACCGAGCCGGCCGTGCCCAGCGGCGATTCTTCCGTTGCGTATGTGAGCTGAACACCGAAGTCTTCGCCGTTTCCGAAGTACTGGCGCACGAGGCTCGCAAGAAACTGCACCGTGACGACGAGATCTTCGAAGCCGTGCTGCTTGCACAGCAACACGATGTGTTCCATCAACGGGCGGTTCGCCAGCGGAACCATGGGCTTCGGTTGGTTCGAGGTGAGCGGCCGCAGCCGTGTTCCTGCGCCGCCGGCCATGATCACTGCTTTCATCGGTGGGATCCTATGGTTCTACCGGCGTCCACGCCTGAGGGAATCATGGGCGGGCGAAATCTTACCCAGAAGCCCGCGAAACACGCAGTTGTTTCAGCGCGGCACCGGCATATCCCACGGCGGCCACATAGGAGAAGAAAGCGGCGGGAAAGTAGGTCCACCAAGCAAGCGCGCGATAATAATGCGTTGCGTCTCCCGTCACGACGGCGCTCAGCAAGAAGACACCGAACGAATACATGGTGCCGAAGCTCCCCCACTTCCCCATTTTCGAGACCGGCGGCCTTTCGACCCCTCGCCGTGCCAAGAAGGGGTTCGACGCCAGAAGTGCGATGTCGCGCAACAGCACGACTGCGATCACCAGCCAGGGGACGAGGTGCAGACCGAGCAATACCCAGGCCCAAGCTGCGATCGCGACACGGTCGAAGAGTGGATCGAGCGTTGCTCCGAGCTTCGAAACTTGATGTAAACGTCGCGCCGCGAGGCCGTCGGCGAAGTCGGACGCCCCGATGAAAAAGCCGAGCCAAAATGCGGCAGCGACGTTGCCCGCGCCGAGCGCCAGCCACACGAAAACAGGCACGAGAGCAAGGCGGGAGAACGTGATGAGATTCGGAACCGTCAGAACGGCGTCGGACGGACGCTCCGGCGACCCGACTTCGGCAGACGGCGTGAGGTTTCGGCCAGCCATGTCGTCGTTCAACGGAACCTGTCGAGCATTGTCGGGACGGTGGGACTTGAACCCACGACCCCCAGACCCCCAGCCTGGTGCGCTAGCCAAACTGCGCCACGTCCCGTTTCGCACACCGAGGCTATCAGCCGCCTGCTGTGGTCACAACCGATCGTCTTCATTTTGCTTTGTCGGCGTGACGTTGTTGCGCGCTGCGTGGGGTACGCGCGCGCACGATGATTCGAACCGGCGAGCCTTCCATGCCGAATCGTTCGCGAAAACGACGTTCGATAGCGCGCCGCGCTCCTTCGGAAATGTGCGCAGTCGTGAAGAGAACGACTTCTGGAGGGGCCGTTCGCGCTTGTGTTGCATAGCGCACCTTTACGTCGGGGCCGGGACCGCGCGTCCTGTGCAGGGGGACGCCGGACAGCGCGTCGCGCAGCCACGCGTTCAATTCGGCCGTCGGTATTCGCGTGCGCCACGACACGAGGGCCTTATCGACGGCAGGCATGATTTTCGAGACGCCACGCGCGGTTTTGGCGGACGTTCTGACGAGCGGAGCCCACGACAGGAAACGCAATCGGTCGGCGACGTCGCGCTCCACGTTCTCGCGCAACTCCTCGTCGAGCAGATCCCATTTGTTGAGCGCAATGATCGCAGCACGCCCGGACTCAGAAACCCGTTCGGCGATCTTTTGATCCTGCTCGGTCGGTCCTTCGAACGCGTCGATCATCACGATCGCGGCGTCCGCTTCGTCGAGCGCGCGCAAGCTTCGCACGAGCCCGTAGTATTCCGGACCCTCGGACTGCCGTGCCTTCTTGCGCATTCCCGCAGTGTCGACGAAGCGGTACGACGTGCCGTTGACCTTCGCGACGACGTCGACCGCGTCGCGCGTGGTCCCCGGTGTCGGATCAACGATCGTCCGTTCGTCGCCGACCAGCTTGTTGAACAGCGAAGACTTTCCAACGTTCGGACGTCCGACGATCGCGATTCGCGGAGCGGATTCGTCGTCGGGTTCGCGCGGCGCGGGATTCACGTCGCGCAGCGTCGACGTGATCAGGTCCAGGAGGTCGCCCGACCGGCGCCCGTGCAGCGCGCTGACCGGATACGGGGCGCCCAAGCCGAGGCGTTCGAATCGAGCTGCCTCCAATTCCATGGCGGGCCCATCCACTTTGTTGACGGCAACGATCACCGAAACCCCCGCTCGGCGCAACGATCGCGCGACGGCCATGTCGTCGTCCGTGATTCCCGTGGTTGCATCGCCGACGAAAACAATAACGTCCGCCGTGTGTGCTGCCTCGGCCGCCTGCGCGACGACTTTCGCCGTTAGGCCCTTGGCTTTCGGCTCCCACCCACCGGTGTCGACAAGCGTGAATGCGCTTCCACTCCACTCCACCGCGTAGCCCTGGCGGTCGCGCGTCACGCCGGGTGCTTCGTGCTCTATGGCCAACCGGCGTCCGACGAGCCGGTTGACGAGCGTCGACTTCCCCACGTTTGCTCGTCCGACGACGGCGACGACGGGACGCGAGCGCGCCTCCGTCACGAGCGACGTTGCGCAGCTCGAACGAGACCGATGATCTCGGCGACCACCTCGGCGGACGATCGCGCCGTGGAGTCGATGACGTACGCGTCTTCCGCCGGGGCGAGCGGTGAGACCGGCCTCGTTGCGTCGAGTGCGTCGCGGCGGACGAGCTCGCGCTTCAACGTTCGGTACGTGATGACCATGCCGGAGCGGAGAAGCTCGCGGTGACGGCGGCGTGCGCGCTCCGCCGCCGAAGCGGTCAGGAAGACCTTTACGTCGGCGCCGGGACACACGACGGTACCGATGTCCCGGCCCTCGATGACGGCATCCTCACTGTCGACGATTGCTCGCTGCCGGAGGACGAGCTCCCGTCGCACCGCGGGGTGGGCCGACACCATCGAGACGAGATGGCCCACACGGCGGCTGCGGATCTCGCGTTCCATCGGCCGGCCGTCCACGATGATGCCGGACGGTCCGAAAGTAAAAGAGGTGCGCCGCGCCAGCGCCGCGAGTGCCGCGCCGTCCGAAGGCTCGACCTTCTCGGCCATTGCCTTCCACGTGAGCGCTCGGTACATAGCGCCGGTGTCGAGATGGCGGATCCCCAGCGCGCGGGCGACACCGCGAGCGACGGTGCTCTTGCCGGCCCCGGCCGGGCCGTCGATCGCCACGATCATGCGTTTGGACTCCTCGCCGCCTGGGCGGCCGGAACGGGCCGCGAGATGCACCGGACGCCGACCTCGGAGCGCGCGGCTTTCCGTTGACCGGGCCATGGGGTCACAACATTAACGGCTGCGCCGCCCCGCGAACAGCCCGGGATCGGATCACCCAGAGGTGATGAGCGAGAGGTCGTGCTCGAAGCCGGGATAGGAGATGGACACCGAATCCCACCCGGAAATCGAGGTCTCGCCTTCTGCGGCGAGCGCCGCGACGGCGAGCGCCATCGCGATGCGGTGATCGCCTGCCGAGTCGACGGAGGCGCCTCGCAGACGAGAGGGCCCGCGAACGACGAATCCGTCCTCGAGTGCCCGGATGTCGGCGCCCATCCCCGACAGCCCGGCGACGATCGACGCGATCCGGTCCGACTCCTTCACGCGAAGCTCCGAAGCGCCGCGCACCTCCGTCTCACCGTCCGCTACGGCCGCGAGTACCGCGACCAACGGAAGCTCGTCGATGCAGCTTGCGATCGCGTCCGGCTCGATGACCGGCGGCCGCCGTTGGCCGGTGCGAACCCGAACGTCGGCCCGCGGCTCGCCCGATTGCTCGACGGGCTTCGACACGTCTACCCGAGCCCCGAAGGCCCGGAGGACGTCGAGAAAGGCGGTCCGCGTCGGGTTGACCCCCACGCCTTCTACCGTGACGTCACCTTCGGGAGCGATCGCGGCGGCCGTGAGCAGGTACGATGCGCTCGAGAAATCCCCAGGTATATTTATCGACTTATCTCCAAAGAGCTGAGTCGGTTCCACGCGAAGCACGTCCCGTCCAACGTCAACCCCGAAAGATCGCAGCATCCGCTCGGTGTGGTCCCGCGACGGCGATGGTTCCCGGTAGCTCGTCGATCCCTCCGCCTGCAGGGCGGCGAGCAGGACTGCACTCTTCACTTGGGCGCTGGCGACGGGCGATTCGTAGTCGATCCCCCGTAGGTTGCCTCCGGCGAGGCGCACGGGCGGCGTCCCGCCGGCCGAGAGCCCGACATCGGCACCCATGTCCCGTAGCGGGTTGGCGACTCGCGCCATCGGGCGCCGGCTGAGCGAGGGATCCCCGGCCAGAACGATGCGCTGCGCGCCTCCGGCAAGGATCCCCATGAGCAACCGCATCGTCGTCCCAGAATTTCCACAGTCGAGTTGGGCCGCTCGAGCCAGCCGCGCCCAACCTGCCGAGCCTTCCAGTTTCAAGGAGACGAACGCTTTACTTACGGCAAGCTCAACTTCAGGTGGAGAGTTAGTCGCAAGAATTTCGGCCCCGAGGCCGAGTTGGCGCATGCATGACAGGGTGCGCGCGACGTCGCCGGCCAATGAAAGCCCTTCCGCGTGGATCGTCCCCTCGACGCCGGCGCCGATTAGAATTGCCCGATGGCTGATCCCCTTGTCACCGGGAACACGAAGCTCTCCTCGTGCCGTGCTGGATGGACGAATGATCAAAGGGATTGGGCCCTTGAATGATTTATCACCGAAGCAATAAATCGATAAATATATTGAGAGATAGAGCCGCTAATCCTCTTGTCAACGATCTCCCAATCCTCATGACACTGCTGGACCTGTGTCCGGCGCGGAGTGAGGATATCGATTTGTCGACTAGTACATGAAGACATTTATAGCCGAATCCTTTGAACGCTAAAGCCTTGCTTCGACAAAGCTCTTTCTACCTTTTGCGATTCATCATCACCGGCGATGCAGATACGGAGGCTGCCACGGCCCCCTTCCGCTGCATGTGAGATGCCGATGTCCTCGATGTTGATGCCCTGCTCTCCCACGAGTCGAGTCACATCGGCCAGGACACCGGGGCGGTCGGGAATCTCGAGCTCGACGTCGAAAAGGTCGCCGGCGATCTCTTTCTTACCGAGAGCGCGTCTTGCATCACGCGCAGTGATCAGTTCCTTCTGCAATCGCTCCGTATCGGAATCCTTCAAGGATTGGTGGAGACTTAGGAGGCGTTCTGCGAACTCCTTCAGCTCGGCCGCAATCGCGTCGCGATTCTCAATGCATATCTCGACCCACAGTTCCGGGTTACTCGCCGCGACGCGGGTGACGTCACGAAATCCCCCTGCGGCCAGCGCCAACAGGCCGCCGTGCTCGCGACCTTTCTCCGCCGCCAAGTTCATGAGCGTCGTCGCTGTGAGCTGCGGCAAGTGGCTGATGACGGCCATCAGCTCGTCGTGGCGGCTCGCCTCCAACGCCATCACTCGGGCTCCGATCGCCGACAGAATCCGGTGGAGAGTCTGGTAAGCGGACGTATTCACGGTGTCGGATGGCGTGAGCACCCACCAAGCCCCCTCGAACAGATCCGCGCGTGCAGCCTCTACGCCTTCGTGCTCTGAGCCTGCCATCGGGTGCCCACCGATGAACGAAATTCCCTTTTTCGACGCGATCAGCCGATCGGCCTCACGTACTACTCGAGATTTAGTGCTCCCAACATCTGACAGTATGATCCGGTCTTGAACCGCGTCGACGCATTCGGCGAGGGCGCTCGTGATCGCCCCAACGGGAGTGGCAACGAAGACAACGTCGGCGCCGCGGCATGCTTCGGCGGCAGAGCCGGCGACTCGGTCGGCGGCGCCACGCTCGACGGCCCGCCGAGCCGACACGGCATCCCGGTCGTATGCGGTCACCGTCTGTACTTCCGGCAAGGCCCGGAGCGCCATCCCGAGCGATCCGCCGATCAGCCCGGTCCCAATGATCGCGACGTTCATTGCGGAAGGTCTGCCCGGAGCGGTTTCGCTCGTTCGAGATAGACGTGCCGTATCTCACCCGGCTCGACATCGAGATACACATGGATCATCACGCGAATGCACAGGGGGACGCCGTCTTGGACGTCCAGCTCGCGCGCGCACAGAAGTGGGACGTGACTGAGGCCGATCTGCCGCGCGGCCGCCGCCGGAAACTCCGCCCTTACATCTCCGGTCGCTGTAAAGATCATGCTGACAACGTCCGCCTTCTCGATCCGATTTCGGTCGAAAATGGCCTGGAGCAAATCACCCGTGCGGTCGATTACCTGGTCTTTCGTGTCCTCGTCCAGCGTCGTGGCGCCGCGGATCGCCCGTATTCGCTCAGCCATGAGTGCTGATGATAGCCGCCGCAGGGTCCCTCACCGAGAGTTTCGTCAGAGCCCGACCAGGCGCTGCAAATCTCCGACCTCTTCCGGGGACAGCTCCCGGATTCGTCCCACCGGCAGCCCGCCGAGTCGGATCGGCCCGAACGAGGTGCGGACGAGGCCGGTGACCGGGTTGCCGACGGCTTCGAGCATCCTTCGTACCTCTCTCTTGCGCCCTTCGCGCATCACGATCTCGACTTGGCTCCGTCCTTTCGCCGAGCCGGTCACCCGAACCGACACCGCCCGGGCGGTTCCGTCGTCGAGACGAACGCCGGCCCGCAAACGGTCGGCCGCTTCTTTGGTGAGGCGGCCGGCAACTTCGGCGAGGTACACGCGATCGATGCCGTATCGCGGATGCGCCAATCGGTGGGCGAGCTCGCCGTCATTTGTCAGCAAGAGGAGCCCTTGGGTGTCGGCGTCCAGCCGGCCGACCGCATAGACGCGCGGGCCGGGAGGGAGGAGGTCGAGAACAGTTTTGCGACCGAGCTCGTCGCGCGCCGTCGTAACCACGGCTGCCGGCTTGTTCATGAGGAGATACCGGCGTTCCGGATCCACAGCAATGCGACGCCCGTCGACCTCGATACGCGCCGTCGCCTTGTCGACGCGTGTTCCCAGCTCGGTAATCACCCGTCCGTCGACTGAGACGCGTCCGGCGGCAATCAGGTCTTCGGATGCGCGCCGGGATGCGATCCCCGCGGCGGCCATGACCTTTTGCAAACGCTCCCCTTCCCCGGAGGCAGGTCGGGTGGGCGCGGGAGGCTCGCGGCGAGGCGCGAGTGGTTGCGGCGCCGGCGTCGTCTTGCGGCCGGGGGTTACGCGCGAGCGCTTGGCCGTCGGGTTCTTTGCCGTGCCGCGGGATGTGCCGGCCGCTGCTGCCTTACTCGATCCCTTGAGTGCTCTTGCAGCACCCGACCCCTTGACGCTCGCGCGTTTGGACGAACCACTGCGTCCAGGCGGCGGGTCGCGCCGCTCCGGCGCGTCGCTGCCACGCGGGGCTCCGGCGGATTTCGCTGCAGTCGTGCGACTTCGGCCGCTGCGCTGAGGTTTTCTCGGCGGCACTACGGCTCGAGCTCGTTCGCGACCGATTCGGCCGGCAGGAGATGCGCGATCTTCGGCAGATCGTCGAGCGTCCGAAGGCCGAGTCGCTCTTGGAACCGAGTGCTGGTGCCGTACAGCACGGCCTGACCGGGCCCGGGATCCTGCCCGACCTCTTCCACGAGCCCTCGCGTCTGCAGCGTGCGAATGACGCCGTCGGAATCGACGCCGCGGATCGATGCGATTTGTTGGCGCGTGACCGGCTGCTTGTACGCGACGATTGCCAGAGTCTCGAGCGCGGCTTGCGTCAGACGTGGCTGTTGCACCGACATGACGTACCGCTCGACGTACGGCGCGGCGTCCGGATGCGTATACATGCGCCATCCGCCGCCGACTTCGCGCAAAACGAGGCCCCGGCCCGAATCTTCCAGTTCTGTGGCGAGGGAGCGCAGCGTTTCCTCGACGCGCGTTTTCGGCTCTTCGGTCACCTGAGCGAGATCGGTCAGCGGAATCGGCTCTTCGGTGACGAACAATATCGCCTCGAGAATTCGTGCCAGCTCGCTCACCACTCGTCCTCCGTCTCCAGTCCTTCGAGCGACGTGCCCGCCGGCGCGATCCACGTTGCCTCGATCTCTCCGAACCCGTCTCCTTGCACGACGTCCGCATAGCCGCGCTTCACGAGCTCGAGCAGTGCGAGAAACGAAACGATGATCTCCAGCCGGTGCGCCTTTCCTTGGGTCAGCATGCGAAACGTGGAACGCCCTTGATCGCGCAGCATCTCGCCTATCGCTTTCGCGGCGTCGCCCACTGAGACCCGGATCGGCGTGATGTGCGACAGGTCGATACGCGGCTCTTCCACCGGCGTGAGCGCGCGCACGGCAAGGTCGGCAAGCCGCTGCGGCGAAACTTTCGCCAGCACGTCGGGAATCAAGTGAGCGAAATCGCCGCCGGGGCCGGCCGAGCGACCCGCGTAGCCTTCGTTCGCCTCGATCATCTCCGTGAAGCGCCCGGCCGCATCCTTGAACGCGCGGTATTCGAGCAAGCGAGCGATCAGCACGTCACGCTCGGACAGCGCGAGCAGATCCTCGTCGTCTCGCGGCGGTCCGGGAAGGAGGCGCGCGGCCTTGATTTCGATGAGGGTCGCGGCGACAACGAGGAACTCGGTTGCCACCTCGAGGTCGAGCTCGCTCATGTGCTTCAGGTGATCGAGGTACTCCTCCGTGATCGCGGCGAGCGACACCTCGTATATGTCGAGCTCGCGCTTTGCGATGAGATGCAACAGAAGATCGAAGGGCCCCTCGAAAACCTCGATCTTCACCTGATACGTCATTGCGTCGCAGTCTAATGCTCTTGCCTGCCGCAACCAACGAAGGCCGCGCTTACAAGGGACATCCGATGAGCGAGCCGAACGATGCGGCGCGACAGACCGGGTCGACGAGAGCCGGGATGACGCGGCTGAAGAAGAGGAACAGTGCAACCAGGAAGAGCAGGAAGTACTGGCCGAGTTCCTCCATCCTGTGGGCAGCCTGCGGAGAGAGAAACAGCCCGAGCGCCCGGGACCCGTCCAGCGGCGGGATCGGCAGCGCGTTGATGACCGCGAGGAAGCAGTTCACGGTGAGGATACCGGCGAGAGCGATCGTGTAGCCCGGTATGGCAGCACCGCTCCCGATCGTGGCCTTGAGGGCCAGCCCCGCCAGCAACGCGATCGCGAAGTTCGTGGCCGGACCGGCCGCGGCCACGATGAGCGGGGCGCGCTTTTGGCCACGCCACGTGCCGTAGTTCACGGGGACGGGCTTGGCATAGCCGAAGATGAACCCAGTGATGGGGTGGCCGACGAGGATCGGGATCAGGAACAGAGCCGGAATCACGACAGTGCCGACCGGGTCGATGTGCGCTTTCGGGTTCGGGGTCACCCGCCCGTACGCTTTACCGCTGCGATCCCCCATGGCCAGAGCGACGCGGGCGTGCACGTACTCGTGCAGGATCATCCCGAGAAAGAGCCCGCCTCCGAAACCGAGCAGCCGCCAGATTGTAGTCATGTCAATATCTGGTAATCAAAGTCTCAAGAAAAGGTTGAGTGTCCGGAAAGATCCTTAATCACGGTCGATGAGCCGCTCGAGAAGCAGCGAATCGGCGCCTGATCGGTCGAGATCTTCGAGCGTGATCGATAGTGCCTCGCGAACGATACGCCCGCGGTCGACGCTCGTCCCGTATTCGCGGAGCGCGAGCCGTGCCCGCTCGAGCGCCAGTAGCTCCTCGCGGGTGCAGTAGAACGTAACCTTCTCCTCGTGCGTCTGCCGGCCGCTTCCCGCTCTGGGGACTTGTATCTGTAGCGATTTATCGACTGATCGACGAGTCGATTTCGCTCTCAATCGACGTGGTGATTGATCGATCTGTGGCTGAGTTTCCATCGGACTCGCCTGTATCGGCTGGCTCGGCAACGGTGTTATCGATCCCGCCATCCGGGGCTCTGCCAGCGTCTGCGGGCCCTGAGTGGCCTGTGAAGGGCTCTCCTGGATCGACGGCATCTCCGGATATGCCTCCGGCGCGGACCGGCTCTCCTGAGGGCTCGTTTCTTCCTCCGAAGTCGAGCCGGGCGGCGGCGTCGTCGATCGGAAGAGCTCGTCCGCTCGCGGTAAGCTCGCTCTCTTGATGGTCAAATCCAAGCACCTCCTTGGCAAGGGCACGGTACTGAGCGGCCCCGGATGAGGCCGCGGCGTATGTGAGGATCGACTCGCCGGCGACGGGCGCCTCGGCGAAGCGGATCGTCCGGGTGATGGCAGTCTTGAACAGCCGGTTGCCGAACGCCTCCCGGACTCGCTCCAAAACCTCCCGGGAGTGCAATGTGCGGCCGTCGTACATCGTGGCTACGATACCCTCAATCTTGAGTTCAGGGTTAAGCCGCTCCTGAACCTTCTCGATCGTGTCGACGAGGAGTGCCATTCCGCGGAGCGCGAAGAACTCGCACTCCATTGGGATGATCACCGAATGGGACGCCGTGAGCGCGTTGACCGTCAGCAGCCCGAGCGAGGGCGGGCAGTCGATGAGAATGAAGTCGTACTCATCCTGGACCGGCTTCAAGGCGCGCCCGAGTGCCTGTTCTCGCGCGACCTCTCCAACGAGGACGACCTCGGCTGCCGCCAAATCGATGTTCGCCGGCAGGATGTCGACGCCTGCCTTCGGGGACTTGGCGATCACCATGGGGGCGTCGACCGCCCGGTCTAGCAACAGGTTGTAGATGGTGATGTCGAGCTCGTTCGGATTGAGCCCCACTCCAACCGTGGCCGCCCCCTGCGGGTCGAAGTCCACGAGGAGCACCCGTTGCCCCAGCTCGGCCAACGAGGCCCCGAGATTGATCGTCGTCGTCGTCTTTCCGACGCCGCCTTTCTGATTTGCGAGACTAATTGTCCTGGCCATAGGCACCGGCCCTCTCGATTTGTCGACAAATCAATCCAGCGATGAATTGACGAAGCGGCGCGATGCTACTCGCCGGGCATCCCTGCAGGCAAGAGTGAGAAAACTACGAGTAAAAGCGGTCGACGGCGTCCTGGTCGTATTCGTAGACCCACAGCTCGGCGATCTTGCCGACCGCCATGTGGAAGACGTAAATGCGATTGACCTCGAGGACTTCCTCATTGCGGACCGCACGCTCGCGCGCGAGAACGACCCCGTGCTCGCCCGACACCAGGTAATCGTGGATGCCGACGGGATACCGGGGGGCGTGCTTTTGGATGCGAAGGCTCGCGTCGATCACCGCTGGTTTGCCGGTGTACGTGCCGGAGAACCAGCTTCGTCCAGGGACGTGCGCGACGATGTCGTCGGCCCAGGTCGCCACCACTGTCGCGAAATCGCCTTGTTGCCATGCCACGCAGTAGCGACGCATGACTTGGTCTGGAGGATCCGCCATTAAGCCCTTTCCCCCGGTGCGCGGCGGGTTGGTTAGCCCTCTTTTTGCTTGCAGCTCAGGCACAGCCGTGCGGCCGGGAGCGCTTCGAGACGCTCGAGGCCGATCGGCTCACCGCAGCGCTCGCACAGGCCGTATGTTCCCTTGTCGAGCTTGTCCAAGGCCAGCTCGACGTCGTGCAGCCCTTCCCGGAGACGCTCGATCACCGCGAGGACCTTGTTTCGCTCGGCCGTCGACTGGGCGCTGTCGGCAAAGCCAAAATCGAAATCCATGCTCTCGATGTTCGGGTCCTCCGGGTCGGCCCCCATGTCCTCGAGCTGACGCCGCAACGCGTCGCGCTGCTCGTTCAACAGCTCTCGGAATCTCGCCTGCTCGGTGGCTTCCATTCGGACCCTCCTCAGACATTCTCCGCGAGCGGCCACGTGGCTCGTGGATGAGCGGCATCGTAAACCGCGCGGAGCTTTTCTTGGCTTACCAAGGTGTAGATCTGCGTCGTCGACACGCTCGCGTGCCCGAGCAGCTCTTGAACCGCGCGGACGTCCGCGCCTCCGTCGAGCAGGTGGGTCGCGAACGAATGCCGAAGCGTGTGGGGCGAGATCCGGCGCCGGATCTTCGCCAGCGCGACGTACTTCTTCAACAGCTTCCAGCACCCTTGCCGCGTCAGCCGGTCGCCGCGAACGTTGAGGAAGGTCGCGTGGCCGCTTCGGGCGCGCGCGAGAGCCGGCCGCGCTTGGCGCAGGTACCGGTCGATCGCCGCGACGGCGACCCGACCGATCGGAACGACGCGCTCCTTCGAGCCTTTGCCGATGCACCGAATCGTCCGGTCCTCGAGGTCCACGTCGTCGACGTCGAGCGCCGTGAGCTCGGAGATGCGCAGCCCGGCTGCATACAGCGTTTCGAGGATCGCGCGGTCGCGAAGGGCGGTCGCGGCGCCGTCGTCGGGAACGGCGGCGAGGAGATTCTCGATTTCCTGCCGGGAGAGCGCCTTCGGCAAGGCTTTGGATACCCGAGGGGCCCCGACCGGACGCGCGGGGTCTTCCTTGACGACTTTTTCGCGAACGAGCCAGCGGTGGAAACCCCGCACGGCCGCCAGGATCCGGGCCACGGAGGCACTCGAGTACGTCTTGCCTTCTGCGTACTCGTATTGCCGCAGGGACGCGATGAAGCCGGCGACGTGCTCCTCTGCGACGTCGGCCGGCTGGACGATCCCGTGCGTGGCCAGGTCGCTCAGGTACAAGCGCAAGTCGCGGCTGTACGCCGCGACCGTGTTGGCGGCGACGCCGCGCTCGACCATGAGGTGATTGAGGTAGCGGTCGGCTAGGCGCTCGATTTTCGAGCGGCCGGCGGCGTGTGTGCTCGCATTCGTCATTGCGGAAGCCTGTTGAAAAGCCGCGCTTTACGCGGTGCCGCGGAGAGTTTTGGTGAGGGAAACGTGCGGCAAGCCGAGCGCCTCGGCGACCGGCTGGTTCGTGACGTTTCCTTCGTGCACATTCACTCCTCGCGCCAGCGACTGGTCCTGCGCCAAGGCCTCGGTGAGGCCTTTCCGGGCGAGGACGAGTGCGTACGGCATCGTTGCATTTGTCAGGGCGTAGGTAGACGTGTGCGGCACGCCTCCGGGCATGTTTCCTACGCAATAGTGTACCACTTTGTCGGTGACGTACGTGGGACTCGTGTGGGTCGTCACGCGGCTCGTTTCGAAGCATCCGCCCTGGTCAATGGATATGTCGACGAGGACCGCTCCCGGACGCATCGCTGCGACCGTCTCCTCGCGAACGAGGACGGGAGCCTTTGCGCCGGCGACGAGAACCGCCCCCACGACGACGTCCGCATTGACGACTTGCTCTTCGATCGTCAGCACACTCGACGCGAGAGTCAAGATGCGTCCTTTGTGGATGTGGTCGACGTAACGCAATCGTTCGACCTTCTTGTCGATGAGAACGACCTCGGCTTCCATGCCTTGGGCAATCCACGCGGCGTTCATGCCGGCAAATCCCGCGCCGAGCACGACGACCCGGGCGGGATGCACACCCGACACGCCGGACAGCAATACGCCGCGTCCACCTTGCGGACGTTCGAGAAAGTGCGCGGCGACGTGCGGCGCCATGCGGCCGGCGATCTCGCTCATCGGCGCAAGCAGGGGCAGCCGCCCGTCGGGCAGCTCAACCGTCTCGTACGCAATTGCGGTCGTCCCGGCGGCCATGAGCGCCTCGGTCACGTCTTTGTGCGCGGCGAGGTGTAGGTACGTAAAAAGAATCTGGCCGGCGCGCATCAACGGAAATTCTTGGGCGAGCGGCTCTTTGACCTTGAGGATCATGTCGGCGGCTTTCCATACCGACGGCCCGTCCGGCTCGATCGTCGCACCGGCTTTTTCGTAGGCTTCGTCGGGGATGCTCGAGCCGTGGCCGGCGCTCTTTTCGACGAGGACGCTGTGGCCGTGCTCGACGAATTCGCGCACACCGGCCGGGGTGATTGCGACGCGAAACTCCGACTCCATGACCTCGCGGGGGACGCCGACGCGCATGGCAGCGAGCCTACCGCAGACGGCCTACTGGGTCGTCACTTCGCGACGCTGTGCGACGCCGCGTCGCGTCGCGCGTGCGAGCGCCGCACCGGCGAACTCTCGGAAAAGCGGATGGGGCTTCGTCGGACGGCTCTTGAACTCCGGGTGAAACTGGCTTGCGACGAACCACGGGTGCTCGGGCAGCTCGATGATCTCGACGAGGCGCCCTTCGACCGTCGTACCGGAAAACCGCATACCGGCGGCTTCCAGCTTGCGCCGGTAGGCGTTGTTGACCTCGTAACGATGGCGATGCCGCTCCAGGACGACGTCTTTTCCGTACGCCGCGTGGGCTTTCGTACCGGGTTCGACTTTGCATGCCCAGAGTCCGAGGCGCATCGTGCCACCCTTGTTGAGGATATCGCTCTGGTCGGCCATGAGGTCTATGACCGGATGCGGCGTCGACGGCTCGAACTCACTCGAGTTTGCGCCGTCGAGACCGCACGCGTTGCGCGCAAACTCGATGACGGCACACTGCAGTCCGAGACACAAACCAAGGAAAGGCACGTCGTTTTGGCGCGCGAACTTGATCGCAGCAAGCTTTCCTTCGATGCCGCGCACACCGAAGCCGCCCGGTACCAAAATGCCGTCGACGTCTTCGAGCCTCGTGAGCGCGCCGGGCGCGTTCAGCTCGTCCGATGCGATCCAATCGATCTCCACGCGCGCATCCTGCGCAAGCGCACCGTGCTTGATCGCCTCGACGACCGATAGATACGAGTCGGCGAGCGTGACGTACTTGCCCACGAGCGCGATGCGGATCGTGTTCTTCGCGCTCTCGATGCGGTTGACGAGCTCGGTCCATTCGGTGAGGTCGAGCTCTTGTGCGGGCAAGTCGAGGTGTTTCACGACCACGTCGTCGAGGCCTTCGGCATGCAATACGAGCGGAATCTCGTAAATGTTTCGCGCATCCATGGCGCTCACGACCGAGTCCACGTCCACGTCACACATCAATGAGATCTTCTTCTTGAGGGCATTGGTCATCGGCCGGTCCGAGCGGCACACGATGGCGTCGGGGTGGATACCGATGCTGCGCAGCTCGGCAACCGAGTGCTGCGTCGGCTTCGTCTTCAGCTCGCCGGCCGGGCCGATGTACGGGAGAAGGGAAACATGCAGGTAAAAGACGTTGTCGCGGCCGACATCGTGCCGCATTTGGCGGATCGCCTCGAGAAACGGCAGCGATTCTATGTCGCCGACGGTGCCGCCGACCTCGGTGATGACCACGTCGATGTCGTCCTGCGCGAGTTGCCGGATGCGGCGCTTGATCTCTTCGGTGATGTGCGGAATGACTTGCACGGTCGCGCCGAGGAATTCTCCGCGCCGTTCACGGGCGATGACCGTGGAATACACGCTTCCGGTCGTCACCGACGACTCCTTGGTGAGGTTTTCGTCTACGAAGCGCTCGTAGTGTCCGAGGTCGAGGTCGGTCTCTCCCCCGTCGTCGGTGACGAAGACTTCGCCGTGCTGGAACGGGTTCATGGTGCCGGGATCGACGTTGATGTACGGATCCAGCTTTTGCATGACGACCTTGAGCCCGCGGGCCTTGAGAAGCCTGCCGAGGGAAGAAGCGGTGAGCCCTTTTCCGAGGCTCGACGAAACGCCACCAGTGACGAAGAGGTATTTGGCCATAAAAAAAAATCTCCCAGGGCCGGCGGCCCTCGGGGTTTCATCTTAGCCTACTGCAAGCTCCGATTCCAGGAGGGAGCCGAAGGCGTGAAATACGGGCGCCGCAGCCCTCCGTTGTCGGTACGATCCGCCCGATGAAGACCGAGCGCACGACGGTCAACCGCCTGCCGGAGCGGGGCCGCTACGACCGTGAGACGTTGTACGCAATTCTGGACGAGGCTCCTATCTGCACGGTTGCGTTCGTGCGCGAGGGAACGCCCGTCGCGATCCCGACGATTCACGCGCGCGTGGACGATCAGCTGTATCTGCACGGCTCGACGGCGAGCACGATGCTCTCGTCACTTGCCGCCGGCGCCGAGGCGTGCGTCACCGCGACGATCCTCGACGGCCTCGTCGTCGCCCGAAGCGTCTTTCATCATTCGATGAATTACCGCTCTGCGATCGTTCTTGGTCGCGCGCGCGATGTCGCAGACGATGACGAGAAGCGGAACGCGATGCGCGCGGTCGTCGAGCATGTCCTGGCCGGCCGCTGGGCCGAGGCGCGCAAGCCGAACCGGCGTGAGATTGCTGCGACGCGGATCGTTGCGATACCCATTGCTGAGGCGTCATCGAAAGTTCGTACCGGGCCTCCGATTGACGATGAAGAAGATCTCGCGCTTCCGATTTGGGCCGGGGTGGTGCCGACTCGCTTGACGCCTTCAGCACCGGTTCCGGCGACCAAAGCGATTGCGTTGCCGGCTTCCGTCCGGAATCTCGTCTAGAGCGTCATCTCCGGTACGCGTCCGGCCCTGTCCAGGACGCGCAACGGCAGAAACTTGTCGATCACCGCACCGTAGCCGGGCCGTTCGGAGAACGCGGTGAGCACCAGCAGAACCGCCAACAGCCCATACCGGAACCACGGTGCGGGATCGGCGAAGACGATGGATCCGCCGACCAAAGCACCGAGCGCATTTGCTCCGGCGTCGCCCAGCATCGCTCGCTCGCTCAGGTCGTGCGGAAGAAACGCGCACACGGCGCCGAGTCCGGCCGCCAGCGTGGCACTCGCTGCCGAAACGAGCACGACGAGCGGGAGTGCTGCGATGAGGAAGGCTTTTCCCGCGCGCCCGGGACGCAGATCGAGCCCGTTGAAGAGGTTCGCCGTCAGAGCAATGATCGCGCCGTGCACCAGCGCCCATCCCATGGTCGTGGATTCGGATGTGCCGATCGCGATCGCCAGAGCGCTTCCCGCAAGAAGCTTGAGGCCGCCTCCGGTCGCACGCCCGGCTCGCAGCGCAGAGAGATGACCTCGAAAGCCGCGGCCGGGCACGTCCCAGACGTCGTCGAACAGCCCGAGCAAGCCGAAGCCACCGGCGAGCGCGAGCAGCGGCGCCGCGTTTCCGGCTGCGATTTGGAGCGGTCGTGACGCTTGCCGAACCGTGAACAGCAGTCCGGTCAGCGCCGCGCCGGCGAAGATGCCGGCGACGACGGCGACCCCCATGCCGGTTGCAATGAGTAGCCCCCGATAGTTCTTGCGTCGCAGCGTCGCCGTCGGGATTGTGGTGCGCAACAACCACTGCGTGGTGAGGTACGCGACCAATCCGGCGGCAAGCGACACGAGCGCACGCGTCACGACGCACCCACTTTGTGAGGACGTAAGCGTGAAACGAGCGCGCGTGCTACGGCGGCGCCCTGCCGCCCCCGGTGCGTGAAGCCGGCCAAGTCTCGGCCGGTGTGCGCGTGCGTGAACATGCACGGAACTTCGACGACGCGAAATCCGTTTCGCAGCACGTCGATCGTGAGCCCGACCTCGAAGCCGAACCCGGAAACCGGGCGCAGCGCCGGCCATGCCTCACGGAGCAATGCTCGTTGCCCCGACAGCGGGCGGTCGAAGCGCCGGCCGGTGATTTTGCAGAGCCCCCAGCGTGCCGCGGATTCCACCAGGCCAAATCCGGACGGCGCGCTGCGCGGCGGCGCGGCGATTGCCATGTGCACCTCGCCGTCTACAACCGGGTCCAAGAGAGCGACAAGGGCGGTCGCCGAGTCTTCCAAGTCCGCGTCGCAGAGCAGAAGTACGTCTGCATTCGTCGCGGCCACGCCGCCCGTGACCGCCGCAGCTTTTCCGAGGTTTTTCTTCAGACGTATCACCCGGGCTCCGGCAGCTTGCGCGACGTCGGCGGTGCGGTCGCGAGATCCGTCGTCCACCACGACGACTTCATCGATGCTTCTGGTGCCGATGAGGGCGCGAACGGTGTGCCCGACGCGCGCCTCTTCGTTAAACGCGGGAACGATCGCTGCGATCTTCATGCGGCGAACAAGTCGGGAACGAGTTTCGCCGCGCTGCGCCGCGCGCCGTAGTGCGATGAGGTGTTTGTGACGACCAGCGAACGCAGTGCGTAAACGAGTGCGAAGCGACCGAGTGCGATGTCACCGTCGTCGACGGTAGAAATCTGATCACGAAGATCGCTGCTGCCTCGGACGCGGTCGACTAAGGACTCCGCTGCCGATAGTGGCTCGACGATCGCCGTTTTCCGCGCCGGCGCCAACGCGACGAGGAACGGCATGAAGAACTGGCTTTGCGGCGGCTTGGCATCTTTCACGCCGGACGGAACCACCACCGTCAGCGAGCTCGAGCTCGGAAAGCTCTCTACGGTGGACTCGAAGGAAAGAAAGCCCGCATCGCGGAGTTTCACGAGGAGGTCGGGGCCCCCCGCCGGGTTGCGCGACTGTCCGAGACGGCCGGCAAGCCGTCCGGCCGCCTCGGTGATCAAATCTTCGCTGGAAGACGCAGAGGAGCCCAGCGCGAGCGCGAGCTGTTGCCGCGCCTCATCGCTTTTCAGCTCCCACTTTCCGGTGAGGTTGACGCGGCCTTCGATGACGGCTCCGGCGTCTCCGAGCGACTGCACGATGCCGTCGAGCATTCCGGGGCTCGTTCCATCTTGCACGACGAAGACGATCGAGCGTTTCGAAAGCTTTCCGTGCCCGAACCGGGCGAACGCGTCGCGTCCGAACGCTTCCCATAGCGCTTGCTGCCGGCTGAGTGCGTCGTTCGTCGCACGGGCATCGTCGAGGTTCTTCGCGAAGCCGTCGGTCCGCCGGCGCAGATCGTGCACCAGCCCTTGGTCGATCACCGTCGTGCCGACGAGAATCCCAAGCCCCAGTGCCAGAAAGACCGCGACCAGAGACACGATGTGGTAGCGCAGGTTGATCATCAGAAGAGATGCTTCAAATCGTGGACGAGACCTTTGAGGCCGAGCCAGATGTCC
>JAIVGO010000147.1 GCA_020201525.1 Actinomycetota bacterium | reverse complement strand
CGCGTATGTCGGGCCACGCGTCGAACGATATGTGCGGCGCCTCATCGAGGGTCTCGCCAAAAATGGCTTCGCTCACCCGCTCCTCGTGATGCAATCGAGCGGCGGCATCGCCGCGGCCGAGTCGGTCGCACGGCGGCCCATATCGACGTTGGCGTCGGGACCGGCCGGGGGAGTAATGGGCGCATGCCGTGTCGCCGGCGCGGCGGGCGTGAATGACTTCATCTCGGTCGACATGGGCGGAACGTCGTATGACGTATGTCTCGTCCGTTCGGGCGAGCCGACGATCAAATCCTTTTGGAATTGGGTGCACCGGTACTTGATCTCTCTGCCGATGGTCGATGTCGTATCCATCGGTGCCGGCGGCGGCTCGATAGCGCGGGTCCTCGGCGGCGGGCTACAAGTCGGGCCCGAGTCGGCCGGCGGCGACCCCGGTCCGATCTGTTACGGACGCGGAGGAACCGAGCCGACTGTGACCGACGCCAACCTCGTTCTGGGCTACCTCAACCCGGACAACTTCGCGTCCGGGACGGTGGCTCTCAAGAAGGACGGAGTCGCGGAAGCGCTCGAGGAAAAGGTCGGGAAGCCACTCGGCATGAACGCAGTCGAGGCCGCGTGGGGCGTGTACCGGCTGACGAACTCCACTATGAACCAAGCGATCATCCGCGTGTCTGCCGAGCGTGGGCACGATCCGCGAACCTTCTCGCTCGTCGTGTTCGGCGGGAACGGTCCCGTGCATGCACTCGCGCAAGCGGCAGAGCTCGGCGTTAGGTCTGTGCTCATTCCTAAGACGGCGCCGGCGTTCTCGGCACTCGGACTGCTCGTCGCCGACTATCTCGTGGACAAGGTGCGCGCGACTCTCGTGACGGCCGGCGCCGTCGATCCCGCGAATCTCGAGAAGATCTACACCGATATCGAGCGCGAAGCAGATGCGCGTGAGGCCGCGCATCTAGAAAATGTTTATTCCGCGCTGCAGCAAGAGGCAGACGAGGAGCTATGGCAAGCCGGTGTTCCGACGAAGCGCTTTGAACATCAACGCTTTGCGCAGTGCCGCTACCCGGGACAGACGTGGGACATCGACGTTCCGGTGAAGGGTGCCGTGACGCCGAAGGGACTGGGAGGAATTGCGGAGCGCTTCCACGAGATGCATCGGGAAGAGCACACATACGACCGCCGGGAGGAGGAAGTCATGATCTCGGCGCTCCGCGTGCGATCCCGGGCGGTGTTGCGGCAGCCGCAACTCCCCTCGACGCGGGGCTCGACCGCTAAGCCCGTGCCGGCGGGTCACCGGCTCGCGTACTTCGGCGTGAAGTTTGTCCGAACCGCCGTGTTCGACGGCACGATTCTGAAAGCTGGGCAACGGATGACTGGGCCGGCCATCATCGAAGAGCCGTTTACGACGATTATTGTTCCGCCGGGATGGGACGTGAAGCTGGACAAAGCAGGAAACTACGTTGCGAGCCAAGGTTGAGGTGACCGCGATGCCGATGAAATCCAAGTCCGTGAAGGGCGCGACGGGAGGCAATTCGGTCGCAGGCAGGGCGTCGAAGAGCGCGCGGCGTACGAGGCCCAAGGGTGCATCGAGTACGGGGTCGAGGGCGACGCAGACCATAGGGTCGAAGGGTGTGTCGCGCACGGCGGCGAAGAGCTCGCGCACAGCGACGAAGAGCTCGCGCACATCGGGCAAGCGAGGCGCACCTATGGACCCGATTACCGCGGAAGTTATCCGCGGAGCTCTCGAGACCATCGCGTACGAGATGTCTATTCATGTCTCGCGAACCGCGACCACGCCGATTCTCAACCAATCAAACGAGCGAAACGCAACCATCATGGATTGGAAAGGACGGCTCGCTGCGCTCGCCGTCGGGATCCCGCAGTTCATGCTCTCGTCAATGGGCCCGGTGCAATTCGCGCTCGAGTTCTTCGGCGAAGACGGCCTCAAGGAAGGCGACGTGATCGCGTGCAACGACCCGTACCACGGAGGCGGGCACTTGCCTGACTGGAGCATCTTCAGCCCGGTATTCCACGACGGAGAGCTCCTGCTGTTTGCGTCGATTCAGTGTCACCACGCCGACGTCGCCGGGATGTCGCCGGGTGGGTATCCGGCCGATGCAATGGACATATGGGCGGAAGGATTCCGCTGTCCGGCAGTGAAGCTCGTCGAGGCGGGCGCGGAGCGGAAAGACATCGTCTATCTCTTCAAGACGAACAACCGTGTTCCGACGTATGAAGGTGACCTCCGCGCGCAGATCGGTGCGGCGCAACTCGGCGCGCGGCGTTGCAAGGAGCTGATCGCCCGCCACGGCGCCTCCACAATCAAAGCCGCCTGCGACTGGCTGCTCGCTTTTTCGGAGCGGCGCATGCGCGAAGAGATTTCGTCATGGCCGGACGGCACGTACGAGGCCGACGCGTACTTCGATCACGATGTCAAAGGCAACACCGACATCAACGTGCATGCCAAGGTCACCGTTCGAGGGGACGAGATCGAAATCGATTTCCATGGCTCGGACGAACGTCAATGGCTGCAGGCGTGGAGCACGCAATGCAACACGCGTTCGATGGCGTTCTCGCAGCTTTGTTCGATGGTCGACTCGACGATTCCGCGCAACCAGGGCCTGTTCGCGCCGATCACGCTTGTCTATCCCGAGAACTCGATCGTCAATCCCGGCTTCGGAAAGCCGGTTTCGATGGGGACGCACCACCCGGGATGTGAAGTAGCAGAATCGGTTGCGCTTGCTCTTTCAAGGGCGATTCCGGAAAAGTCCTGCCCGCAGGTGTACAAGGCTGCCATGCCGACGGTTCTTTTCGGGGTCAATCCAAAAAACAATCAAGTCTTCATCGATCATTCCGTCGACGTGCAATCGACCGCGTCCGCCGCCGCATTCGGAACCGACGGATGGGGATGTGCGAACGCCGGCTTTGGAAATCTGATCATGGCCCCGGCCGAGATGAATGAGGCTCGCTGGCCTACGCTCCACCTGTCGAACGACTTGACGACCGACACCGCAGGAGCCGGCAAGTGGCGCGGCCAACCCGGTTCGTTCTGGGTGAAGGGCGCAACGGCTCCGCTCACCATGTACACGTTTATCATGAGCATGAAATACACGTCGCCGGGTGTGGCCGGCGGCGCGCCGGGAACACCGGACAAGCTCGAGATTCGTCAACCTGACGGGACGACAAAGCTCATCACCCACACTGCCTTGTATGAGCCTCTTGCAGCAGGTTCGCGCATTGAGTATCAGCGCGGCGGTGGTGGAGGCTGGGGAGATGCGCTCGAGCGCGATCCCGACAAGGTGCGCGACGACGTCCTCGATGAATATGTGTCGAAGGAGGCTGCGAAGCGCGACTACGGGGTGGCGCTTCGGGGGTCCGTCGTGGATTACTCGCTTCGCGTCGATGCCGCTGCCACGGACAAGCTCCGCGCGCAAATGCGGGCACAACGGGAAGAGCCGATGGGCGCGAGCCCGCCGGAGTAATCTGGACTCGCACACGTGCAATATTGCGAATGGGAGCAATGGCTATGCGCGACGCAGTCATCGTCGGAGCAGCTCGCAGCCCGATAGGTAAGAAAAACGGCAAGCTGTCGGGCATCCACCCGACCGATTTGCTCGGCATGGTGCTACAGGGCCTAATCGATCGCGCCGGGATCGACCCGCTCGAGATCGACGACGTGATCGGCGGATGCGTTACACAAACCGGCGAACAAGGCGTGAACGTCACGCGCAACGCATGGATCGCAGCGGGTTTGCCGTGGGAGGTGCCGGCGACGAGCGTGGATCGCCAGTGTGGGTCGGCTCAGCAGGCAATTCATTTCGGCGCTCAGGGCGTGATGGCCGGGCAATACGACCTCGTCATCGGGTGCGGCGTCGAGGCGATGAGTCGCGTTGGGCTGGGGAAGAACGCCATCGAACCGGGGTTCGCTTTCAGCCCGGCGTGGATGGATGCCGTGGATCAGCAGCTGTTCACGCAGTTTCAAGCTGCACAGGAAATAGCGCGGCGCTGGGACATCACACGCGAGGATATGGACACGCTCGCCGTCGAGTCGCATCGCCGAGCGACACAGGCCACCGACGAGGGGCGCTTCAACCGCGAGATTGTTCCCATCAAAGTCACGCAGCCCGACGGCTCCGTTGAAGAGATGACGACCGATGAGTGCATCCGCCGGGAGACGACGCTCGAGAAGCTCGCCTCGCTCTCCCCGGTGCGCGAGGATTGCCCCGACATCACGGCGGGGAACTCCTCTCCCTATTCAGACGGCGCTGCGGCAGTCCTCATCGCGAGCCCCGAAAAAGCCGAGCAGCTCGGCCTAACGCCGCGCGCTCGATTCCACGGCTTCTCGGTTGCGGCATGCGAGCCGATCGTCATGCTCCAGGGACCGATCCCTGCAACGCAAAAGATTCTCAAACGCACCCGAATGAGCCTTGACGACATCGACATCTTTGAGTGCAACGAAGCAATGGGATCTATCGTCCCTATGTGGGAGCGCGAGTTCGGCATCGACCACGCCAAGGTGAATGTGAACGGTTCCGGGATCTCGCTCGGGCATCCGGTCGGAGCAACCGGGGCGCGGCTCATGGTCACGTTGCTGCACGAGCTGGAACGGACCGGCGGCCGCTACGGGTTCCAGACGATGTGCGAGGGCGGCGGCCAAGGTAACGCGACGATCATCGAGCGCCTCAACTGAGACACGTAGGAAGCGCGCCCCTTGCACGCTAGGTTCGCAAGCACCGAACGCAGTTGTAGGCATGACGCAGTTGTAGGCATGACGCAGTTGTAGGCAGAGACGCAGTTGTAGGCATGACGCAGTTGTAGGCAATAGCGACGGAGTTGAAGGCATGGCGCGGTAGTTGTAGGCATGGCGGAGCAGGCGCAATCCGCACGCAGTCGCAAAGACCACAGCCCGGCTGGCCCGTCTCGCGAGTCGGCGAGCACGCTTGTTGTTGTCGGGATACCTCCGCGACCTAACCGCCGCGTGACGGCGGTGGGTGATCATTGCGTCCACTGGTCAGAGGCGCCGCGGACCGAACTTTCCGTGCTCCGCGTGTCCACTCCCAGGCTCCCGGCCCGCCGTACAACCGCCACCCGTGGTGCGTTTTCTGCGAGTGATGCCACCGGCACAGTCTCGCCAAGTTCTCCAAGCGCGTCGGTCCTCCGGAGGCAAATGGAACGATGTGATCGATTTCGAGCCCGAACCGCCGGTCGCAACCGGGAACGACGCACGTCGGATCGCGCTCCTCCAGAGCGGTGCGCAGGTGTGCCGGAATCACCCGGCCCACATGTGCCACACGCTGCACTTCAACCCCCTCTTTCTGAATCAGCTTTACCACGCCGCGGCCCGCGAGCCGTTGCGCTGCCGTCACCGTGATCGGCGCCACGCCGTCGACGCGGCACGTCTCGCCCGCGATGGTGTGGCCCCGCTCCAACGAAGCTTCCGAGACGTGGACGTGAACGACTGCCTTCGGTGCTCCGGCGCCGTCGGCCAGCGACAACAATGCATCGGCCGCATATGCCTCCGGCTCTTCGAGTTGACCGGCGCGACGCGCCTCTCGCTGAATCTTCTCCTGACGGCTCTTAATGACGACGAGGAGCGGGGCGCCGTCATCCGGGGCCATTCGGATGTCCATCCGCATTGCGCCGTCTCGATCCAGCCAGTGCCGCAAGTACCGGCCGCGCCGAATTCGTTCGGACACGTCCTCGTCGCCGACCGCAGCCGCTCGGACATCGCGGCAACGCTCGCGCAGCGCCGAAACCGATTCGCGACCGGCGAGATCGAGCAGACTTGCCTCGGCTGAATGATCCATGACCGCGGCTGTCGTGATCTCCGTCGTCTGCGCTTCGGACAGCTGGCCGGACAAGAACGCTTCGCGCGTCGCCGGCAGCTGCTTCAAGCGCTGCGCGTTGTTGAGCGCCGCAGATGCTTGCGACAGTGTCGATCCCGTCTCGCGCGCGATCCATGCAGCGGCTGATGCCGACCCAGTCGCGCGCCACGCACGCGTGTTCTGGACTCGATCCGCTGCCAACGTTCTGCCGGCGGCCGTGAGCCGTTCGATCTCCCCGAACTGCCGGACGACGTGCATTGCCTGCTGCGCCGGCAACCTCTGTACGTCGAAGCTGCCGACGAAGGAGCGCAGCGCATCGATGATCTCATCAAGTGATTTGCACATGCACGCATTGGAACATCCCGGTACGACATCGCACGCAAGAAATTGAGCAAAACGAGAAGAAGAACCGGCGAATCCGGACACGCCCAAAAAAAATTTGCGGGGCGAGAAGTCCTGCATCTATCGTCGGACATGGCCTCGCCTCCACCAGCCGAAGGCGTGCGCGTTCACTGGCGCGAACTGCCTGATCTCGTGCGTCGTGCAGTGGAGACGCGAATCGAAGACCACGTCGCCGAGGATCAGACGCAGCCCGGCGGATTTTCGCCCGGCGCTGCCACCCGGCTGCGCACCACAGGCGGAAAGCGAATTTTTCTCAAGGCCATCTCCGTGCAATCGAATCCCGAAACGCCGGACATGCATCGCCGCGAGGCGCACATCGTCGCAGCTATGCCACCGGATGCGCCGGTCCCGAAGCTTCTCTGGACTTTCGAGGAAAGCGGCTGGGTATGTCTGGGGTTCGAAGACGTTGACGGCCGGCATCCGGAGCTGCCGTGGAAGCGAACCGAGCTCGATCGCGTGATGGCTTCACTCGACGAGCTCGCACGAACGCTGACGCCGCCGCCGATCATCCCGGAACTCGCGAGCGAGTTCGTTGCGCGTGAGTTCACCGGCTGGGGAGACTTTGCACGAGGATCCGATATGGCTCTCGATGACTGGTCGAAACGAAATCTCGAGCGTCTCGTACGAGCAGAGGCTCGCGCCCCGAGCGCGGTCGAGGGCAATACACTGCTGCATCTGGACCTACGCGCCGACAACATGCTCATCGACAACAGAGAAGATCGCGTCTGGATCGTCGACTGGCCGTGGGCGCGCGTCGGTGCTTCCTGGTTTGACATCGTCGGTATGGCGCCAAGCGTCGCGATGCAAGGAGGCCCCAAGCCTGAAGACCTCGTCAACCGATTCGCTCTCATGAAAGAAGCCGATGCCGATCAAGTGACCGCAGTTGTTGTCGGCCTTGCCGGATTTTTCATGTACCGCGCAGCGCAGCCGCCGCCGCCCGGGATTCCTACGGTGCGCGCATTTCAAAAGGCGCAGGGCGAGGTTGCGTGCCGCTGGATCCAAGAACGAACGGGCTGGCGCTGAAGCAAGAGGGACGTACACTCTGACGCGATGAGCATTTCCGGAAAGACCGCGATTGCCGGCGTCGGAACCACACAGTTCGGGAAGCTTCCCGGGTCGACGGCCTGGGGCTTGCAGGCAGAGGCTGTGCGGCTCGCACTCGAGGACGCCGGCCTCACAAAGGATGACGTCGACGGCCTCTTCACGGAGCCACAATTCAACGAGCCTCTCCTTCTTCACGGCCACGTCATCGGACGCATGCTCGGGATGAAGCCGAATTTCCTGTCCACGCAGTCGCTCGGCGGCGCGACGGCGATCGCGCTCATCCAGCACGCGGCGATGGCGATCGAGGAGCGACTGTGCGAAGTGGCTGTCTGCCTTTTCGGCGAGACGGCGAAGACCGGGCTGCCGATGCTGTTCGGTGCGCCGCAAATGGGGCGTGGCCAGTCCGACGACATCGCGTTCGGTGTCGCCGGCGGCGCGGTGATGGAAGCGCGCTCCGCGATGCGCTACATGCACGAGTACAACGTCACGCACGAGATGCTTGGCTCCGTCGCGATCACTTTCAGAGACCATGCGAGCAAGAACCCGGCAGCGCAATATCAAAAGCCACTCACGATGGAGGAGTATCTGGGCACACCCTTTGTGAGCGAGCCCTTCCGACGCTACGACTGCGCCATCACGAGCGATGGCGGCGTTGCCGTCGTCGTAACGAGCGCGGAGCGAGCCCGAGACTTGCGCAAGCCACCCGCGTACATAACGGGGATCGGCCAGGCGCACAATCTCGACGGCTTGAGAGACCCCAACCACTACACGCACTTCGCCGGTGCGAGATCGAGCGAACGAGCGTTTCGGATGGCCGGCGTCCGCCCGGAGGACGTCGACGCGATGCAGTTCTACGACTGCTTCACCTCGACAGTGCTCATCACGCTCGAGGATTACGGCTACTGCAAGAAGGGCGAAGGCGGCCCGTTCGCATTGGAGGGCAACCTCGGGCTCGGAAAGGCACTTCCGTCGAACACGAGCGGCGGATCGCTCAGCGAAGCCGACCTCGCCGGCTGGAACCAGATCGCCGAAGGCGTGCGACAGGTCCGCAACGAATGCGATGAGAGGCAAGTGCCCAACGCGCAAACCGTTGTGGTCGCCGGACACGGCGGCTTCCAGGCAAGTCACGCAACGCTCGTAATCAGCAAGGATCAACCATGAGGGACCTCGAGAGCACAGGCCGCACTCGCGTCGCGGACGCAACTGCGAGCGCGGGGCCGCTGGTCGATCTCGTCATCGGCATGAAACCGGTCGTCATCCCGGAAACGAGCGGCTTTTGGGACGGGACTGTTGTGCAGGAATTAAGAATTCAAAAATGTAACGCGTGCGGCAACACGCAGCTCCCCGGCGGTCCGTGTTGCGCGAATTGCTTGTCGCAAGATCTCACATGGGTGAAATCAAACGGCACCGGCAGAGTGTTCAGCTTTTCCATCGTCCATCAAGCGCTGCACCCCTCCTTCATGGACAGGGTCCCCTACGTTGTTGCCGACATTCAGCTCGACGAAGGACCCATAGTGCTCTCGAACGTCACAGATGTCGACCCTCACGACGTGCGCATCGGTTTGCGCGTCGCAGTATGGTTCGATGAGCAAGACACAGACGCGTTCGGCGTGCCTTTCCGCTTGCCGAAGTTCAAGCCATCGGAGCAGTAAATGGATTTCGCCTTTACGAAAGAGCAGGAAGCGTTCCGAGAGATGCTCCGCGACTTCATCAAGCGCGAGTGTCCGCCCGACCTGGACCGTCGTCTCGACGACGAAGGTCGCTACCCGTTCGAGCTCACCGAGAAGGTTGTGGACACCGGCTTGCTCGGGCTTCCTTTCCCCGAGGTGTACGGGGGTTCGGGCGGCGGGCCCATGGAATTCGTGATCGCCGCGGAAGAAACCGCGTACGGGAGCGCGGCCGTTGCTGCGATCTTCATACTCCCGGCGTTCTTCGCCGGCGAGATGCTGTACATGAACGGGAGCGAGGAGCAAAAGCGCACGTGGCTTCCGAAGGTCGCGCGCGGAGAAGTCCGCGGCTGCTTCGGATTGACCGAGCCGAACGCGGGATCCGACGCGGTTCACATCGAGACGCGCGCTACGCAAGACGGCGACGGTTTTGTCATCAACGGACAGAAGACGATGATTTCGGGCGTCGATGTTGCGACGCACATGATGCTCGCAACGAACACGTCGCCGGGCGGCGATTACAGCGGCATGACTCTCTTTATGGTCCCAACAAGCGCAGCCGGCTTCACGCACCGCCGCATGGGTAAAATCGGCAGCGAGATCATCGGCCTGTTCGAAGTCTTTTTCGACAACGTGCACGTGAGCCAAGAAAACATCATCGGCGGTCCGGAGATGCTCAACCAGGGCTGGCTGCAGCTCATGAAGCAGCTCGACATGGAGCGCATCATGATCGCGGCGCAGTACACGGGCCTCGCGGCACGGGCAACGGACGATGCGGTGGAATATGCAAAAGAGAGAAAACAGTTCGGCAAGACCATCGGCTCCTATCAAATGATTCAGTCGCTGCTCGCCGACATGACCGTCGGAACACAAACGAGCCGCCTCATGACGTACTACGCCGCGTGGCTGAAGGCGAACGATATGCCGTGCAATCTCGCGGCTAGTCAAGCGAAGATCTACGCCACCGAAACGGCGCGGACCGTCTGCCTGAACGGCATGCAAGTCATGGGCGGATACGGGTATTTGCGGGAGTTCGACATGCAGAGGTTGGTCCGCGATTCGCTGCTCGGCCCGATCGGCGGCGGGACGAATCAGATCCAGCGCCTCATAATTGCCAGAGAGCTGGGGCTCATCTAGGAGGCAGCTGAATGCATCACAACGTCTCGCCGGAAATGAAAGAGTTGCTCGCTGGAATAAACACGTTCATCGAGAAAGTAGTTGCACCACTCGAGGAGCAAAACCACGACATCATTGCGACCGGCGAGATGACGCCTGCTTTCTACGAGTTATGCCGCGTAGTGCAACGGGCGAGTGTGGCGGCCGGCTTCCACGCGATGTTCATGCCGGAAGAAGCCGGCAGTGCGGGTCTCGGTGAGTACGAGATGTGCCTGATCCGCGAGGAGATAGCAAAGACCGCGCGCCATCTCTGCATGCTGATGCTCGGTGATTTGCCGTTCGGACCTAACAAGATGCTGCACGCGCTCGCGACCGAACATCAGCGGGAGAAGTATCTCGCACCGCTCGTGCGCGGCGAGATGACGACGGGTATCGCACTTACGGAGCCGGATGCCGGTTCCGACCTCGCTGCAATTCGGACCACGGCCAAGAAAGTCGACGACGGGTGGGTCCTCAACGGCGTGAAGCACTTCATCTCCAACGCGCCCTTTGCAGATTTCCTGCAAGTGCTCGCGCGCGAGGGGATCGACGGCGGGTACAGCATGTTCCTTGTGGACCGCGATGCGTACACGGTCGGGGATATCCAGCACAGTATGGGCGGTGACGACATTCAAGCGGAGGTGTTGTTCGTCGATGCTTTCGTGCCGGAGGCGAACCTGATCGGCGAGCCGGGCCAAGCGTTCCAGTACGCGGTGAAGTTCCTGTCGAACGAGCGGCTCACGATGGCGAGCATCTCGATCGGAATGGCCGACCTCGCTCTCAGCCTCTCGAAGAAGTACGCGAAGGAGCGCGTCACGTTCGGGAAGCCGCTCATCGAGAATCAGGCGATCCAGTGGATGATCGCCGACTCGGAAACGGAGCTCTACGCGGCGCGAGCGATGTGTTACGACGCGGCGCAGCGCGCGGACGCCGGTGAGGAGGTTTTCCGCGAGATCTCGATGTGCAAGCTCTTCTGCACAGAGATGGTAGGCCGCGTCGTGGACCGCGCTGTGCAGATCTTCGGCGGTGTCGGCTACATGAAAGGCAACACCGTGGAGCGCCTCTATAGGTTATGCCGCGTGCTCCGCATCGCGGGTGGGTCGAGCGAGATCCAAAGAATGATCATCGCCCGCTCCTACTAGGTCTCGCATGACAAAGCTGTGTCGGCTTGTGGTGGTTGCGCTGCTATTTTCGAGTTGCGAATTCAACAGCACGAGAGCGAGGCAATGGTCCGATCGCTCCCTGTCGCGCCGTGTCGCGTCGGCAGTCAAACAGACCGCCGAGCAGAAGAGACCCCTCCGACTCGAACATGTCGCCACATTTCCTTGGGATGCGGTGCATCTTTTCGGGCCGTACACCAACGAGGCCTCCATCAACGACGCTCTCGGTTTTCGCTGGGAAGATGCGGGGAGCGCCGAAGGTTCAACACAGGCGATTGCTCTCAACCATCTGGGCAATCCCGCACGCGTTCCGAAGCCGTTTTCAAGGTACACCAGGAAGGTACCAACGCGGCAGGCGACCCGATCTATGTCCTAACTTTCAGCACTTGACATGGAGGGGTCGCTCACTTGAGCGCTTCCTTGTCGATTTTGAACATGGCCGTCAGCGGGAGCTCGGAGCGGAACTCGAACTCATCCGGGATCTTGTAGTCGGCGATGCGCTCGGCCAAAAATTCCCGCAATTCATCAATAGACGGCGCGTCTGAACGCGGGACGATAAATGCCTTCCCGCGCTCGCCCATGACTGCGTCGGATACACCCACCACCGCGACCAAAGCCACCGACGGATGCTCGCGCAGGACCGCTTCGACTTCGGCCGGATATACGTTGTAGCCGCCCCGGATGTACATGTCCTTCGCGCGCCCCGTGATGCGCAGATTGCCATCCGAACCGAGCCAGCCCACGTCGCCGGTGTGAAAGAACCCATCCGCATCGATCGACGCTGCAGTCGCAACTGCGTCGCGCCAGTAACCGGTCATCATCGCGGGAGAGCGCACGAGGATCTCTCCCGTCTCACCGGAAGCAGCGGCGATTCGCACGTCCACCTCCGGCAGGGGCCGGCCTACCGTCGTCGCCACAACCTCATCGGAGTCACCCGGAACGGTTCCCGTCGCGAGCCCGATCTCGGTCGAGGAGAACCGGACGGCTACCGGCACCCTGAACGACTCGCGGATTTGGCGAACGAGGTCCGGCGTCGCCGGCGCTCCTCCGAGCGTCAGCAGCCGCAGCGACGAAAGGTCGTGCGAGCCGAACGACGGCTCCATGAGCATCAGGGAGAGCTGTGTGGGAATCCCGCCGGAATCGGTCAAGCGCTCGCGTTGGATCGCTTCCAGGGCACCACGCGCCTTTCGGTAGGCCGGTCGTGCCGCTCGTGTACACGATGGCCACAGGGTCGTCGGGCGATGGCGGAGGCGTCTCTGTGAGTTCCTCGCCTCGAAAGGAAGAGGGGTCGATGATTGCTCGAAGGCCCTCCGGCGCCACGGAGGATGCGAGGTCGCGCAACTCGCCCTTGGTTGTGACCAATACGGCCGCGCCCGAGCTCTGCAAGATGTGAGCGACCTCACGAGACCGGTACCGCGTGTTGATCCCTGCCGTCACCAAACCTGCTTTCGCGGCACCGAGGTACGCGATTGGATAGTCGATGGACATTGGGAGGAACAGCGCGACCACGTCGCCACGGACGAGTCCCTGTTCGACGAAAAAGGCCGCAGCGGCATCGGACCGCGAGTCCCACTGGGCGTACGTCAGACGCGAGTCGCCGTCGGCAAACGCGACGGCGGAACCGTCGCTCTCGGCCGCCTGTCGCAGCAGCGCGCCGAGCGATTTGATCACGCCGGCTTGTGATCCAAGCCGAACACGCGAACCGCGTTCAACGCGCAGATCTTTGCGCGATCCTCGTCCGGCAGATCACCGAGCTGTTCCTTGATGATCCGTTGCGTATCGGGCCACGACGTGTCGGTGTGCGGATAGTCGGTGCCGAGCATGATGTTGTCGACGCCGATCATGCCGCGCAGCTCGACGCCGGCGCGGTCCGAGATGAAGTTCGCGTACACCGACTGATGAAAGAGATCCGACGGGGTGACGTCGATGCGCGAACCCGTCCAGAACTGGTGCTTCCGGTGCGTGTAGTCGGCGCGCTCCAAGAAGTAGGGCAGCCAGCCGATGCCGGATTCGGCGGAGATGAATTTCAGTTTCGGCCACTTGCGCAGCACGCCGCTGAAGAGCATCGTCGCGACGAACTCCATGTTGGACGACGGGGCGAGACACACGAACACCTCGGCCGGCGACCCGGCGGACTTCGCCAGCACGGACGTGTCGACCTTGCCCGAGGCGATGTGCACCTCTGCCGGCAAGCCCGTTTCCGACAGCGCGTCGTACAGCGGCGCCCACGACGGATCGGGATAGTTCTTCAGTCCGGCGATCGTATGCGGATGAGACGGCAGCGAAACGGCTTTGATTCCGATTCCTGCGACTCGACGAGCTTCTGACGCAGCCGCGGACATGTCGAACAGCGGCAGGATCGCCGCGCCGATCAAACGATCGGGGTCCGCGCCGCACCACTCTTCCGCGAGCCAGTCGTTGTACGCCCGAATGACGGCGAGCGCGTACTCCTTGTCCTCGAGCTCGATGAAGTTGGCGCCGGCGATATGGGGCAGCGTTGGGAAGCAGACCTGCGCATCGACGCCGTCGGCGTCCATGTCCTTGATACGCTCGCGCGGGTCGTAGCACCCGGGTCGCATCTGATCGAACGTCTTGGATTTCGGGCTGAACTCTTCGATCTTCTGGCCGGCAGCCGTCGACAAGCCACTCATCTGTTGCGACTTTCCCTCGTAGACCCACGACGCGCCTTCGTCGTCGTGCACGAGCTTCGGCGTGCGGTCGGCGAACTTCGACGGCAAGCGTCCGTCGAACATCCCTTCGGGCTCGATGATGTGATCGTCGGTGGATACGACCTGGTAGTTACGGGCCATTGGTTCGCCTCCTCGCTGCTCGGCTCGATGCTTAGTCTACGTCCGACCCCGCTCCATCTGACAGTCTTCACACGTGCCGCGTACGGCCGCGGACTCGCTCGGCAAGCACCGTGCTCAGAACTCGAGGCGTGGTTCCGGCAGCGATGAGGACTCGTATTTCGGAATCACAGCTGCCAGAATCGCGCAGGACTCGGTCGCATGCGATTCTTAGCGGCGCGATGGACTTCGATCTCTCAGAGCAAGACGTCGCTTTCGGCGACGAGTTTCGCGCGTGGCTGGCCGAGCACACGCCGCCGCCGATCGATGTCGCCGCGGATTTTCGCGAAGCCGAGACTTTGCGCCGGTGGCAACGGACGCTGGCAAGCGGACGCTGGGTCGGCATTCACTGGCCGGCGGAGTACGGCGGCCGGGGCGCATCGCTCGTCCAAGTCGCGATCTACAACGAGGAGCTTGCGCGCACGCACGCACCGCAGATCCTCGGCCGCGCCGGAGTAAATCTCGTCGGACCGACGCTCATGACGTACGGCACTGAGGAGCAGAAGCTGGCGTGGCTGCCGAAGATCCTGAGCGCCGAGCACATCTGGTGCCAGCTCTTCAGCGAGCCGGGCGCGGGGAGCGACCTCGCCGGTCTTTCGACTCGAGCAGAGAAGAGAGACGGCGCGTACTACGTCACCGGTCAGAAAGTCTGGTCGAGCTACGCGAAGTTTGCCGACTTCGGCATCGGCCTGGTACGCACCGATCCGAGCGCGCCGAAGCACAAAGGTATCTCCATGCTCGCGATCCCGTTGCAAGCATCCGGCATCGAGGTTCGGCCGCTCCGGCAGATCACCGGCGAGAGCGAGTTCAACGAAGTCTTCTTCGACAACGTCGAGGTGCCGCTGCAAAACTTGATCGGCGTCGAAAACGACGGTTGGCGCGTCGCCGGCACGACGCTGGCGAACGAACGCGGAACGAGCTTCGTCTGGAAAGAGCAAGTGCTGCACGAGGTCGCGCGGGACCTGCTGTGGCGTCGCGCCGTGCGGGACGGCAACGACGCCGACCCGCTTGCGCGCCAAAAACTCGCGCAATCGTGGATGGACGTTGAGATCTTTCGGCTGCACAACGCCCGCACGCTGACGCGTCTTTCCAGGGGAGAACAGATCGGCCCCGAGTCGTCGATCGTGAAACTTTTTTGGACGGAGATGAGCCAGAAGCTGGCGGAAACCGCTGGCTCCATCTTCGGTACCGATGCTCTGATCGGCATGGACGATCCGCATGCGCTCGACGGTGGCCGGTGGGCCCGCGCGATGTTGTGGTCGCGCGCCTCGTCGATCGCCGGCGGCACGAGCGAGATCCAGCGCAACATCATCGGCGAACGAATTCTCGGCCTGCCGCGCGAACCGAAGTAAGCCGCGCGAGTAGAGTAGAACGTGTCTCTCTACGAAGACCTCTTCGAGGCTCTCAACAGAGCCCGGGTCCGGTACATCGTGGTCGGCGGTATTGCCGTCGTCCTCCACGGTCATGCACGGCTGACGGCGGATGTTGATCTCGTCATTGATCTCGATCCTGCGGAAGCGCTGAGAGCGATCGATGCGTTGACCGACCTTGGGCTCCTGCCAAGAACTCCGGTTGATCCGCATGCGTTCGCGGACGCCGAGATTCGGGACGAGTGGATTCGAACAAAGAACATGCAAGTGTTCTCTCTGATCGATCCCACGAATCCGTTGCGGGTGGTCGATATATTCGTTGAGTATCCGATGCCGTTCGAACAGCTTTGGGCTCGATCCACGGTCATGCGGTTCGGACAAGAACCGATCCGCGTTGTCGGTATCGACGACCTCATGGCGATGAAGGAAGCCGCCGGCAGGGCACAGGACCGTGCAGACGTCGATGCGTTGCGAAAAATCATGAAGATCAAGCCGGAAGACACGGTTTCTGAATGGCCCGTGACATACGAAGCCAACGAAGATGCGCAACGTCTGGAAGTGGCGCGGATGACCCCGGAGCAACGCCTCAGGTGGGTGGAAAACAACCTCGATGTGGGTGCTGACGGGGCAATGCGGAGGAAAGCCCAACAGGAAGGTTAGGATTCGGGCCGTGGGCTATCAGACGATCCTAGTGGAGCGGCGCGGGGCGGTAGAGCTCGTCACGATGAACCGCCCCGAGGTGCGCAACGCGCAGAACACTGCGCTGCTGAGCGAGCTCGACGAGGCGCTCAAGGCTGCCGACGCCGACCCGGGAGCCAACGTCATCGTGATCGGCGGCGCCGGACCGCATTTTTCCGCCGGACACGACCTGAAGGCGTACGTCGGCGAGGCCCCGAGCGACGAATGGCACGAAAAGCGGGCGACGCCGGAGGGCAAGTTCGAGCACGAGCGTGTCATGTACTTCGACAAAGCCCTCGCGATTCGCGATCTCAAAAAGCCGACGATCGCAATGGTCCAAGGCTCGTGCGTCGCCGGGGGATTGATGGTCGCGCTGGCCTGCGACTTGATCGTCGCGGCCGACGACGCGGTGTTCCAAAATCCCGTTCTGCGCATGACCGGCGCCGGCGTGGAAACGTTGCTCGAGCTCTTCGACCTCGGAGCGCGCAAGACCAAAGAGTTTCTCTGGACCGGCGACAAGATCATGGCGGATGACGCGCTGCAGCTCGGAATGGTGAACAGAGTCGTGCCGCGCGCGGAGCTGGAGGATCAGCAGATGGCTCTGGCCGAGACGATCGCTGCGATGCCTCCGGTTACGATTCAATACGTCAAGCGGTCCGTCAATCACGTGCAAGATCTCGCCGGGTATCGCGGCGCCATGGAG
>JAIVGO010000103.1 GCA_020201525.1 Actinomycetota bacterium | reverse complement strand
ATCACTGATTTCCGCGCGCGGCTGCATTGACGCGAGCGTTGCCGAGTCGGCGATCGGCACCATCAGTTGCGCGAGACCTGCATCCGCGATCGCCGGCGCAAGCATCACTCGCTCCATCCCGAGCTGCGAAGCGCTGAATCCGATATCGGTTTCCGACACGCCGAGCGCGTGCGCTACGAACGAGACGTCTTCGACATCGGGGCCGACGTTGCCCGCTCGCTCGAGCCAAACGGTGTCGAGCGCGATGCTGACCGGCGTGTCGCCGGCCGTGCTGCGCTGCACGGTTCGGTCACTCGTGCGGCCGAGGTGGCGTAGAACCCATGCCGTCCCGAGCGTGGGGTGTCCGGCGAAGGGCATCTCATTCGAGGGCGTGAAAATGCGCACGTCATAGCTATCGTCGGACGAGCGCGTGACGAACGTCGTCTCGGACAGGTTCATCTCGCGCGCGATTTTCTGCATCAGGTGTGACGGAACATCGTGACCGTCCGGGAAGACGGCGAGCGCGTTGCCGGAGAACGGCCGGTCGGTGAAGACGTCGACGATGAGATACCGCGCGCGCATCAAAGGCCGGCCGGTGCATGCATGGGCCTATTCTTGCGATGCGGCGAGGAAAACTCAAAAAGCATCGCGCAGAAAGAGCCCCGAGAGCCCAAATGCGGCCGCACGGCCCGGCTGCGCGACAATGCCTTCGATCGTCTCGCCGAGGGCGATGCGCGTCCACGTCGCTCCGCCATCGGATGTTTCCGCGATCTCATCGGCTACTCCCGTCGCCGAAAGCACCGCTCCACTATCGCGGGACCAGAATGCTGCGCCCCCAAAGCCAACACCGGGCGGCAGCCGCACGGGCTTCCAGTGCTGAAGACGAGCGTCGCCCACCAGCAACACACCGCGCCGTACAGACTCGTCGAGTCCCGCGTAACCCGAAATGAACTCCTTCCGCCCGGCCGAAACAACACTTGCTACCGACGCGAGCGAAGTCATCGGACGCATCAGCTTTCCGACGGTCAGCACTCCGTTCCGCCCATCGGTTCCTCCGGACACGATCTGCGATCCCACACGTGCCAGCGTCGTGAGGCGTGCGAACTCACCAACGGGCACAACGCGCGCAACAATCCGCCAGTGCCGCCCGGCGTCCCGGCTTTCGATGACCGCCGCGCTGCGTCCTGTGGATCCGGCCGCAACGATCGCTCTGTCGCTTGTCAGCAAAGCGTCTATCTCCGTGAAGTCATGGGGGAGCGGGATCCGAAGGTACGGCGGTCCGGCGATGAGGTAGCCGTGTCCGCTGGTGTCCTCTCCGCCGAGAAACGTCGTGACGTTGCCCATTTCGATCGCGCGGATCTGGCGCGCATCGGAAAATTCGTTCAGTTCCGTGAGTGTGTTGTTTTTGTATTCGAGCAACACGCCGGTGGAGCCGGTGCGTTCGCCGGCGAGGAGCAAAGTGTTGTTCGAATAGGTTGCCGCGTGGACTTGGTAGCCGCTCAGATTGTGTGCTTGCGTCCAGGTGGGGTTTCGCGTGGCGCGTGAATTGGTCGATGCGTCCACCGCGCGCGGGGATCGAGGAGCCGTGCACCCGCCGGTCAGCACAATGACAATGCCCAAAAGATGTGCGAGGCGGTGCATGCGCGGCGGTCGGGCCCCGCGGCTACGCCGCGGGGCCCTCACCAGGTATCTCATGCCGGCATGCACGCGCGAGACGCTCATAGCTCGGTCAAGCTGCGCCGGGCGACGTCGAACGCGAATTGCGCACCGCTCGCCGACAGCACGATCAGCTTTGATCCGACTGCTTCGATAATGCGCAGCGACCCGGTGCCTTCGGGCGCGAGATAGATGCCACCCGGAGTGATGCTGTCGGAGTAATCCACGGCAGTAGTGTCCACGACCAGGACGCCGCGCGAAGCCCTAAGCGACAGACCCGCGTACACATTCACGTGCTCCCCGGCGACGACGTCCTGCCACTGGTTCTCGATCACGTACTCGGTACCCGGAAGCGGCGCTTGGCCGTCGTCGATGATGCCGGTCGCCCACGCGAGCTCCACGGGATTGCCCGCCGGGGGAACCGCGTTCTCTTTCGCCGGTCGGTCCTTCGCCAGCGCGTCTCGATAGGCCGCGTCGATCTCCTCTCGCACGGCCATCTTCTGGGCAAGAAGAGTTCCGCCGGACGGTGCGGTGCTTCCGGTCGATGCGAGCGGGACGCCGATCGCCAGTGCGGTAACGAGCGTCAAAACACAGATACGAATCAAATGTCTATGCACGGCTCCTCCTCAGTTCTTCCACGTGATGTCGGTCGACCAGGGAAGGGACTGCGCGGTGCGCGAGTCGGCGTTGAGCTTGCCGTAGAGCTGCGACCACCCGGCCGAAGGCGTGTTGTTCGTCCCGGTCGAGCAGCCGCCTACGTCGAGACAGGCCTGATACTGCGTCATCGCCCCGCCGATGTTCATGCGGTAGCCGTGCGCCGAATAGCCGTACAGGCTCATCCGGTACCACTCGGACGCCATGCTGGCGTTCGTCGTGTAAATCTCCGGGAGCGGCCACGCCGGCGGCGCGCCCCACGACACGTACCACACATCTTCCTGACGCCATCCGTTGTTGCAGGATCCGTACGGCGGGCAGCCGGCCGCGTCGCCGTAGTCGTACGCCGGCCGCACGTCGATGGAGCCGTAGCCGTCGACCCATGTGCGGCTGGCCGTCGCCGTGTTCCAGCTCAACTCGATGTCGCTCCCGGCCGCGACGTCTTCCTGCACGGTGTATTGCTGGGATCCGATCCACGCGAGCACGTTATTGACCATTCCGGACCATGCCTTGCCGTGGGAATAGCTCACCGATCCGCCGTAGTTGCTGGTGCCGATGAGGAGAGTGATCCGCGTGTAGTACGGCGAGCAGCGCCAGTAGCCGGTCAGGAACGATTTCGCTGCGGCTTCGATTTGCGCGACCGATCGGAATGTGTTCGCGCCAAAGATAATCGTGCCGTAACTGGTGCCGCTGACGGCCGGACGGCCGAAGTCGAGAACGATCGCTCCTTGTTGGACCGATTGGCCTTGCGCGCAACCTTGTCGATCGAGGACCGATGCGTCGGTGCTCTTCATGTAGCGGCTCGTCGTTGGTGCCGGTGCGGTTGCTGCCGCGGCTCCTCGAGCCGGAATCAGCGTTGCACCGACGGCAACGGCGAGGCACGCGACGATACGCGTGACTCTCATTGCTCCTCCTTCTCTCGCCGGGTTGTCGCGAGGAAGGAGACGACGAGTGCGACGCTAGACGGGAGCGCGACGCGCGTCTAGTACGGGCAGATTGGGAAGTGCGTTAATGCCGGGCGATTCGGCGCATGCGGGTGGCCAGCGCGACGGCGATCGCCAGCAACAGAGCGGCGAACGAACGTCCGTCGTCGACGCCGGTGGACGGCAACGGCAGGCTCGTGCGCGTTTGGCGCAGGCCTCTCACGGCTGTTCGGTGACTCGATTGGTAGCGTGCGAGGTCGAGCTCGCGGGCATTGCCGAGATTGGAGTTGCCTTCGAGAAACGAGATACCGGACACCTCGTCCGCGTACGGTCCGTTGTAGCGCACGACGTACAGGCCGTTGCGAACGTCGACGAAGTAGATGAGTCCGTCCTTGATGATCGGATAGCTCCACGCGACGACTTTCTCGCGTCCCATACTGAGCGCGGGATCCTCGGTCGCTACGGATGCAAGCGGGTCTGCTTTGAAGGCGCCGGCTTGCGTCGGGTGCACCGGATCGGAGATGTCGACGGCGATGAGCCCGTCGGAGTGCCATGTGATGAACGCAAGGTTTCGGGTCAGCGTCGGGTTGTGCGACGCGAAGCTCGTGAAGTACACGTTCTGCGGATCCTGGCCGTCGGGCGAATCGCAATACGAGGCGTCGTTCTGCGCTTGCTTGAACTCGGAGACGATCTTCGGATGCGCTTCATCGGAGACGTCGATGATGCGCACCCATCCCCAGGGACAACCGTGCTCGCCGAACGCCGGGTTGAGCACTTGTCCGTACACCTCGTCGGTTGTGAGGACGTAGGGCCGTCCGGGAAGCTTCACCGAAGAGTGCGTACCGATCGCGGTTTGTGACGGGACGCGGTTCGCAATCGGCGTGACGAGCTTCACCGTCGGATTCGCCGTGTTCTTCGCGAAGTCGGATGTGTCGAGCACGAGGAAACCGCCGCCGAGATACGCGAGATACGTGCGCTTCCCGTCGGTCGACACGCCGATCGAATGCAGACGCACATCGTTGTTGTCGAGAACGTCCTGCGGGAACAGATCGGTGCCTTTCCACTGCGCGACGTCAGTGAACTTCCCTTCGCGCGCCTTGCTGATGTCGGTGATGACGAGGTTCGGCCGCGTGAGAGACGTGGTCGGCCCTGTGTAGTACAGCAACGCGCGGCCGGGGTTTTTCGGATCGACCCAGAGGAACATCTCATGCGGCGTTACCGGCACGCTTTGACCGGGGACGGTAACGCCCTGCGGACGCAACGGAACCGGCGGCGGGACGTACGTCGCGATGAGCTTTGGCGAGCCGGCGTTGTCGCCGGATAGGTCGTAGAACTTGATGTTCGGCGTCAAGCTTCCTGCCGCATCGGCGGCAGAGGTACACGCGTGGATGATCGCGCTGCAGGTGAAGTTCATCACCATGAGCAGGTTTTGCTCGGGCCACACGCGAAGCTCGCGCGACGTCTCCGACACTGCTCCCTCGTCGGGCGCGCCGATCTCGCTGAAGACGAACGGATGCCCGGGATCGGAGATGTCGACGACGAGTACGCCGGGGTGGGGGTGATGCGGCGAGCCGTCGGTGCGGTTCCCGACGTACATCCAGTTCTTGTAGATGGCCGGTGCCGCGTTCATCCCGCGCCCATACAGCGGGTCGTGTCCGACGAGCGTGAAAGGAGGACGGGGCGGGACCGTTGTGAAGCCTGCCGTCGATCCTGGATCCGCCTTCGCCGCGAACGGCGCCGCCAGCACGAGAACGAGTGTGACCGCTGCCGGAAAGCTTCGCTTCATCCTTCCTCCTGTCCGAACTACTTCTTCGCGGGCCGGTCGCCTCCCTGCTCGGCGGCCAGCGCGGTCTCAAAAGCCTGGAACGCTGCCTCGTCGAATAGGACGAACCGGACATCCTCCACAAGAGTACGCGCACCGAGCACGCTGCGGATTGCGACGGGCGCCGCTTCGTGGAGCGGGTAGCCGTAGATGCCGGTCGAGATCGCGGGGAACGCGACCGTTTTGGCGCCGATCTCGTCGGCGATGCTCAGGGATTCGATGTGGCACGAGGCAAGCAGGCCGGAGCGGTCTTCGGACTTCGCGTACACCGGACCGACCGTGTGGATCACCCAGCGCGCGTTCAACCTTCCCGCTGTCGTCGCGACGGCGCGTCCGGTGGGGAGCCCGTCGGGGAACTGCTCGGCGCGAATGCGCTTGCACTCCTCGAGGATCGCAGCGCCGCCGCGCCGGTGAATCGCGCCGTCGACGCCGCCGCCTCCCATCAAGGATGAGTTTGCGGCGTTCACGATTGCGTCGGTGTCTTGCGCGGTGATGTCGCCGCGCACGAGCGTGATGCGAACCGTCATTCGTCGATGTCTGAGAGCGCAGCGCGTGCCGCGTTCCATCCCGGTGCGCCGGTGACTCCGCCGCCGGGATGCGCGCCGGAGCCGCACAAGTACAGACCCCGCACCGGCGTGCGAGGGCCGAGCCGCTCGCCGAAGATCTGTCCCGGCAGGATCTCGCCGTGAAAGATGTTGCCGCCGGTGAGACCGAACCGCGCTTCGAGCTCCGGCGGCCCGAGCACCTCGCGGTGGATGATCGCGTCCTTCAGGTTCGGCGCATAGCCGGCGAGCGTGTCGATCACTGCGTCGCCGGCCTGCTCGCGCATCAGGTCCCATTCATCGGGGTTGATCTCCGCCGGCGCGTACTGCGCGAAGCACGACGCAACGTGCTTTCCCGGCGGCGCGAGCGTGGGGTCGCTCACCGACTGGATGAAAACTTCCATGAATGGGCGCACAGATGAGCTGCCTTTGTGCGCGTCCTCGAACGCCGATTGCAAATAGTCGATCGATGGAGAAATTTCGATCGTCCCGGCGTGCTCGGGTCCGGCATTGCCTCCCATGCCGAGGAAATCGGGAACCTCATCGAGGGCCAGGTTCACCTTAATGACCGAGCCGCGGGTGTCGATCGATGCAACCCGGTCCTCGAAGGCCGGTGACAGCGTCCCGCTCGGAAGCATGTGCAGGAACGTGCGCTTGGGGTCGGCGTTCGAAAAGACGAGATCTGCTCGGATTTCGTCCCCGCCGAGGACGCGAACGCCGGTTGCGCGCCCTCCTTCGACGACGATTTCCGAAGCCGGTGCTCCGGTGATGATCCGAACGCCGAGGGATCGTGCGCATGCTGCGAGCGCTTGCGTCACGCCGCCCATGCCGCCGCGGACGTACGCCCACGTCCCGGCGCCGTCGACGAGCTCGCCGCCGAACGCGTGGTAGGTCATGACGAACGCCGTACCGGGGTCGTTCACCGACGCGTGCGTTCCGATGATGCCTTGGCTCGCCGTCATGCCTTGGACCGCGTCGGACCGGAAAAACCGCCGGACGGTGTCGGCGGCGGATCCGGCGATCGCCAATCGGAAAAGCTCCGACTTGCCGCGGCGGTCGAGCTCTGTTTCGAGCTCGGCCAGCGTCGGCGGTTCCGGGTCGAGCACGAGAGGTCGCACGACGCCGGCGACCTCGTCCCAAAAAGCGTTCCACCGCGGCCATGCGTCCGCGTCCTTCTCGTCGACGAGGCGGATCTCCTCGACCGTGCGCGCCGCGTCGCGCCACACGTACAGGGAGCGTCCGTCGGGCAGCGGGACGAACATGCGCGGCTCCTTCGAGTACCACGCGAGCCCGTGGCGCTCGAGATCGAGCTCTTTCACGATCTCCGGCCGGAACAGGCTGAAGGAGTAGGCGGCGGTCGAGACCCGGAACCCGGGAATGAGCTCCTCGGTGACGCACGCTCCGCCGACGACGTCGCGGCGCTCCAGGACGGTGACCTTTACGCCGCGTTTGGCCAGCAAGCAGGCCGCGACGAGGCCGTTGTGACCAGCTCCGACGATGACGGCGCTCTTGTTCACGCCGTGAGTCTCGGCCAGATGCGTTCCACGGGGCAAACGGGCGAGGTTTCTCTGCCGCCCGAGATGGGCAAATCGGGCCGAGACAGGGCAAACAGGCAGGGAAGAAGCTGCCTAGGAGCGAATCTCTTGATCATGGCTCGATCGAGGCGAGTCCGTCCGGCGAGGGTCCCACGGCGCGTGTTGTGGGTCGGGCTCGCCTACTTGCTCTTGAGCATGGGGACGGCTCACGCCGTTACCGTCGGCGTCGTGATCGCCAGGGGGATGAGCTACATTCCCGGCAACCTCGACCTCGCCGGTAATCAGATGACGGCGAGGGTGCCCCGAGGCAGCGATGTGCTCTTCACGAACCTCGACCAGTTCTCGGACCACTCGATGACGTCGGACGGGGGTTGGTTCGACAGCGGCCCGACCAGATTTCGGGAGCAAGTCACCCTCCCCACGTCGGCTTTGGCGCCGGGCTCCTACGGATTTTTCTGCCTTATTCACGGCAACATGATCGGAACGCTCGTCGTCGTCTGAGGCTCGGACGACTTGTCAGGGAGGAATAAATGAAGCGAACGCTCGTGGCTCTCGTCGTTGCAGTCGCCGCGCTCTCCACACAATTTGCCACCGCGACGAACGGATTTGAAACGACGTCGTGTAAGTACCCCGCAGGCCACCCGCTCCCGGGGGCAGGTGCGGTTCGTCACGTGGGCACCGGAACCGGTGACTTCGCAACGATCCAGGATGCGGTGAACGCGGCGGTCGAAGGCGACACCATCCTGATAGCGCCCGGCGAATACAAGGAAGAAGTGCTCGTGAAGAGGCCGGGGCTTCGTATCCGTGGCGAGAGCCGCACTGGCGTGGTGCTCAACGGTGAGAGCACGCGGAACGTGGGTATCGAGGTCGAAGCCGACCGTGTCGTCGTCGAGAACCTGACGGTACATAACTACAAGGGCCACGGTGTGCACTGGCTGTTCGTGACCGGATATTGGGGCCGATACATCACGGCGTACGACATGGGCGACTACGGCATCTTCGCGTTCGGTTCTCGCTGTGGTGAGTTCAGCGATTCCTACGGTAGCGGCAACGCCGACTCCGCTATCTACATCGGGCAGTGTTACCCCTGTGACGCTCGCATTCACGACGTCGACGCGGAAGAGAATGGTCTCGGGTATTCCGGGACGAACGCCGGCGGAAACCTCGTCATTCACGACTCGATCTGGCGCAACAACGCACTGGGTGTTGTGCCGAGCTCTCTCGACTCCGAGGCTCGGCCGCCTTCGCGCGGTCTGACGATCGAAAACAACATCATCGACAGCAACAACCTTGCCAACGCACCCGGCGCCGGTCTTACGGCTCTCTTCTGGGGTGTCGGCGTCGCGCTCGCGGGAACAAGTGACGGATCCGTGACCGGCAACACGATTACAAACAACGCGATGGCCGGGATCGTCATCAACCCGCTCCCCGACACGAACGTGTACCTGCCGTACGCGAACACGATCTGGGGCAACACGGTGAGCCACGACGCCGACCTGTGGCCCGACTCGTACGACCTCGCGCAGGGTGCGGGCTCCGGGCCGGACAACTGCTGGTCGGACAACACCACCGGGGTCGCAGGCCAGGATCTCGTGGTTGCTCCGCCGTTGCTGCAAACCGTTTGGGGTTGCGACGTCATCGCCGGCACGCAGCAGACGCCTCCGGGCGGTGACCCGCGCGTCGAAGCAAGCCTTATCGAGGGCTTCGCGGGCCTCAACGGCCGCACGATCTCGCCGTGGCAGACGTGGCCCGCGCCGACGTGCGCCGACCACGCGATCGCGTGCGCGGATCAGCCGGACGACAACGGCGCCGGCGGCTATGCCGACGACGGTGCGGTCGACGGTTGGCTGCCGGACCTCGCGTCAAGGCTGGCGTGATCGAAAACGCTTTTCGGGCCCCGTGGCGACGCGCTGCGGGGCCCGCGTTCGTTCTGGCCGTCTTTGTCGTCGGCTGGGAGCAAATGCTTCACGCTCTGCGGGGCGTCGAATCTGCGGGGCCGGTCCTTCCGCATTTGCTACTGGATTCCCTGCTTGCGTTTCCGCTCGCATTCTTTGCCGTCAGCATCTCTTTCCAGGCGCGCCGATGCCGGGCTCTGATCGCATCGTCTTTCTTCACGGTCCTTCTCATTCCTGCCGTCGGGATGCACGAGGCGATTCACTCACTATTCGCCCCGCATCCCAAGCTTTCCCCGGCGGTTGCGCATCTCGTCCATGAGCGGCTGGCGGCCCAAGAGCATGCCGGTGCGCTTGTGCACGGCATGAGAGACGCGTTGACGGCTTTTCCGTTCGCGCTTCTGATCGCGGCATTGCTGTTCGGCTCGTGGCGGCGCCTTGCGTGGCGACGGGGAGCAACGTTCCTGTTTGCAACCGCGCTCGTTGCGCTTCCGCTCCCGGCGCATAGCTCGCCGGTGATCACACCGTTTAACGTCGCTCTGCCGATACCGCCGACGCTGAGCGGTACCGACATCACGCTGACGGCGGCCCAGACGGACGTTCAAGTGTTGCCGGGTGCCCCGACGAAGATGTGGACGTACAACGGAAGCTTTCCCGGCCCGACGATCGTTGCAACGGCCGGACAACAAACGCGCGTCACGGTCGTGAACAACCTGCCGGCCGACATAGACCGGCCCGAAATCACGCTCCATCAGCACGGCGAGCACGCTCGGTCAATCGATGACGGCCAGCCGGCGAGCTACCTGATCCCGCCGGGAATCGGCGTCACGACTGAAGACTCGAGGATGTACACGTACGACTTCACGGAAGGTTGTACGACGTGTCCCGAGCGCGGCGCATTCCAGTGGTACCACGACCACCGCATGGATCACACAGGCCGCAACATCTGGATGGGGCTCGCCGGGATGGTGATCCTCAAAGATCCGAGCAAAGTGTCGATAGATGCGTCCTTGCCGAACGGCGCACGTGACGTGCCGCTCATGGTTGCCGACCGCACGTTCGACGACAACAACCAAATTCCGTACGGGGCATTCAACCTCGAAGGCAGAATCGGAAACGCGACTCTCGTGAACGGCGCGCCCCAGCCGTACTTCGAGGTGGCCGACGCGAAGTACCGTTTCCGCATTCTGAACGCGTCCAATACGCGCAGTTACGACTTCGCCTTGTCCGACGGCGCGGCGACGGTGCCGATGACGCAGATCGCGACCGAAAGTGGTTTGCTGCCGGCGCCTGCCACGCGAAGCGACATCCTGCTCGGCCCCGCGGAGCGCGCCGAGGTTATCGTCGACTTCGCCGGCCGTAGCGTCGGCGATACGCTCGTCCTTCAGAACCTGCACACGGCGGGCCCGAATCTCTCGCAAGTCATGCAGTTTCGCGTGACGACGCACGTGTCCGATGATGTCGGCCCCGTTCCGGCCACGCTCCGCGCCGAGCCGTCATTCGGCGCTTTGCCGGTCGTCGCGACGCGTACGTGGCTCTTCGGACGCGATCAGCTCGACGGTCATTGGACGATCAACGGCCACGGCTTCGACCCGAATACCGTGGACGCACACCCGAAATTGGGCACCGCGGAGCGCTGGGTTTTCATCAACACGTCGGAAGTCGATCACATCGTGCACATACACGACGTCGACTGGCACATCGAGTCCCGGAGTCTCGGCATTCCACTGGAGGCGAACGGCTTGACCGGCGAGCCCGGCTTGAGAGAAAGCTTCCGGCTCCACCCGGGCGAGGTTGTCACAGTGGTTTCAGCGTTCACCGATCACACCGGCATCTTCGTGCTGCATTGCCACCTTCTCGAGCACGAGGACATGGCGATGATGACGCAGTTCGAAGTCGTGCCGTAGCGCCACGATCGGTATTCCTTGTCCATTTATGCATGCTGGACGTGTATAGATGAACAAACCTTTGATTAACGACGGGCTGCCGTGCCGGAACCGCGCGCGATCAGCCGATGTCGTTCAGCAGTCCTTGGCCGAACAGCCAGTGCAGGTCGGCTTGCCAGTACGGCCACGTGTGCTGGCCGCCTGTGTAGAACCAATCGGTGTGTGGCACGTTCTGTGCATCGAGTGCCCGCACGAGCGACAGGTTCATCTGCCAGATGAAGTGCTCCAGGCCGTAGCCGCCAAGATTCGCGTAGTCGTCGCCTTGCGGTCCGGCGGGCGTTCCGGTCCCGGTCGCAAGGAAGAGCTTCGTTCCGCCGAGATCGGCCGCGAGGTCGGTCGGGTTGTGCTTTTTCCAGTTGTCTTGCGCGGTAATTTGGTTGCCCCACACGCCGTCGGTCGGTGTGCCGTACTGCTGGTGCAGCAGATTGAAGAACGCGCCGGTGAGCGGGAACGCGTAGTTGATGTCGACGGCGCCGGAGAAGCTCGCGGCGACCTTGAAGAGCCCGGCGTGGCGTGCTGCGTAGCTCATCGCGCCGAAGCCACCCATCGACAAGCCCGCGATCGCGCGGTGCTCGTCGCGGAGGGTCCGGTAGTGTGAATCGATGTACGGGACGACCGTGCTGATGTGAAACGTTTCCCACTGCCATGTGCCGTCCACCCAATCGGAATACCAGCCTGCATCCGAACCGTGGCCCCCGTCCGGCATGACGACGATGAGATTCATGGCTTGCGTGAAAGCGTCTACGTCGGTGTTCTCAGTCCATCGCGTGTACGGATCGCCGACGCCATGAAGCAGGTAGAGCACGGGATAGGACAACCCGCTCGTGGCGTAGTTCGCCGGGAGCAGGACGCGCACATGCGCCTGCGAGACGTGGACCGCGTCGGGATCGTGGGGGATATCCACGTCTACGCAGCGCGGCGGTGCACACACATAGTCGGCCGCCCGCCCGGCAGCAGGCGCAAGGAGCGCCGCGAGCACAGCGAAGATGGTGAGGAGCCTTCTCACGTCTGGAGTAATTCGCCAAAACGCCGATCTCATCCTTCTGCGTGGCTTGTTTTGTTGCCTTGACGCACGAGGCCGTTATGCTCCTTGCTCACCAACGAGGCAGGGGGCAAGCACGTGGTCGAAGAGAGCGAGTGGTCGAAGCGGCTCGACCGGCTTATGGCCGGGAGCCTGAGCGAGCAGGTCGGCTCCGCGCTCGAGGCAATAGCGACCGAGATTCGCGAGATCGCGAAAAGGTCGGAGCTATTGGTCGAGCTCCAAGCCGAGGTTGCCCGGCTCGCCGAGTCCTCGAACGCGGCGCCGGTGGTACCCGATCTGTCCGCCGCGTTCGGTGCGGTCGAGGACCGCCTCGCGTCCATCCCCTCCGTTGCCGACATCACCGCCGCCGTCGAGGACCGCCTCGCGTCCATCCCCTCCGTTGCCGACATCACCGCCGCCGTGCGCGACGCCGTGGGAGGGCGCATCGCCGAGATGGGCGAGCGGCTCACGTCGCTCGAGGCAGCGCTCAAGTCCTCCTTCGAGCAGGCGTCGCAGGACGTGCCGGCGAAGCTCGAATCCCAGCTTCAGGAGATCGCTGCTCGTCTGGATTCGCTGGCGGAAGCGAAGCCGGAAGCAGATGTCGAGGCCGCCGTGTCGGCGGCACGCGACGTGACCAACGAAAAGGTCGAGCTGATGGGCCGCCAAGTCGGCGCGGCGATCGGGCGGATCCGCGTGCAGCTCGAAAGCATGGCGCAACAAACGGAGTCGATTCCTTCACTGAAGGAAGCGCTTGCACAGTCCGCGGCCGAGGCAGAGCAGCGCATCACGGTAATCACGTCGGCACTCGAAGAGCGAATGGCGTCCGTTGTCGGCGGCGTCGAGTCGAAGCTCGGACCCTCGATCGATCAAAGCGGCGCGGCCGTGCGTTCTGCCGTCGGCGAGATGACGAACGCGCTCAACGAGGCGAAGGAGCAACTTCATTCTGCGGCAATCGAGTCCGGCAGAGAATCCGTTTCGCGGATCGAGGAGGTCTCGCGACGCCTTGGGGAGGTCGAGCAAGCGATCGGACGCACACCGACCGCCGAGCAGATCGCCGCCGCGGTCAACATGGCGCAGGTTGTCGAAGCGATACCGACCACCCAGCACATCGCAACCGTCATCGGTGAGGCGTTCGACCAAAACCGTCAGGAGACGGAGCGCCGGGTGGAGGCGCAGACGCAGCAGTCAGCCGCGGTTTCCGCGCGGATCAAGGCGGCGCTGGAAACGCTCGGCACACAGATGACGCAGATTACGCAGCGACTCGAGTCGCTCGGCGACGTCCAGCAAGTTGCGCAAGGCATCCACGGCGAGGTCGCTGCGTTATCGAGCGCGATCCCAAAGCAGATAGCAGCGGCGGTGGAAGAAGCGGCTCGGCCGTTGTCCGAAAGCGTGATCGCGGCCGGCGAACGCGTCGGCGGGCTGTCGGAAAGTCTCGGTGCGATTCGCGATCGCCTGGAAACATTGCCGAGCCCCGACCACCTCGCCGCCGCGCTTCGCGAGGAACGAGATGCCGCCGAAAGGCGCTCCGAAGCATTGGGTCAGCAAGTCGCGGCCGTCGTCGGCAGCTTGATTTCGTCGATCGGCGAGCTGCGCTCGCACGTCGAAACCTTGAGCGAGCGTCCCGACGTGCCGCTCGAGCTAAAGGAAGAATTGACGCACTTGACGAACACAGCCGCTGCGTCGGCGGCTTCCGGTGTGGACGCTCTACGCACATCGCTCACCGAAAGCATCGGATCGATTCGCGCCGCAGTCAACGAGTCCACGGAAGCCGCTCGTGCGAAAGTCGAAGAGGACGCTGCGTCGATTCGGTCGTACTTCTTCGAGGGCGCGACGGCGCTTCGTGCGCACATCGACGAATCCGCTGAAGCGGAGCGCAAAGCGTTCGAGGAGATCGGCCAGAAGCTTCTCGCACAAGCCACTTCCGGCGCCAAAAGTGCGGCCGCCGCGGCCGATCAAGTTTCGAAGCTCGGCGGGCTCGGCGATCAGGTTTCCGACCTGCTCCGCGCGGAACGCGAAGCAACGGAACAGCGGGCGCAAGTGGCAGATGAGCAATCGAAGACGCTGTCGGCAAGCGTCGGCGCGATTTATCTGCGCGTGCGCTCACTCGAACAGTCCATTGCCGAGCTGAAAGCCTCCGCGAATCGCGACATGGACGATAACCGGTCGGAAATCGCCGCGGTGGGAGAACGCCTCGCCGAAATGACGGAGCTCGAACGGCGGCTCGCGAAGCAAATGGCCGCCATCGACACAATCGTCCGGGAACGGAAGGCAGAAAAAGAACGGGACCAGGAAATCATGTCCCTGCTGGCCGAGCTGGCGGAAGCGTCCGGCAAGGACCGCGCTCGGCTCGGCGAACGCTTGCGCGGCATTTTGGACCGCGGACAGCGGCACGAGGCACCCGAAGTCGTGCCGGCCGAGGCCGAACCCCCGGCGAAGAATGCCGCGGCGAAGAAGCCGGCGAAGCCGGCCGTCGAAGCAGACTAGAGATGCCGAAGGTTCTTCTCGAGCGTCGCGGCAACGTCTCGATCCTTACGCTCAACCGTCCGGAGGTTCACAACTGCGTCGACGGCGAAACCGCCGAAGCACTCGCGACGTCGATCAAGTCGTTCGCGTCCGATGACGCCGCACACGTTCTCATCGTGACGGGCGCCGGGGAGAAGTCCTTTTGCTCGGGCGCCGACTTGAAGCATGCCGACGAGCTGCTCGCACACTCGTTCGTCGATGAAAGCGGACCGATGGGATTCGCGCGCCTCGATCCCGGCAAGCCGGTGATCGCCGCCGTGAACGGATACTGCTTCGCCGGTGGGTTGGAGCTTGCTGCGTGGTGCGACTTTCGCATTGCAGCAGACAATGCGGAGTTCGGTGCGCTCAACCGCCGATGGGGCGTGCCGTTCACCGACGGCGGCACGCAGCGATTCGCGCGCATCGCCGGCATCGGGACCGCGCTGTATTTGATCGAGACCGGGATTCGCATCGATGCACAGAAGGCGCTCGCGCTCGGTTTTGTCCAGGAGGTCGTTCCCGCCGGCACGGTCGTCGACCGAGCGTTCGAGCTCGCGGAGCGCGTCGCCGGCTACCCGCAGAACAGCATGCGCGCCGACCGTGAGGCCACGCTGAAAGGCTTCGGCATGCCGCTGCGCGACGCGCTCGCGCTCGAAGCGGAATTGTGTTTGAAGACGGTAGAGGATCCAGAGCTCACCGCCGGGCTTGCGCGGTACGCGTCTGGAGATCGCCCGGATGCGCCCCGCTGAGCGGTCGAGTGTGACACCACCGGGTGCACCCGGTAGCGTCACGGGCCATGAAAACACGACGGCTCGGCTCAAACGGTCCTGAGATTTCGATCATCGGCTACGGCGCCTGGGAAGCGAGCGGGCACTGGGGCGAGAAATTCGACGAGAACCAAATCATCGCTGCGATTCACGCCGGCATCGAAGCCGGCATCAATTGGATCGACACCGCGGAGGCGTATGGACCGTATGTCTCCGAAGAGATCGTCGGGCGCGCAGTCGCCGGCGCGAAAGACATCCTCGTGGCGACGAAAGTTGCGCCGACCGTTGGCGGGTTTCGCGCCGATCAAATCCGCAAGGCCGCAGAAGGCAGCCTCGCACGTCTTGGGCGCGACCTCATCGACCTGTATCAGCTCCACTGGCCGGCCGGCGACGTGCCGGTCGAAGAATCGTGGCAAGCCATGTGCGAGTTGCAGGCGGACGGTCTCGTTCGGTGTATCGGCGTCTCGAACTTCAACGAAGATTTGATCGAGCGTTGCGAGAAGGTCGGTCACGTCGACTCGATCCAGCCGCATCTGTCGATGCTGCATCGCACCAACCTGGATGTGATTCGCTTCGCGGCCGACAACGGTACGGGCGTCGTCGCGTACGGCCCGCTCGCGTATGGATTGCTGACGGGCACGGTGACGAAAGATGCGACGTTCGATGAAGGGGATTGGCGCGGCGGTGCGCGCGGTTTCGACCTCTACGATCGTTTCTTCGCTCCCGGAGCGATCGAGAAGCATCTCGCAGTCGTCGAAGAACTCCGGCCGATTGCTGAGCGCGCCGGTCTGTCGCTGCCGGACCTGGCGACGGCGTGGGTCGTCCAGCAGAGCGGCGTTACGAGCGCGATCGTCGGTTCGCGCAACCCACAACACGTCCGAGCGAACGCGGTCGGCGCCGAAGGCCTGCTGAGTGACGACGTATTTTCCGACATCGAAGAGGTCTTGGCGCAGACCGATGAGTGACGAGCCGCTTCCCTCGCACTACCATCGCTGCTTCGGCTGCGGGCCCGACCATCCCACCGGTATGCACATGGAGATGTACGCCGGAGAGGGGCTGAGCGTGCACGGATCGTTTCTCGTCACCGAGCACCACCAAGGTGCGCCCGGCTTGGCGCACGGCGGCGTGATCGCTGCCGCAGTCGACGAGGCGATGGGCTTCTTGCTGTGGCTGATCGCGCACCCCGCGGTCACGGCGCATTTGGAGGTCGATTACCGGAAACCGGTGCCGGTCGGTGCGCGTCTCGAGCTCGAGGGCGAAGCGTTCTTGGTCGAGGAACGGAAAATTCATGCGCGCATGACCGGACGCATCAACGGTGAGGTCGCCGTCGATGCGAAAGCCTTGTTCCTCAAAGTGAACGTGGAGCATTTCCAGCCTCACGCGGAGCGGTTCGGAGGCGAAGTCGGGAAGATGCGCACCTACAACCCGTAAGAGGAGCCGAATTGCACCGTATTCCTTTGTATCGGGAGGCTCGGGGCGTCGTTAGTTGGGTGAAGCGGCTCTCAGCGGCGGAGGGGAAACCGAAAATGGGTAAAAAGTTACGTTTCTTCTGTACGCGCTGTGAGCAGCGCATCGATGAAGGTAAGTCTTTCTGCAACACATGCGGCTTTCCGACCACCTGGGCGAGCCACGATGAGAAGGTCGAATGGGAGCTCCTGCAGTGGGAAGACGCCCGGCGGAAGGCTGCGCCGGATCCCATTGAAGACGCACCGAAGCGAGGCGCTGCGCGATCGCGGCCCGTCCGCCGCAGCCACCCGGCCGACGTCGTTCCCGTGCACCGCTCCGCAACGCGCAAGCCCGAGACCTCTCCCAAGCTTCCACCGCTCCCGGATGCGAACGACAACGCGATGCTCATCAAGGTGTTGCGCTTGCTGAACGCGAAGGTTGCTGAGCTCGAAGCGCGCATTGTAGAGCTCGAAGGCTCGGAAGAGCCGCAACGCGCAGTGCGTTAAGCAGCGGCGACGAGCTCGCGAAATCGAAGCGCGTACATCACCCCGGACGCCGTGTCCTCGTGCTTGAAATACACATAGGCATCGGCACCGTCTCGCAAGAGTGATGCAACTTCCTTCGACCACTTTGCGAGGGTCTCGTCGTCGTAGCTGAGCTTTCGCAAACGGAAGTATGCGAACTGCGGCGCCGTCCGCACCATCATTGCGTCTTGCTCGTCGGTATCTGCGACACACCACGAAACGTTGTTCGCCGTGAGCTTGTCGCGCACTTCATTGCAATCCCACGTCGCGTTGCGAAACTCCATGGCGAAGCGGTAGAGGCCGGCACCGGGCATGTCTCCGGCCGGGAGGCGCGCCAGAAACCCATCGAGCAATTCGGCCCGATATTTCAGGGTCGGCGGCAGCTGAAAAAGGATCGGTCCGAGTCGCGGGCCGAGCTGCGATGCCGAGCGCAGGAATCGGTCGAGCACCTCGTCGACATCGGCAAGCCGCGCGGTGTGCGTGATCTTCCGGTTGGCCTTCAGGGCAAAATTAAACTGTTCGGGGGTTCGCTCGACCCACTGCGCCACCGTTTTCGCCGAAGGCTCGCGGTAGAACGTGTAGTTGATCTCGACGCTCAGTAGCCGTTCGGCGTAGTACGAGAGCATCCCGTCGTTCTTCAAATCTTGCGGATAGAACTCGGGTCGCCACTCCGTGTATGCAAAACCGCTCGTCCCGACGAAGAGCCGCCCACTCATGAGGCGAAAGTGTACCCGGACGCGTTTTCTCATCGAGGCTCGGGGAAGGAAATTGCCGCACCCTCAAACGTCCGCGAAGAAGCGGAAAGCCAGGGAGCGGTGAGGAGGTGAGCATGCTCCGTCGAGTGTTTGTTGTGTTGCTCGTCGTGGCCATCGTCTTCGGAATTCTTGCCTCGCTGACGGTGGCGACGGCAGATCCACCCGGCCCGGGATCCAAGCAGTGCACGCCGGGACAGAACAACGTCGGTGGTGGTCCCGGTAATTCGGGGCCCGGTGACAAGAACGGTGCGCCGTTGAAGCCACCCCCCGGCTGTCCGGGGTAGTTCGCAAAAGGAGCCGCTCGCGCGGCTCCTTTTTCGAGTGAGAGCTCCTGCGGAGATCCGACAGGCGTTCGGCTCGTGTTCGTCGGCGAAAACGCGGATGAACAAGAAAGCAAACGGCGTGCAGCAGGAGTCGCCGTCACGCACGGCGAAGGGTGTTTGGAACGACGGGCGGCCCTTCGGTCGTCATCTGCGCGGGGTGGGGGAGGAGATCAGGGGTGCGCATCGATAAGCTCGTGGCCGGTATTGTTCTCGCTTCGCTCGCAACGGCTGGACTCGCCGACGCCCATCCAGCGCCGGTTCTTCACGGCGCGGGAACGGCGATCCTCGACGGCTCGATCTCTCAAGACGAATGGTCCAAGGCAGGAACCATGGCCGTGAATGTGCGCCTGCCCGAGGCGGAGGGAGGCGGGACGCTGAACGGCACGCTTTCGGTCATGAATGATCTCGATACGCTTTACATGGCACTCTCGCTTCCGGGGCGCGCCGGAACGGCGAGCATCCAGATTCTCTTCGACGATGACCATGACGGGGAGTTCTACGAGCAAGGCGAAGACGCCGTCGTCGCGAATAGTGACCCCTACGGCGCCCACTTATACGACGACTTCTTCGCCACATGCCCAGACCCCGACAGCGTGGGCTGCAGCAACTACGACATCAACGACGGAGGCACGAGCGACGGCGAGCTTGCGGCCACGAACGACTCCGGCGGCACGATGATCGAGATCGGCCGCGCTTTCGATACGGGCGACCCCGCCCACGACATCACGCTCGCACAAGGGGACACCGCGGGGGTCTACCTGTACGTCACACTTCTTTCCAGCGCATGCAGCCAAGGCTGTTACTCGGACACGTTCGTCTCGTTCGATCTCGAGATCGAGCATCTGGTGCTGTGCTCGGCTGTGCCCAACGAGGCGACCGGGACAGGTGACACGTCGCTCGACGGTCCGGACGGCAGGCTGTACGCGAATATCGACGGCTCCGACGACGCGAGCGCCGGCGCGTCTCCGGGGGTCTTCACGGAATCGAACGGCACTGCCGGCTTGCAGACTCACGAGCAGAATTGTTTGGCCGAAGGAGCGGTGACGAGCGTTCCTGCCGACGAGCGCGTTGTCTAGTGCCCGCGGCCACCCCGGAATAATTCGTCGAGAATCCGGTGCTCGAACGTGTATGGGTAAGCCGGCCGTCCAACGGCGGCGCGGTTCCGAAGCACGCGCAGGGGCCTAAACCCCGACACTAGTCCTCCACCCACACGCGATCCTGGTTCTGCGGATCGTCGATCGGCGAAGAGATGAACAGCACTTGGCACGGGTCGCCGAACTCGGCCGAATGCGGCGTATCCGATGGAATGATCCACACGTCGCCCGGACGGACGGGGCGCGTGACGTCGCCGACGGTCACGCTTCCGTTTCCTCCGAGCACGTACCCGATTTCGTCGTGCGTGACGTGCACGTGCTTCTTGAATGGTCCGGCGTGCCCTTGGAACACGAAGACGGACGACTGGCGCCCGTGTCCGAGGTACGTCCGCTTGAATGCATCTTCCTTCGTCAGCTTGTCCTTTTCGATTGCTTCGGCGACCCCGATGACGTCGACTTTTGACATCGGTAGCTCTTGCTGACAGCTCGGACACAGGTGCGCCATCAATGCCTCCTCGCGACGGTTGCTTCGAACAAGAAGTGATAAACCTCGGTGTGCTTCTTTGCTTCCCAGATGTCGCGACCCCAGATGTAGGCGCCGTGGTCGCGTACGACGATGGCGCGCGCAGAGGAAAAGCGCTCTTCGGACAGCGCCCGTTCAACGTCGCTCGTCAGCTCGGGCTCATGCTCCGCGTTTTCGATCACGGGGACGAAGTGCACGTCCGTGTTCGACACTTCCGGTAATCCCTTCAGCATCTCCAGGCTTTCGATCGTGAGAACGCTGCCCTTTGCGGCGTCTCCGGCGAGCACCGCCGACAGCGCGTGCGAATGCACGACCGCGCCGGCGCCGGCGCGAACGATCGCGCTGAAGATCGGCGTGCACTCGCTCGGGCGAAGCGCCGCATCCGCGGCGGAGCCGATCACGTCGCCGGTGCCGGGATCGATGAGGAACAAGTCGGCCGGCTCCACGCGCTCCTTGTGGACGCCCGTCGGCGCGACGAGCAGCCGGCCCTCGGTCAGCGATGCGCATATTCCGCCGCCGGTTCCCGACACCCAGCCCTTGTCGTAGAAGAGCCTGAGCATCTCGCACAGCAGAGCGCGCGTCCCGCTCTCCTCGGAATGTGCAGAATCTGCGCCCATCGGGGCCTGATTTATTGCGGCCCCGAGGCGCTGCGTCAAATGCTCTACGAGAAGTAGAACGCTCCCTGCATACCGGAAGACTTGTGGAACTTGCAATAGAAGTTCACGACGCCGCTCGACGGCAGGTTGAACGTGACGGTTTGCTTCGAGTCCGGCGCGAGCGTCTTGTCGACATGCAACGAGTCGATCGTGAAGGTATGGGATGTGCCGCCTTCATTCATCAATTCGACGGAGACGGAGGCACCGGGTGCGGCTTTGATGAACGTCGGCTCGAAGTAGTTGTCGTCCTGCTCGATCTCGATGCTCACCGTGGCGGCTTGGTCGGTCACGTCCTTGATCCCGTGGTTGTTGACGCTTCCGGTGAGCGTGACGGGAGCCGGCCCTGTGGTGGCGGCCGGAGGAGTGGGCGATTCGGTTTGCTCCGTCGCGGTCTTCGGCGACGATGAGCAGCCCGCTGTGAAGAGGGCGGTGAGTGCGATGAGAGCGAAGATCTTGCGCATCGTGCCTCCCCGATGTCGGCTTTCCACCAGTTTCCTACGAGTCGAGCGAGCGCGTAGATTGGCGAGCGCAGCGATTTCCAAGGCCAAGGCAATCTTTCAGGGCGCGAGCGAGGTATCTAACGGTGTGGTCTGCTTCTGAAGAGGCATTGCTGGCGGGGCTGGCGGCGGGAGATCAAGACTCCGCCGTCGCGTTCATCCGGCGATTTCAGAGACAGGTGTTCGGGCTCGCCTTGGCGATTATCGGTGATGCTGGTGGGGCGGAGGATGTTGCGCAAGAAGCGTTCCTTCGCGCGTGGCGCCACGCGCAAGCGTACGACGCGCGACGCGGGTCCGTCGCCGCGTGGCTGCTCGCGATCACACGGAATTTGGCGATCGATGCGTTGCGCATGAGGCGGGCGGAGCCAATCCATCCGGAGCGACTGATGAGCATGAACCTGGCGGCGACAGATGTGGCACCCGAGGATGCTGCCGTAGCGTCGGACAGCGCCACACGTGTTCGCGCCGCGATCGGCAAGCTGCCGGAGAACCACAAGCGCGCTCTTGTGCTTGCGGCTTTCTACGGCCGGTCGGCGCGGGAGATCAGCGAGGCGGAATCTATTCCGCTCGGCACGGCGAAGACGAGGATCCGTGATGCAATGCTGAAGTTGCGCGCAGCGCTCGTCGACGAGGAGACCCGATGAACGAAACATGCGCCGAAACGCGCGAGCTTGCGCCGGAACTTGCGCTGGGAGCGATTTCCGGGCCGGAGCGTGCGCGCGTCCTCGGACATCTTTCGTCGTGCGTGGACTGCCGTTTGTTCGTCGAGGAGCTCACCGAAGCCGCCGATGCCTTGTTGCTGCTTTCCCCGGATGCCGAGCCCCCGCTCGGCTTCGAAAGCAAGGTGCTGAAGTCGATGGCTTCCCCTCGTCGTTCCTTTCGCCGGCTGACGGCTCTGTTGGCGGCGGCTGTGATCGCGTCGGCCGGGACGTGGGCGGGGTTCCAGCTCACGCACCGCCCTGATCCGATCACCAAGGAATACGTGGCGACGCTCCGTGCGCTGGGCGGGCAATCACTGCGGGCAGCTCGTTTGACCACTGGGCAAACGGTTGTGGGGCATGCTCTGTTGTATGAGGGCCGGCCGTCGTGGATCTTCGTCGACGTCGCTCATGCCGGGGATTCCGGCATCCTCACGATCAACGCGCAGCTGTCCGATGGCAGCGTGGTTCAGGTCGGCGGAGTCCGCATGAACGACGGGCGTGGATCCTGGGGCGGCACGCTGTCTATCCAGGTGGATTCGATCGACGCCGTCACCATTGTCGATGCGTCCGGCTCGCGCATGTACCGCGCGCAGTTCAAGCACGCCGAATAACTGTCGCGTCACTGGGTAAGTACACCTCGCAAATACGTCGAGGAGGTGCTTGCGTTGTCAACGATCGAAGAATCGATCGATGTGGAAGTTCCCGTACGGGCCGCCTACAACCAGTGGACCCAGTTCGAGGATTTCCCGAACTTCATGGAAGGCGTCGAGTCGGTGCAACAGCTCGACGACAAACGATTGCACTGGGTCGCCGAGGTCGCCGGTCTTCGCCGTGAGTGGGACGCGGAGATCACAGAGCAGCGGCCGGACGAGCGAATCGCGTGGACGTCGCGTGAAGGAGCCAAGAACGCCGGGGTCGTGACGTTCCATCACCTGGACCCGCAACGCACGCGGGTCATGCTCCAGATGGAGTACGAGCCGGAAGGAGTGGCGGACAAGATCGGCGACACGCTCGGGTTCTTGACGAGGAGAGTCGAAGGCGATCTGCAGCGATTCAAGGATTTCATTGAGTCGCGCGGTTCCGAGACCGGCGCGTGGCGAGGCGAAATCGAGCACGGAGCCGTCAAGAAGAACTAGCAGGGTCGAGGCGAGGGCTAGAGACGCCGGACTTCGTCCGGCGTCTCTTCGCGTGCGCAGGAGGTGGCGCGTGCGATAGAACGGGCGGGTGGTCGACACTCGCGCCCGGCACGCTCGCCGTCTCTTCGACGGAATTTCAGCGAATTACGACGTGCCGGCGGAGCTGTTCAGCTTCCTGCAATACGGCCGGTGGCGGCGTTTCGCAGTCTCGTGTGTCGGCGCAGGCGCGGGCGACCGGATTCTCGATGTAGCAACGGGGACCGGTCTCGTCGCTCGCGACATAGAGCGCAGCGGTGCTCGCGTCGTCGGCTTGGATCAAAGCAGCGGGATGTTGCAGGCGGCACGATCCCGCGGCGTTCACGTCGTCGGCGGATCTGCCGAGCGGTTGCCCTTCAGGGATGAAAGCTTCGACGGGCTGACGCACACGTATTTGCTGCGTTACGTCGTCGATCCGCAGGCGACGATCGATGAGCTCGTGCGCGTCATGAAGCCCGGGGCACCGATGGCCTCCGTTGAATTCGGCCTTCCGGCTGCGCGGTGGTCGCGAACGCTGTGGGATCTCTACGCGCTCAGAGTGATGCGCGCGGCGACGCGACTTCTCTCATCCGGTTGGCGTGATGTCGGCGACTTTCTCGGCCGTAGCATCGTCGAGTGGGGTTCCGGTCATTCTCCCGCCGACGTGGCAGCTTTGTGGCAGAACGCCGGTATGGGCGACGTGCAATGGCGCGCAATGAGCTTCGGCGCCGGCGTCGTGACGTGGGGGCGCAAGGATGGCTGAAGGAACTGCCTTTTACGCGCTGCGTCCGGGTGGGTGGCGCGACTACGTGACGATGCTTCATCCGCCGTACACGCTGTGGCACCTGTCGTACGTCGGCATCGGATGGGCTACGGCGCCCGGCGCGCACCTCGATCGCCTCGTCGCGTTGCTCGTGGCGTTCTTCCTGGCCGTCGGATTGGGCGCGCACGCTCTCGACGAATTGAACGGCCACCCGCTTCGCACGCGAATTTCCGATGCGGTCCTCAAAGTGATTGCCGTCGCGTCGATCGCTCTCGCCGTCGTCGTCGGGATCGCCGGCGCGGCCCGCACGTCGTGGTCGCTGCTTCCCTTCGTCGCTTTCGGCGGGTTCATCGTCGTGGCGTACAACCTCGAGCTTTTCGGCGGGCGGTTTCATTCGGATGTGTGGTTTGGCCTCGCGTGGGGTGCTTTTCCGGCGCTGACCGCGTCGTGGACGGGCGCGCTCGGCCCGACGGTGCCGGGATTCCTTGTCGCCGCGGCCTGCTTTGAGCTGTCGATCGCTCAACGGACGCTTTCCACGCCGGTTCGGGCTCTGCGCCGATCGACCCAGTCGGTGAGCGGCTCGGTCGAGCGCTCCGACGGCACGATGGAGACGGTGGACGCGGCGTATCTCCGAGCCGCCCCCGAGGGCGCGCTCCGCGCGATGAGCGTCGCCCTGCCGGTCTTGGCGGCCGCGTTCGTCGCGCTGCGGCTCGCCGCGCCCTAGCGGATTCCGGAGTCGAACCGAACGTCGGCCTGCGTGTATGCACCGCCCATGACGGTCACGGTCTGCTGCGATCCCCGCGGGAACATCCCTTCGCTCTGGCCTTCGAGCGTGTACGTCCCGGGCGAGAGATCGACCTTGAATGTGCCGTCCTGTTCCGAGGTGAATCGCTTCACTTCGCGGCCGGCGGCATCTCGAACGACCACCGTCGCCCGGATCGGGCGGTCCGGACACGGCGAGTCGGCCCGCTCGACGGGGCAGCTCGGGCCGGAGGTGGTCCGGCCCTCGATGCCACTTCCCGAAGACGGGGGCGAGGCGGTTGGAGACCGTCCGCAAGCGCCGCCGAGGATCACGATCATCGCCACACAGACCATCACCTTCGCGCCGCGGCGCTCGCACCGTGTCCCTCGGCTTGTCTGATTAGCCCGGTCTTGCGAACGAACTAGCCAGATTTCTTTATACATCGTGTCCATTTCGACCCCCACAGGGTGATTGTGCCGGAGAAATTCCGCGTTTTCGGGCGGTGCCAAAGATGACGCACCTTCGTTATCTAGGACATGGACATAGCTGGCGATGCAGCAAGTATGAAACCTTCCGGCAAGAAGAGCGACAAGGCCCTCGGAGACCTCGCAGCGTGGGGATCCGTCGGGTACTCCGGACGGGCTTTCGCACCGGCGTCGTCGTCCTATGCCGGCGTCGACTTCAACTCGCTCAATTACACTCACGTGGCCGACAGCGGCGCTTTCCCGCTTCCGACCTCGGGGCGCAGCGCACTCGCGAATCTCGTCCCGCTGGTTCACGGCATGCAGTGGGAGGCAGGATTTGCCTTCGAAGCCGGCCCTCTGTCGACATGGAGAAACTAATGACCGCCGTCATCATGTTCTTCGCGCAGCTCACTGCGCGTCGCCGCTCCCGTTAAGCGATCCACCCGGCGACCGGTCTTTTTCAAGAAAGCTGGTTGCCCCTGCTCGCGCGCCACTTTTTTGTAGGCGATAAGTCCAATGATCGCCCGTTTTGGTCCAATTGACGTTAATACCTTGCTCTATTGACGCCTGCGCAACTGAACCCTAGTGTGTGTAGCCGGGCATTGCAGGAGAACTAGGGCTTGCTTGTCTTGTTTTGGGCGATTCCATTTTGCGCTTGATTGCGGTGTCACATTGGTTGACCCCGTTCAAAGCGTCGTTCACGAGGAGAGCAGTAGATGGGCTTGATGTCGATATCCAAACGTCGGATGCGGTGGGGCGTCATCGTCGGGATCGCCGCACTCTTTGCGGTCGTGGGCGGCTTCGCCCTCCGCCACGCCGAGGCGGATACCAATCCGTGCGACGATCCGGCGGCGATTACGGGTTCCGGCCCCATCAGCGGTACGGATGGGAACGACATCATTTGCGGCAGTGGCGGCTTCGACGTCATCAACGGGATGGGCGGAGACGACCTGATCCTCCCGGGTGGGTCGACCACGACTGGAGACCAGGTCAACGGCGGGGCGGGCACCGACACCGTCGCATACAACTTCAACTTCACCCCGCCGGGCACCACCGGCGTCGGCATCGATCTCGGCGCGGGCACGGTCACAGGCGACGGCGCCTTGACTGGCACCTCTCTTAGTGCGGTCGAGAATGCCACGGGAACGGGGCTCGCGGACACCCTCACAGGTGATGGAAACGCGAACGTCCTAACCGGTGACGCAGGAAACGACACTGTCAGCGGCGCCGGGGGCGAGGACACGGCGAGCTATGTCACAGCAGAGCTCGTGATCGTCAATCTTTCATCGTCCCCGGTTCACGCACAGGAAACCGATGGGACGCAATTCACCGATACCCTGAGCGGGATCGAGGACATTATCGGATCACCCGGCGGCGACGTCATCACCGGCGATGCGAACCCGAACGTGATCAACGCAGGGGCAGGCGACGACACCGTCACCACCGGCGGGGGAGACGACACAATGCTGGGCGGCGACGGGGACGACCTTCTCACCGGAGGTCCCGGTGCCGATACGGTCAGCTTTGCCGGTGCAGCCGGAGGGATCACCGCGTCGCTTGCGAGCGTTCCAGGGGGATCGACGAGTACCGACGTCGATGACGGCAGTGACACTCTCAGCCAGGTGGAAAATCTGACCGGATCGCCGCAAGGAGACTCGCTCACCGGCGACGCAAGCGCAAACGTGTTGACCGGCGGCGCCGGCGACGACACCTTGATCGGCGGTGCAGCAAACGACACGCTCGACGGAGGCAACGGTGCCGACACGGCGAGCTTCTTCGCTTCGACCTCGCCGATCACTGCAACGCTCACGGGCGGCACCTCGTCGGGAGACGGCGCCGACACGCTGACCGCGATTGAGAATCTCGTCGGATCTAACACCGCGAACGACACACTAACCGGTGACGCCAACGCGAACACGCTGACCGGCGGCGGAGGAAACGACACATTGAACGGCGCTGCGGGCGACGACGTCATTGCGGGCGACACCGGGACCGACCGAGTCAGTTTCGCCACCGCGACCGGGTCCGTCACCGTCGACCTGTCGAATGCATCGTCGCAGGCAACCGGCGACGGAACCGATACGTTGTCAGGGATCGAGGACGTCACGGGTTCGCCCCAGGCGGACACGATCGCAGGTACATCCGGTAACAACAGCATCGATGGCGGTACCGGCGCGGATCTCGTGGACTATTCCGGGTCCGATGGCGTCGTCGCAAGTCTGGTCACGGGTGCCGTGACGGGAGCAGGCACCGACTCGCTCGCAAATGTCGAAAGCTTGAAAGGATCCACGGCCGGTAACGATCAACTCACCGGAAGCTCTGCCGCGAACACCCTGGACGGGCAGGGCGGAAACGACATCATTTCCGGGCTCGCCGGCGACGACACGCTCACCGGCGGCATAGGAACCGATACGTTGACGTTCGTCCCCTCGACGGCTGCGATCACAGTCGACCTTGCTACGACGACGGCGCAAACGACCGGCGAAGGCAGCGACACAATCACCGGTTTCGAAAACGTCACGGGGTCCTCGCAAGGCGACACGATCAAGGGCGACACGAATCCGAATGTTCTCGACGCAGGCGCCGGCGACGACACCATTGTCGGCCGCGGCGAGAACGACTCGTATATCGGCGGCATCGGAACCGATACAGCGGATTTCACCGGATCGAGCGCTGCGATCACGGTGGATTTGTCCAACGTTGCCGCGCAGGCAACAGGGGAAGGCTCCGACACGTTTGGCAGCATCGAAAACGTCACCGGATCGCCGCAGAACGACTCGTTGACGGGGGACGCCAACAACAACGCGCTCAACGGTGGTGACGGCAACGACACGCTTGTCGGCAAGGCAGGGGCGGACGTATTTACGGGTGGCAACGGCGCGGATACAGTTGATTTCTCGGGTTCGACCGGGCCGATTACCGTCGATCTGGCGGTTGTGGGTCCTCAGAACACCGGCGATGGCAACGATTCGTTCGCCACCGTTGAGAATCTCACCGGCTCGCCGGCCGCCGACTCTCTGAAAGGAAACTCATCGAACAACGCGATCAATGGCGGCAATGGCAACGACACCGTTGGCGGTGGCGCCGGCGACGACACCCTTACCGGCGGTGAGGGAAGCGACACGCTCGACTATTCCGCAGCAACCGCCTCCGTCAACGTGAACCTGGCAAATGGGTCGGCATCCGGTGACGGCACGGACACGATTGCAACGTTCGAGAATGTCACCGGATCGAGCCAGGGTGATGCGCTCACCGGCGATGCAAACGCAAACGTCCTGACCGGCGGTGCAGGCAACGACACCATCATTGGAAACGCAGGTAACGACGTCCTTCCCGGCGGCGCAGACGACGACGTCGCTCAGGGGGGCGACGGAGATGATTCGATTTCCGGTGGGCTCGGGGACGACACGTTGCTCGGTAACGCAGGCACCGACACGCTCGACTATTCGGCTTCCGCGTCGGCCGTCACGGTCGATCTGTCGGCGAACACCGGAACCGGACAAGGATCCGACACGATCACCACGATGGAAAACGTCATTGGGACGACCCTCAACGACTCCATCACCGGAACGGATACCGCCGGGAACACGATTACCGGTGGCACGGGCAACGACACGCTCGACGGCAAAGGCGGCAACGATACCTTCGTGCCCGGTGCGGGCAACGACGTTGTAACTGGGGGAGCGGGCAACGACCTCATCGACTTCTCCGGCTTCGCCGGTCCCGTTTCCGTGAACCTTTCCGTTCCGACGGTGCAAACCACGGGCGAAGGATCCGACACGATCAGCGCTGTCGAAAATCTCATCGGCACGACGGCAGGCGACACGCTTCGCGGCAACGCTTCGGACAACATCCTCACCGGTAGTGCAGGAAACGACACCGTCGATCCGGGCGCGGGCGGGGTCGACACGATTTCCGGCGATGCCGGCACCGACACGCTCGACTACACGAACGCGACTGCCGGCGTGACGGTCAGCTTGGTATCCGGGACGTCCACAGGCGACGGCGACGACGCGCTGAGCGGCTTCGAGAACCTTACGGGCTCTGCGTTCAACGACGCCCTGACGGGAGACGTCAATAACAACGTCATCAACGGGGCTGCGGGCGACGACACCTTGAAAGGTGCCGCAGGTGACGACACGTTCACCGGCGGCGCAGGCACCGACACGGCCGATTTCTCCGCTGCGACGAGCGCGATGACGGTGGATCTCGTCGCCGGGACGGCGACCGGTCAGGGAAGCGACGTCATCGGAACCGTCGAGAACGTCGTCGGATCACCGCAGGACGACACGATCACGGGCGACACAAACGCAAACACCCTGACGGGTGGTGCCGGCAACGACACACTCACCGCTGCGGCAGGAGACGACACGCTCTCCGGCGGCAACGGCGACGACACGCTGAACGGTGGCGGAGGAATCGACACGGTCGACTTCTCGTCTGCGACCGGCTCGGTTACGCTCGATCTGACGGATTCCGACGCACAGGACACGGGCCAAGGCTCCGATACGATCTCCGCAGTCGAGAACGTCATCGGGTCGCCCCAAGACGACACGATCACGGGCGATGACAACGCGAACGTCATTGCAGGTCGGGCAGGCGCCGACACGATCGACGCCGGACTGGGCAACGACTCTATCGCCGGTGGCGCCGGCGATGACGTGATTACCGGTGGCGCGGGTACCGATACGGCGGATTATTCTGCCGCCGCCGGCGCCGTGACGGTCGATCTTACGGTGACCGATCCGCAAGACACCGTCGGGGAAGGAACCGATACACTAGCCGGTATCGAAAACGTCACCGGTTCGGCGCAAGGCGACACCATCACCGGCGATGACGTCGCAAACGTCCTCGCCGGTGGCAACGGCAACGACACCATCTCCGGTGGACTCGGCAACGACACCATCTCCGGCGGCAGCGGCAACGACGCGCTGACAGGAGCGGCCGGGAACGACCTGCTGGACGGTGGAGACGGCACGGATACCGCGGATTATTCGGCATCTGCAGGGGCGATTACGGTCGATCTCGCCGTTGCGACGGCACAAAACACCGGCGATGGAAGCGATACACTCGCAGGCATCGAGAACCTGACCGGGTCTGCGCAAGCGGATACCTTGGAAGGTGACGCGACCGCAAACGTGCTCAGCGGCGGGAACGGTAACGACACCCTCATCGGTCGTGACGGCAACGACACGTACACCGGCGCCGCCGGGACCGATACCGCGAACTTCTCCGGCTCCGCGGGCGCGATAACGGTCGACTTGTCCGTGGTGCCGGCCCAGAACACCGGCGAGGGCAACGACACGTTCTCCGGCGTCGAAAATGTTATCGGCTCTCCACAGAGCGACTCGCTGACCGGCGACGGCAACGCCAATGTTCTCTCGGGCGGCGCCGGTAACAACGTGCTTACCGGTGGCAACGGGAATGACACGCTGATCGGCGGCGATGGAAACGACACGTTGACGGGTGGTTCCGGCGTTGACACCGCCGACTTCTCCGCTGCGACCGCGATCACGGCAAGCCTGGTGACCGGCACGGCCTCGGGACAAGGATCAGACACCCTCGCGACGGTCGAGAACCTGACGGGATCTCCCGGCAACGACTCACTGACCGGCGACGACAACGCCAACACGCTCACGGGAGCTGCCGGCAATGACGCGCTCGCCGGTCGTGCAGGGGATGATGTGCTCGCGGGAGGAACGGGCACCGACACCGCCGACTTCTCCTCCGCAGCCGGGGCAGTGACGGTTGATTTGACCGTGACCGATCCCCAGAACACCGGGGATGGCAGTGACACACTGTCGTCGATCGAAGGAGTCATCGGCTCCGCGCAGGGGGACACGCTCACCGGCGACTCGAGCGACAACGTTCTTTCCGGCGGCGACGGTAATGACACGATCACCGGTGCCGACGGAAACGACACACTGTCCGGCGGCAACGGTAACGACGGCATCTCCGGCGGCGACGGGACCGATTCCCTTGCGGGCGGTGCCGGGGACGATTCGCTGACCGGTGGCGCCGGCAGCGACACAGCCGATTACTCCGGATCGTCTTCCGCGGTCACCGTCGACCTGTCGGCCGCCGGTGCGCAGAACACCGGCGATGGCACGGACACACTCGCAACGATTGAAAACCTGACCGGGTCGCCGCTCGACGACACGCTGACCGGCGACGGAAACGCGAACGTTCTCACCGGCGGCGCCGGAAGCGACGTTCTTTCGGGTGGAGCCGGCGCCGACACGCTGGCCGGCAATGCAGGAAACGACAGCCTGTCGGGTGCCGCAGGCGACGACACGCTGACCGGTGGGGCCGGAAACGACACACTGTCTGGTGGTGCCGATTCTGATACCGCCGACTACTCAGACGCGAACGGCGTGACGGTGGATCTCGCGATCACCGCCGCTCAAGTGACCGGCGACGGAAGCGACACTCTCAGTGGAATCGAAAACGTTGCCGGGTCGGACGGCAACGACGCGCTGAAGGGTGACACGAGCAGTAACGTTCTGAACGGTGCCGGCGGCAGCGACACCTTGACCGGCCGCGCGGGGAACGACAGCCTGACGGGTGGTGCGGGTACGGACACCGCCGACTTCTGGGCAATGACCACCGCGGTGACGGTCGACCTGTCGAATACGGGCGCTCAGAACACCGGCGAAGGCAACGACACGATCGCAACGGTCGAAAGAGTGAACGGCGGTTCGGCGAACGACACGCTTGCCGGCGACGGCGCAGCCAACACGCTGAACGGCGGGGCCGGGAACGACACCTTGTCCGGCGCAGCAGGCGACGATTCGCTCGTCGGCGGTGCTGGAACCGACACGATCGACTTTTCCGGTGTCGGCACCTCCGTGGTCGTCAACCTCACGCTGGGAACAGCCACCGGCAATGGCAACGACACGTTCTCGAGTATCGAAAACGCAACCGGTGGCACCGGCAACGACTCGCTGACCGGCGACGTGAACGCGAACGTTTTGAACGGAGGCGCGGGCAACGACACGCTGAACGGCCGTGGGGGCAATGACGCTCTCACCGGCGGTACGGGAAGTGATACCGCCGACTACTCGACCGCGGCAGTCGCCATCACGGCGAACCTTATTTCGGGCCAAGGGCTCGGGGACGGAACGGACGCTTTCAGCAGTATCGAAAGTCTCACCGGCGGATCTTCCAACGACACCCTGACCGGCGACGGTTTGGCCAACGTGCTGAACGGCGGCGCAGGCAACGACACGCTTTCCGGCCGCCTCGGAGACGACACCCTGACGGGTGGGCTCGGTACCGACA
>JAIVGO010000146.1 GCA_020201525.1 Actinomycetota bacterium | reverse complement strand
AGCCCGAGCTCTTCTTGAAGGACGCGCAGCTCGGGTTCTCCAGGATTCTCGACGTCCAGCCACAAAAGAACGCCTTCCTCGTGGCGAACCTCCGACACCATGGCCGGGTCGAACGCCGGGTTTTCGCAGTGACCATTGCGGTACAAGCGTGCACGAATCATCAGAGCGAGCGTAGCGCAGCCCATCCGCGATTCGGGGAAAGAAGGTCAGCCGCCGAGCTTTCGAAAGCGAAGCTCCCACAGACGGTCACACCTCAGACAGTGATAGGTGCGCTCCTCTTCGCCGGGGCGGATGTCTTGCTCGCCGCAGTAGGGACAGTAGAACGGTTGTGCGTGTGGCGTCGGCGAGCCCGCGCTCATGACCGTCGCAGTTTCTCGGCGAAGTGAACGTCGGGCGAGGCGAACTCGCGCAAATCGTCGTTCGACAGTGAATTCACGTACGCGGCGAACGAGCCGTGCCCGTTCCTCCGAGCGAGGTACCGGCGCAGAAGCGTCTCGACGTAGTCGGCCAGGTCTTCCCCGAAAACGCGAACGCCGCGAACCTTCCTGCCAAAGCCTGCGTTTTCGCCGAGATGCCCTCCGAGGTGGACGAGGAACGCGTCCGATCGCGTGCCGTCGGGCCGGGGGAGAACGGCACCCATAAGGCCGATGTCGGCGACTTGAAACCGAGCGCAGGAATTGGGGCATCCGTTGATATTGATTTGGACTTGCTCGTTGAAACCGGGCAGCCGCTCTTCGAGCTCCTGATAGAGCCATTGCGCGCGCGCCTTCGTTTCGGTGAGCGCGAGCTTGCAGAACTCGATGCCGGTGCACGCCATGGTTCCGCGCCTGAAGGTTGACGCCTCGACCCGTAAGTCCTCATCGGCCAATGCGGCGACGAGCGAAGACACGTTTTCCGGCGCCACGTCGACGATCACCATCTTCTGCTGTGTCGTGGTGCGAATGCTTCCGCTCGCGTACTCATCGGCAAGATCGGCGACGCGGCGAAGCTGATGTCCGAAAATGCGCCCGGCACGCGGCGCGAAGCCGACGTAGCTTCGACCGTCCTTTTGGGAAAACACGCCGACGTGATCGCGTTGCGATGTCACCGACACCGGCGGCGCGACGCCCTCGGGCAGCTCATAGCGCAAATACTCACGCTGCATGACGTCGCGGAATTTTTCCGGACCCCAGTCGGCGATCAGAAACTTCAGCCGCGCGTGATTTCTCGAACGGCGATAGCCGTAGTCGCGAAACGTGCCCGTGACCGCCGCCCATACATCGGGAACGAGCCCGGGTTCGACGAACACCCCGAGTCGTTGCGCGAACATGGGAGAGGTCGAAAGGCCTCCCCCGGCCCACAGGTCGTAACCAGCCCCGAGCTTGGGGTGCCGCACCCCGACGAAAGCGACATCGTTGATCTCGTGCTGTGCGCATTGCTGCGCGCATCCGGAAATCGCCGTCTTGTACTTGCGCGGCAAGTTCGAGAAGGACGGATCGCCCACGAAACGCTTGTGGGTGAGCTCGACCTGCGGCGTCGCGTCGAGGATCTCGCCGGCGTCGATGCCGGCGAGGGCGCAACCGAGGATGTTGCGGGGTGTGTCGCCGCACGCCTCGCACGTCGTCAGCCCGGTGCGCTCCAGCGCTTCCCAGATGCGCGGAACGTCTTCGATGCGTATCCAGTGAAGCTGGATGTTCTGGCGGTCGGTAACGTCGGCGACGTCCCGGCCGAAACGCTCCGACGCAAATGCGATCGCGCGCAGCTGGTCGGACGTGAGGAGGCCGCCGGCGATGCGCACTCGCAGCATGAAGAACTCGTCTTCGAGCTCTTCGGGTTCTGCCGTCGCCGTCGCGCCGGCCGGCAACCCCTGCTTGCGTTGCGTGTATAAGCCCCACCAGCGGAAGCGGGAACGCAAGTCGGCCTTGTCGATCGAGCGGAATCCCTGTTGGGAGTACCGCTCGATGATTCGTTCACGAACGTTCAAGCCGTCGTCGTCGCGCTTCGTGCGTTCCGCTTGGTTCAGCGGCTCGCGGTAGCCGAGCGCCCACTGGCCTTCCGACGGGCGGGGCTTGCGTGGCGCGCGTCTTACCGCGTCTCGTCCTTCAGCCACGCAAGCTCCTCCTGAAAGCGCTCGGACGGCGATTGGTGATGCAATCCGCATTCCTTCGTTGCGGCATCTTCCCACCACCACCGGCCGGCGCGGTCTTCCTCACCCGGCTGAATGGGCCTCGTGCACGGCGCACACCCGATCGAGGTGTATCCCTGATCGTAAAGCGCGTTGTACGGGACCTTGTTGTCCTTGATGTACGCGAGGACCCGGTCCTTGGACCAGTCCGCGATCGGATTGATCTTGATGATGTCGCCGTGTGCGTGATCCACCCCGACCTTGGGCACGTTGGTGCGTGTGACGTTTTGGTCCCTGCGCAGTCCGGTGACCCAGGCGTCGAGTCCCGAAAGCGCCTTTTCGAGCGGAAACACTTTTCGCACTTGGCAGCACAGCAGCCGCAACGCCTGGTCTTTGTAGAAGAGATTCATCCCGTGCTTGCGGACGAGCGCTTGGGTCTGCGACGCGTCCGGGAACTGCACCTCGATGTCGATGTTGTACTTCGAACGCACATCGTCGATCAGCTGGTACGTCTCCTGCGGAAGGCGCCCGGTGTCGAGGGTAAAGACGCGCACGCCGGGATCGATCTTGTGCGCGAGGTCGATGACGACCATGTCTTCGACGAGGAAAGCAGCAGAGATGGCCAAGCGCGGGTGATACGTGTCGAGCGCCCAGGCCAGAACCTCCTCGGCGGATTGCTCGTCGAACCTTGTTAGGTCGTCAACTGCGATGCTCACGGGCGTTTCTCCTTTCGGTATGCGTCGATCAGGATTTGTGCGACTTCGGGGCGAGAGAACTCCGGTGGCGGCGCCGATCCCTCTACGAGCATCTGCCGGACGAGCGAGCCGGACAGCGCCACGCGCTTTTCCGGGGTGTGCGGACATGTTTTCGTCGTCGCCATCGCATCGCACGCCGTGCAGAAGAACGAATGCTCGAACTTCAGGATGTCGATACCGATTTCTTCGCGGGTGAAGCGGTCGAAGATCTCCTGCGCTTCAAACGTGCCGTAGTAGGAGCCGACACCGGCGTGATCGCGTCCGACGATGAAATGTGTGCACCCGTAGTTCTTGCGCGACAGTGCGTGAACGATCGCCTCCCGCGGGCCGCCATAACGCATTGCGGCCGGGTACACGGAGAGAAGCACCCGATCTCGCGGATAGTAGCTCTCGAGGAGAACCTGGTAGCAACGCATCCGCACATCGGCGGGAATGTCATCGTCTTTCGTTTCGCCGACGAGCGGATGCAGAAGGAGGCCGTCAACCATTTCGAGTGCCACCTTTTGCAAGTACTCGTGCGCGCGGTGCACCGGATTCCGCGTCTGGAATCCGACGATTGTTTTCCATCCGCGATCGGCAAACGCCGCGCGGGTTTGTGCCGGAGAGAGGCGTTCGGCGGCGAACGCTTTGTGCGCCGGATGCTCGAGCAGCGTCACGCGTCCCGCCAAACGAGCCGGCGGAGCGGCGAGCAAGGACTTCACCCCTGGATGCATAGCGTCGGTCGTGCCGAACACCCTCTCGGCCTCGCGCAAAGGATCGGGGCGGAAGGACTCATCGACCTCGATCACGGCCGTGATATGGCCGTGTGGATCGGCGAGCGCAGCAACTCCTGCTTCCAGCGCCGCCGACGCGAGATCCTCCGTCGCCGGCAACGCGATCGGTAAGGACCACACGGTGCCGTCGGCGAGGCGCAGTTCCTCGACGACCCGCTCGTAATCGGCCTTTCCGAGGAAGCCTTCGAGGGGGGAGTACACACCGGTTCCGATGCATTCCAGATCGGCCGATCCGCGCGCCGACAGACGCAATACCGGGGACGACGCGACCTTTTCACGCCACCGAGCGGCGGTATCGGGGTCCGCGAGCCGGTCCACGAGGGCGCCGCCGTGAGGCAGCGCCGGACGATGAGAAACGCCGCCGACCAGGTCTTTCGTCGTTTGCTCGCCCACGATCGTCCTCTCGCTCTTGTCGAAAACCTCGGAACCGGCTGGACAGGCTCTGGGGTTATTCCCTATTATCATAGTGAAAACCGGGCTGGTCAAACGAAGAGGAGGGGAACCCCATGGCGGAGTACGCAAAAGACGTTCTCGTCGACACCGATTGGGTAGCCGAGAACCTCGACAATCCGGATGTGCGGATCGTCGAGGTGGACGAGGACACCGAGGCATATCAGCGCGGCCACATCCGCAACGCCGTCGGGGTTCACTGGAAGAACGATCTGCAAGATCCGCTTCGACGTGAGTTCGTGAGCGCGGAAGGGTTTGCAAAGCTGCTCGATCGAATCGGCGTCACGAACGACACGACCGTCGTTCTCTACGGCGGGAACAACAACTGGTTCGCCGCGTACGCCTATTGGTACTTCAAGGTCTACGGCCACGACGGCGTGAAGCTCATGAACGGCGGCCGGAAGAAATGGGAGCTCGAAGGACGAGAGCTGACGCAGGATCCGCCGAAGGCCGAGCCGACGACCGGCTACAAAGTCAAAGGCGTCGACGCGGACATCCGCGCATTCCGCGACTACATCGAGAAGGACGTGCTCGGCAAGCCGACCTTCGGCCTCGTCGACGTTCGCTCTCCCGAAGAATTCCGCGGTGAGTTGCTCGCACCCGCGCACTTGCCGCAAGAGCAAGCGCAGAAGCCGGGTCACATCCCCGGTGCGAAGAATATTCCATGGTCGAAATCGGTGAACCCGGAATCCGGCGCGTTCTTGTCGACAGAAGAGCTGAAGAAGCTGTACGGCGACGAAGGAATTACGCAGGACAAGCAGATTGTTGCGTACTGCCGAATCGGAGAGCGCAGCGCACACACGTGGTTCGTATTGCACGAGCTTCTGGGCTTCGAAAACGTTCGCAACTACGACGGTTCGTGGACGGAATGGGGTTCGCTCGTCGGAGTACCGATCGAGCGATAGGAGGATAGGGGACATGGCGCAGCCGAAGATTGCGGGAACCGTCACAAAAGAAGGCCGACCACTGGGCGGCGCGTACGTGCGCCTGATAGGCCCATCGGGGGACTTCGTGTCCGAGCAATACACGAAAGACGATGGAGCGTTCACCTTCCATGTTGCACCCGGCGCATGGACGATCGAAGCCAAGGCGGCGAACTCGGCAGAAGGTCGCACCGTGGCGGAAGTATCCGACGGTATCAATGTCGTCGCTCTCGACCTTCGGCCCGTTTAGGGCCGGAGGTCGTCTACCAGCGGGTTCGCACGGCGAGAGTTTGAACTGCCGCCTTCTGAGGGAGTCACTAGTCGGCGACTCAAGGAGGGCACGTGGCCGACGAGACCATCGACGAGCGGGTCGAGATGCCCGACCCGGGACAGAGGCGCGTCGCTGCTCGGGCCAAGTCTACGCAAGCGGAAGCGGAAGGCGACGCCGACGATCCCGAGGAGCAAGCGCGTGCTTTGCTCGCCGAATCAGATGCGCGTACGGAAGATCCGGCCGCCCGCGATCTGGAAGACGAGCGCGTCGATCGCCGAACCTCCGACGAAGCGACGCCGCCGACCGACACGTAAGCGCAGCTGCAGGCGTGAAAATCACGGCATAATCTCGGCATGCCTTCTTACCGTCCGCGGCTTCGCCCGATTTCGTTGCCGGCCCTCGGCTTCGGCGGAGCCCTACTCGGAACCGCGTGGGACCGAATGCATGTCGCAGCCGGAACGCTGTTCTACACGCCGCCCGGCGGCTTTCGGCAACCGTGGTGGGTTCCCCTCGAATTTGCCGCCCTATTTCTCGCCGGTGGCATCGGCATCGCGCGTCTCGGCAATCCTGTGCCCGATGCGCGTTCCCCGCGTCGCGCGTTCGCCGAGCTCCTCTTCTTCTCGGCGACATACGCCTTGACTGCTCTTCTGTGGAAGCACGTCGCTGTTCTGACCGTGTTGCTCATCGTGTTGCTCATCGTGCGGTTGCCGTCGCTCCAAAGAGTTGGATCCGCGAATGCGCTTCCAGCGCTCTTTCTCGTCGTCGGCGGACCGGCGACGGAAGCGTGGCTGTCCGCAGCTGGATTGTTTTCCTACGCACAAGCAGACGTGTTCGGCATTCCGGTGTGGTTGCCGCTGCTGTACATGCTCGCCGTGCCGTTCGCCGTGCGCGCGATCGAGGCGGCGATCTGGATCGGCGGTGTTCGTACGCCGAGCGAGCAGCCCGCCTGAAAAGGAAGAGGACGGGCCGAAGCCCGCCCTCGTTCGAGTTGGTTCTCAGTATTCGACTTCGAGGTCACCCATCGCGCCGGGCATCGCCGTGAACACACCTTGCAGCTGCATCATCTTCATGAGGTTGCCACTGATCTTCAGCTTCCCCTGCATGAATGCCGCTTGTCCCTGCAGCTCGCCCTTGCTGAGCTTGACCGCGGTGTCGTAGTCCTGCGTTACCGTCGCCTCAGCGCCTTCGATGTCGCCCTTCGGCATCGAAACTTTGCCCCCGTCGATGATGAAGCCATACTTCGACTCACCGTCGGGTGCGCCGGTGATCACCTGCTGCAACTTTGCACTCTGGCCTTTCGCTGCGTTTTGAAAAGCCTCGTTGGAGTTGAGCCGGCTCTCGACCTCGCCGAGCCACTCGTCGGAAAGAAACTTGACGGCCATCCCGTCCTCCTTGTCTCTTGACCTGATGGAGTGTCAGCAGGCTACTCAGCGCAGGGATTCATTGGCAAAACGGGGCCGATTTAGCCGCCGAGCCCGTTGGCGATGTCCCATGCATGATGATGCGCTTCGTGCCCGATGTAGCGGACGGCGTCGGCGACCGACATCGCCCCGTAATCGCGGTGCGCGAACCGGGTCGGGGGGTCCACTCGCTGAACCGACTCCGCCCAATCGACGACGGCACGCTCCACCGCCCATGCGGCACCGGCGGCCGGCATCGACTCGTAGCCGCGAGCATCCGCGAGCCGGTTTTGGTCGAACGGCTCGACCATCGCATCCGGCTGCGCGGCGATGGCGGCAAACCGCTCCGCCCAAATCCGAATCGCGTCGGCCGTGTGCCACGCGTACGCGGCCGGCGACCAAACCGCCGGTGCCGGCTTGCGACGGGCACGGGGATGACCGGTCAAAGCCGCGACGGCGCGTGGCATGCTCATCACAGCAGTGTCGGCGTCGTCGAGCGTGACAGCCCACGCGTAGCCGCATTCGGCACACGTTTGGGCAGCGTTCCCGAAGAATCGTTGCCAGCCGGAGGACTCCTGGATGCCCATCGCCTCCAGGCTACCGCGTTGGAAATGACACCGGAGCGGGAAGGGATGTGACGGGACGGCGCCGAAGACACCTCAGGCGAAAGGAGCCTTATGGGCCTGCACGACGTAGCAGTAATGAAGCTGGACGGCCGAGAGACGACGCTCACCGAGTACAAGGGAAAAGCTCTGCTGATCGTGAACGTCGCGTCGCAGTGCGGGCTCACGCCGCAGTACGCCGGCTTGCAGTCGTTACACGAGACGTATGCCGACCGCGGCCTCGCTGTACTCGGCTTTCCGTGTAATCAGTTCGGCACCCAGGAGCCGGGCACGCACGATGAGATCAAGTCGTTCTGCGAGTCGAGCTTCGGGGTGACCTTTCCGTTGTTCGCGAAGATCGACGTCAACGGGCCGGACCGCCACCCGCTTTACGACGCGTTGACGGGGATTCCCGACGTCGAAGGGAAGACCGGAGACATTCGGTGGAACTTCGAGAAGTTCGTCGTGTCTCCCGAAGGCGAGATCGTCGCGCGATTCAGCCCGCTCGTGAAGCCGGACGATCCTGCGCTCGTCGAAACCATCGAGGCAGCGCTGCCGGCGTGATCAACGCGCGCCGAGCGCGAGCATCATGATCATCGTGTAGTGGCAGATCGTTCCGCCGATCACCATTGAGTGCCACACCTCGTGATAACCGAACACGCGCGGGTTCGGATCCGGTTTGTGCTTGGCAAACATGATGGCGCCGCTCGTATAGAGGATTCCGCCGATGAAGAGCAGTGCGATGCCGGCTGCGCTCACGTTGCGAACGACTTCCGGAAGCGCGATGACGGCGGTCCACCCCAGGGCGATGTACAGCACCATCCCAAAGGCATGCATGCGGTCGAGGCGCACGAGCTTCAAGACGACGCCGACAAGCGCGACGGTCCATACCGACACGAGAATCGAGATGCGCCACGCGCCGCGCAGCGCCAAGATCGACAGCGGCGTATAGCTGCCGGCGATCAGGATGAATATCGTCGAGTGGTCCAGCCGGCGCATGAGTTTTCGCGCGCGAGGTGACCAGTTGAGCCGGTGGTAGGACGCGCTGATGCCGTACAGCGCCATGAGGCTCACGGCATAGACGCCGACGGCCGCTCGTGCCGCGCCGGTGCGTCCGAGCGCGACGAGTGTGATGCCGGCGGGAATCGAGCAGATGAACGCGACTTGATGCAGCCGACCGCGCAGGCGCGGTCGCTCCGGGATCGCGACGTCGCTCACGGCAGCAGTCTACGACGAAGGTGTTCGCCGATCGAAGACGGAATTCGGCAGCGGTGCCTTGCGTTGACGCTCGTGCATATGTGTGCGTAAAGTTACTAGCGGGTAACAGAGGGCGGACCGTTGCCGGCCGCCACCGGATCGGAGGACATCATGCGCGAAGCCGTTATCGTCGAGGCCGTTCGGACGCCGCTCGGGCGGCGCAACGGGAAGCTGAGGGACTGGCACCCAGTCGACTTGCTCGCCGAGACACTGAAAGAGCTCGTCGCGCGCACGAACGTCGACCCCGCGCTGATCGAGGACAACGTCACCGGCTGCGTGACGCAGGTCGGCGAGCAAGGGCTCAACATCGGGCGCAACGCGTGGCTCGCGGCAGGGCTGCCCGACTCGGTTCCCGCGACGACGCTCGACCGGCAGTGTGGTTCGTCGCAGCAAGCGGCGCACTTCGCGGCGCAGGGCGTGATGGCCGGCGCGTACGACGTGGTCGTTGCGAGCGGCATCGAAGCGATGACCCGCGTTCCGATGGGAGCGTCGGTGATGAGTGGACCCGGCTTCCCGTTCCCGCCGTCGCTCATGGAGCGGTACGAGGGAGGCCTCGTTCCGCAAGGCATCAGCGCGGAGATCATTTCCGGTCGCTGGGGAATCACCCGCGAGCAAGTCGACGCGATCGGCTTCCGCTCTCAACAGCTCGCAAAGCAGGCGACGAACGAGGGGCGCTTTCAGCGAGAGATTCATCCGATCAAGGTTGCCGGGGAGAACGGTGCGACGGTGCTGTTCGATACCGACGAAGGCTTGCGGGACACGACGCTCGAGAAGCTCGGCAGCCTGAAGCCGGCGTTCTTCGAAGAGTCGATGAGCGGGCGATTCCCGGAGATCCCATGGATCGTCACGGCCGGCAACTCGTCGCAAATCACCGACGGCGCGGCCGCGATGCTGATCACAACGCCGGAGAAGGCGAAGGAGCTCGGGCTCAAGCCGCGTGCTCGTTTCCACACGTTTTCCCTCGCAGCCGCAGATCCGATTCTGATGCTGACTGCCGTCATTCCGGCGACGCAAAAGGCACTGCAGCGAAGCGGGCTCACCCTCGACGAGATCGATTTGTTCGAAGTGAACGAGGCGTTCGCCAGCGTCGTGCTCGCGTGGAAGAAGGAGCTCGGCATCGACGACGCCACGTTTGAAAACAAGGGCAACGTCAACGGCGGCGCGATCGCGCTCGGCCATCCGCTGGGCGCGAGCGGCGCCCGCCTGATGACGACGCTGCTCCACGAGCTAGAGCGCACCGGCGGCCGCTACGGGCTGCAGACGATGTGCGAAGGCGGCGGCATGTCGAACGCAACGATTATCGAAAGGCTCGACTAGTCTCGAAACAAAACGGCCGGGCGACGGTGCCCGGCCCGTGTTCGGACTAGTCTGACGTCGTGCGGTACGTCCTCGCAGCGTTCATCGGGCTGTTCATTGCAGCGATCGGCTTTGGCACGCTGCGCGGACTTGCGCGACCGCGCAGCGCCATCAAGCCGGAAGAGGCTGTCCCCGTTCTCAAAACCGGTGCGCGGATCACGTTCTATTGTGAGACGTGCGGCACCGAACTGCTCTTACTCCGCAAGGGCACGGACAATCCGCCGAGGCATTGCGGGGAGCCCATGCTCAAGCGAGAAGAAGTCGCGCAGGCGTAGCCGCTACTCGTCGCGGATCTGCTCGGCGCGTTCCTTGAGCGCTTTCCAGTCCTTTCGCGGGCCGCGGCCCTCGGCGATGAGCGAGTCGTTGCGCGTGAACCCCCACCCCTCCAGATTTACGACGAGGCGCGACCCGCCCCACGCCCGCTTCAGCGGCTTCCCGCACTCGCGGCATTTGGTGGGCGCTTTCTCGCCGTCCAGCAGCACGTGCTCCTCGCGGCGCCCGCAGGCCGTGCATTTGAAGTCGAAAACCGGCATGCGACGAGTATCGCAGACTTATCCACAGGCTCATCCCCAGCTGGGGACGAATGACAGGATTGTAATTACGCCGCTATCGCCAGAAAACACCGAAGACGAACCCGCTTGCGATGAGACCGAATCCTATGAGCAGGTATTCGGTCTTCGCGCCGCCGGGAAGCAGGTTCAGGTAGTAGAGCACAAGGTCGATCACGCCCAGCACGAGCAGCGAGAGCATCGTGATCGGCACCCATTTGGGCGACGGCTTCGGCTTCGGCTTCGGCGGTGGTGTGTACCGCTTGCGCTTTGATTTGGATACAGGCATCGAGTTCCCCGGGTTGGAAAACGACACCGATGATACACTCGGCTTGTCTGCCCGTCAGGTGAGCAAACGTGCCTGAAACTTCCCCGCTCGGACGCTCCGTCTTCGTCGCGGTCGCAATTCTGCTCATCGGCGCGACCCTCGCCGTCGCGGCGCGACAGGCACGTCCCGGCCCACGGCTCTCGCGCAAAGGGCGGCTCGTCGATCTCATCCGAGCCGAAGAACGGCGGGCTCGAACGCTTCGCGCTCAGTTGGATGTGCTCCGCGCGGATCTCGAGGCCCTCGAAGGGCAAGGCGCTGCGCGCGGTCGCGACCTTTTGCAACTGCGTCACGCGGCCGATGGGCTGGAACCCTTCGCCGGCCTCGCCGCCGTCGCCGGTCCCGGCCTGCGCGTCACGCTCGACGATTCGAGCATGCGGACCTCTCCCACCGGGGATCCCAATGACCTCGTGATCCACCAGCAAGACATTCAAGCCGTCGTCAACGCCCTGTGGGCATCCGGCGCGGAGGCCGTTGCCATCGGCGGCGAGCGCATCACGGCCGCGAGCGCGATTCGGTGTGTCGGCAACACGCTTCTCCTGCATGGATCCGTGTACAGCCCGCCGTACCGGATCGCGGCCGTCGGGGATCCCGCACGGCTACGCGGTGGGCTGGCGTCCGACGGCTTGGTCGAGCGTTTTCAGGCCGCCGTCGACGAATTTCGGCTCGTGTTCGAGGTCAAGGATGCCGATCATCTTGAATTGCCGGCTTATCACGGCGTGATCGCGGACCAATTCGCGGCGGTCCACCGTTCGACGGCGCGGTAAGTGCAGGACACGGGCGGCCGGGGCAAGATAGACGACACATGAGAAAGACCTTACGCACGACCGGATCGGTATTCATCACACTCGGTGTGTTGATCCTGTATTTCGTCGTGTACGAGATCTTCGGGACCTCGCTGCAGACGCACGCGCATCAGCGCGCGCTCCAAAAGGAATTTGCGGCCATCCTCGACGATCCGCGAAGCCACCTGCCCGATGTTCCGACCGCTTCTCCCACACCCGCCGCTCCGACGGCGAAGCCGGGTGTACACGGCATCGCGGAGCTCATCATCCCGAGCATCGGGATCGACGACATCGTCGTGCAAGGCGTGACCCTTTATGCCCTTGCCTACGGGCCCGGGCATTACCCCGACAGCGCGGACATCGGAGCGAAAGGAACGGCGGCCATCGCCGGACACCGGACGGGATGGGGTTCGCCGTTCTACAACTTGAACGAGCTCGGCACCGGCGACACGGTCATCTTGAAAACGGTGCATGGCACGTTCACGTACCGCGTCACTCGAGGAAACGTCGTCGTGCATGCCGACGACTATCAAGTCATCAGGGGCGATCCGAACAGCGACGCCGAAACTAAGTTGACGCTCACGACGTGCACACCTCGCTACACGTCGAAGAATCGCCTGATCGTTTGGGCCGACTTGATCAAAGCGGAACCGGTAGCCGCTTGATGGGCGTGCTGCCGGAGCGCAAAGCGACGCGACGGATCATCATCCTGGTCGTCGTGCTCGCCATCGCGGCATCGCTCTGGGTGTGGGTATTTCCGTGGATCGATCGCACGTACGTGAACCAGCCGGCAATCGAACAGACCGGCGCGCTTACGCAGGTTTGATCGTCAAGGTCCCGGCGGCGGCCTCAGCGATCGCTTCGGCGGAGAACGGCATCGGGTGGTATTTGCACGCAAGCCAGAGCGGTGTTTGATTGGCGTAATACGGGCTCGCCGGATTCCCCGAGCATCCCGTCGTGATCACGGAGCGAGAGCGATCGAAGTCGCCGACGTCGATGATTTGGCGGTAGCTCGGGATGCCGGCGGTCTGGTAGTCCTCGCCGACGGTGTACGTTCCGCGGTTGACGGTGTCGTCGCCTCCGCCGACTTCGTACGGGCCGGCGTTGAACATGGCGGCGAGCGGCGGCAAGGCACGGCCGATGGTGTGGACGAACGTGACGCGGTGCAGAAC
>JAIVGO010000203.1 GCA_020201525.1 Actinomycetota bacterium | reverse complement strand
CCGTCGCGCGCGGCCGCGCCCTCGTACTGTTTTACGGTGCGATCTGGACTTGGCCCTTGCCGCCGCTGATGAACGGCGGAAGTCCGCTGAAGATCGTCGTGAACGCGTTGGCGGCGTACGGGTAGTGCCCGTAGGCCGACGGAACGGTGATCGTGACGGGCACGCCGACCGGGCCGAACCCGTTCAGCACCACGCCGGTGATCGTGAGCGTCCCGTTTCCGGAGGTCCAGGTCACGTCACCGCGATCCGCGGCGGCGCCGTGTCCGTGGCCGCAGTCGGAGCCGGCGTAGTCGCCCGTGCCGTCCGGGTAGAGCGCAAGCCACAGCCAGATGCCGCCGCCCTGAGGCCCACCCTCGTTCACCGTGATCTCCACCTGATAGACCGCCCCTGGGCCGTAGTCGGCGGCCGCCGGAGCGATTGCAATCGCCGCGGTCGCAGTTGCCGCGACAAATGCAGCGAGAATTGTGCGCAATCTCATCGTTCCTCCTTTCGCAACACATTCGACCTACGTGCCGGGCCGTGGCCAACCCCAGAGACTTGGGATCTTTGGAACCGCGTCCTATGCTTCATGGGTGGCTACTGAACGGCAGCGGAGCCGCTGTCGCGAACGTCTGGAGCGGATGACCGAGTCGCAGCGCGACTCCGACGTTGCTCGCCGCGAGGCGATCCTCGAGTTGCAACGCACGATCGGGTTCGATCGTTGGTGCTGGCCCCTCGCCGATCCAGACACGGCGGTGCCATTGAGCGGCCTGGCGGAGCACGACTACGGGCCGAACCTGCCGCACGCGCTCGAACTCGAGTTTGGCGGCGGCGACTTCGTCGCCAAGCACGTCGTCGCACGTGCTCAGCGGTCAGTTGCAGGTCTTAGCGCCGATACGGGCGGTGACCTCGCACGGTCCCGACGGTGGGACGAAGTGCTCCGACCCGTCGGGATCGGCGACATCGCCGTCGCCGCGTGTCGCGACGACCTCGGATGCTGGGGCTGGATCGAGGCTTATCGCGATACGACTGATCGCGCTTTCGACGAGGACGAGCTCGAGCTCCTTGCAGAAGTGGCGCGACAGATGGCGCCGGTGTTACGACGGTCGCGGGCGAACGTACGCAATCCAGCACAGGAGGCAGCCGCTACGGGCGTCCTCGTCCTGGACGGACAGCTGCGCGTCACAACGTCGACCGAAGCTGCTTTTTGTTGGATCGCGGCGCTCCCGGCCGCGTCGCTGTTCACCGCTTGGGGAATACTCCCGCCCGTTGTCTACCCGATCGTCGCAATGGCTCGAACCACCGGTCAGGCGCACGCACTCGAGCAGACCGCCGACGGCCGCTGGCTGATGATCGAGGCATCGGCGGTCGCGGACGCCGGCGAAGACGACGTCGAGGTCGCCGTCACCTTTCGCGGCGCGACGCCGGCCGAGACATTCACCCTGCTCTGCCGTGCGTACGCGCTGACGCGCCGTGAGCGCGACGTTGTCCGCACGGTGATCGCCGGCCTCGACACACGCGCAATTGCCGAGCGGCTGTTCATTTCGCGACACACGGTGCAGGATCACTTGAAGTCGATCTTCGACAAGACCGGCGTCCGTAGCCGGCGGGAACTGCTCGCAACGTTCAACTCGATCTAGCGCGCGGTCGTGGGGGCCACACGGTCCCGCTTCGATTGGGCCTCTCCTCGGTTGCAAGAACTGCGACTCGCTCGACTCGGTTAAGGAAACTGCGATTTCATAAACCGCTGCTCATCGACGGGCTGTGCCTGAGGTACCGCGTCGGCGGCATGCACGACGACTCCCGACGGTAGTGAGTACGGCCTCGGCTCTACGACGCGTCCGATGTGCTGCTCCAGGCCCGGATTGATCTCGCCGACGCGATGACGATGCGAAGCGTGCTCGCGCGGATCGACGCGGGTCTCCGGTTCGAGTCCGGAAGAGGGCTTCGCTCTACGAGCGAATTTGAGGCTCATCTGACACTCCCTCGGGAGCCTCTCGCGCGTGTGTGGTGCAACCCAAACGGAGCCCCGTGCGCACGCCGCGCCGAGACGTCGCTGAAGCGGCACGGCGTGGGCGGGTTAGTCCTTCTCGGGATCCGGCATCGGCGGTGGATCGGGAGGCTCATAGCCGCGCTCTTCTGACGGAGCGTCGGTTTGCTGAATTTCTATCGGCGGCAGCTCGGGCGGCTCATAGCCGTATTCCCGCCCGCCATCCTGCCCGTGGTCGCGTTCGCTCATGTCCCCATGTTGTACACCGCGAAGGCGACGACAAAGGCGACGCCCAGAATGAACGCTCCCCCTGCGATCCAGTTGAGCCTGCGAGTCCAGCCACCGAAGATCTGGCGAGCTGCTTTGTCGGGATGGTCGAGCTGCGAGAGCTGCTCAAGGAGCCGTTGCTGGCTCGTCAAGTAGGAGACGAAGATCAGAAGGAGGCTGGCCGCAAGACAAGACCAGCCCACGGCGATCATCCACACGCCGTTCGGGCGTGGCGCGATGTCCTTGATGAACGCGAGGGAGATCCCCAGACCTCCGGCCGCAAGGGTCATGACCGCCTTGTCGTAGTCCTGCGACGCCGTGTGGTGGGCTTGAACGAGCCAGTCGCGGTACTGGCTACGCGTCTGAGGAGCGTCGGCCACGCGCGTAGTCAAGCGCGAGCGTCGGCCGGATGCCCGCTCGGTGTCGTCGTCGCCACCGACCGTAGAGCCGGCGGCCCTGAGACGAAAGCGGGAGATCCCTACGAAATCGAATCGGTGTGCCGGTCGAGCGCCCGTCGGGGGGCCGCTCGGGCTGGCACGATTGGCGTTGCGCCCCCGTAGCTCAGTGGATAGAGCAGCGGTTTCCTAAACCGCGTGCACTGGTTCGATTCCGGTCGGGGGCATTAGCGCCCGCGAGCCGAATCTCCTCGGCCCTGGTGCGAGTTACAGGTCGATCGAGGCCGGCAGCGTTATTCAGACATACGTATATCCGAGGCTGGCGATATTACGGACGTCCGCCTCCGTGTAGGTCCAGGGATCCATGACCGCATCGGCACCTGTGAGAGGCGGGTTCTGATGGTTGCCCGCCGCGCTGTTGTACCAAGCCCACCAGAGCCGATCCAGATTTGCGTGGTGGAGCCAGAAGACTGGATCCGCAGGCGAGACGGAAGCGTCCGACATCGTCCCGCCCACCCAGATGTGGACCGAGCCATGGATGCCGTTGATCGGTGCCGTGAACGTCCCGTACGACGTCTTCGACATTGCCGAAGGCACGCCCGAGGCAATCGCCGCGAGCCCACCGTCCGAACCCGGAGCACGGATGACGTTGATCGTTCTCGTCGGCGTGTGAACGGTCGGGAGAACGCCTACCAGCCAGTCGGGGAAGTGCTGCTCTTCGACCCTACTCCAGTCCCAGTATGGAACGCAGACGTCCGGGTGGTAGTTGTGCAGCGCTTCCTCGAAGAGATGCAGGAAGAC
>JAIVGO010000052.1 GCA_020201525.1 Actinomycetota bacterium | reverse complement strand
GCGGATCGCTAAACCTGCGCTCGTGGCGACCCCGGCAGCCGAAGCACGGACGAGCAGCCGACCGGCTCTGCCACCAATGCGGCGCTGGGCAGGCGCAGTCCGAGTGGCGGCGGCCCGAGCGCACGCGTCGCGATCGCGACCGCACAGCGCGCCCGCGGGTCGTCGGGACCGACGACGCCCGCCAGCACAGCGACGTTGCTCCATGCTTGGTCGGGCGCGGGGTAGGCGGGCTGCAGCTCCTTCGCGAGCCCACTGAGCACGGTCGCCGCGGCCTGCTCGCGCTCGCCGGCCGCGGCCAGGATCTCGGCGAGATCCCCCACGAGATACACCCGCCGCGCGCCGTAACGCGACACGACGCCGCGGGCGAGCGCGATCGCCGCGTCCCGCTCGCCGAGGAGCAGCATCGCCCGAGCCCGGAGGATCTGGAGATTGGCGTCGATCGCGGCGCGGCGGGCGGTGGCGTGGAGTGCTGCCCGAACCTGCGACTCCGGCAGCCGCAGCGGGGTACTCAGGTCTTTCGGCACGGCGGCGACGAGCAGTGCCGCGTCGACCCGGCTGTCCGCAAAGACGGCGGGTCGCGCGCGCGCAAGCGCCTCGAGCCGTCCCACAGAGCCGGGCCGCCGCGCGGCCGCGAGCCCCGTCGCGAGTTGCTCGTCGGCCCGCACGGCCAGCGTCGACGCCGCCGCGAGCCCGACGAGCACCGCTACCGCAACGACCCGAGCCCGCCGCGCGCCGAGCGGGTCGCCGTTGTCGTCGCGGTCGCCCGACGTGGTTAGGCCGCCTAGCAAGGCCACGAAAGCGAAAAGAGCGGGGTAGACCCAGTCGAAGTCGAGGCCCGCGTGGAGGAGCAGCAGCAGCGCCGCGAGCGCCGGCGCGACCGACAGCTGCCATCCAGGCGCGGCGCGACTCGCCGCGATCCGGCGTACGGCGGCGAAAGCCACCGCGAGGGCGCTCGCCGCGAGCGGCAGACCCAGCAACAGGCCGCCTTCGGCGACGTCCTGCAGGTACACGTTGTGCGCGTACGGCGAGCGCTGCATGCCGAGCGGCAGGTATTCCGACGCGGCGGTGCCGTAGCCGCCGAGACCGGCACCCGCGAGCGGCCGGTCGACGGCGACATTGACCGCCGCGCGCCAGAACTCAAGGCGGAAGTGCGCACTGCTCTCCGCCGTCTCTCCCGACACCCCGCGCGAGGTGACACCCCCGACCGGCGACGATCCGGAGGTGCCTGGGAACAAGACTGCGCTCGTGAGAAGGAAGACCGCCCCCACGACCGCGAGCGGGAGGGCGGCACAACGAAGCAACGTCCCCTTGGCGGGGGTCCCCCGCGCGGCGACAACGCCAAGCACGATCCATCCACCAGCTAGCAAGGCGATCGACGCACGGCTCGCGGACAGCACGACTCCCGACGACGCCACAAGGGCAAGCGCCCACCCGGCCACGCGGAGCCGACTGCGCCCCTCGATCGCGACCGCAGCGCCAACGAGTGCGATGGCGGCAAGGTACGTGCCGTACTGGTTGTGCCAGTAGAACGTCCCGATCATCTTCGCGCCGGGGTTCTCGCCGCCCCACCACGCGAGGAACGAACGGCGGAACTGGTCGAACCCGGCAAGCCCCATGAGGGCGAGCACGAGCGCGCGGCGCCCAGGCGAGCGGGCAAAGGCCGCCGTCGTCAGGAAACAGAGCGCGGCAAGTGTGTAAGCCGCAGCGACCGGCGCGCCGCTCCATCCGGTGGGGGACATCAGACACACGCCGTACGCCGCGAGCGGTACCGACGCGGCGATGGCGATGGTGCGCAAGCGCAGCCGCTGCCACGGCCGGCAGACAACGAAAGCGACACCGGCGGCGATGAGGCCGAGCGGCAGCGCGCCGGGGTCGCGGCCGCCGTAGCGCGGGACCATCACGAACAGGATCACGAGCAACAAGGTGACGACGGCCGCCACCTCGAGCCGGTCGCTCCAGCTGCGTAACGCCACCGCACGCGTCGGTGCGTCCTGTGTCTCGGGCTCCTGCGTCATGCGCCGAGCAGTTCGCGGTACTGGTCGGTGATCGATGCCCACGAGTAGCGCCGGGCCGCGTAGTCGCGGGCGCGGCGACGCCATCGCGCCAGCTCACGCGCCGGTAGCACGTCGGCCCAGCGGAGCAGCTCCGCGAGCTCCGCCTCGTCCGCGAAGTAGCGTCCATGCTCCCCGACCACCTCGCGGTTCTCCGGTGTGTCCAAAACCAGGCAAAGGTTGCCCGCCGCGAGCGCCTCGATGAGCGCTGGGTGCGTGCCGCCGACCTCGGTCGCGTGGATGTAGCAGCGGGCGTTGGACTGCAGGCCGCGGTACGCGTCGCCGAACATCGCACCCGCGATCACGGCGTCTTCAACAGCCGCGGACCGCACGCGGCCTTCGATCTCGGTGTCGTACGTGGCGTGGCCCAACATCACCAAACGCATGCCGACGCCAGCACTCGCGTGCGCCGCCGCGACAAGCACCGGGTTGTTCTCTGCCTCCCATCGCGAGACGTAGAGCGCATAGGTGTCGGGTCGCACGGCGAGCTCCGCGGGCGGCGGTGGCGAACCCCGCCGCAGCGTCTCCGCGCCGTAGGGAATCATCACGGTGTCAGTGTCGTGGCGGACGCGGTAGTAGGTGCGGACCGCCTCCGCGTCGGTCACGACGACCGAGGCGAGGCGCACAGACAGCCACTCCCCCAGCCGGTACCACGCGCGTCCCGCAACCCCCCACTTCCCGCGACGCCACTCGAGGCCGTCGACGTTGAGGACCACCCGGCGGCGGGCCAGCCGGAGTAGCAGCAGGACCGGGGCGTTCGCGGCGTTGCAGAGAACGACTTCGCGAATTCGCGACCGCAGGACGACGTGCAGGGCCGAGAGGAGCGTGTGCACGACGGTGTCGAGGTACTTCGTGCGCAGTGTGGGCAACACGACGAGCCGGATGCCGCGCCAGGAGTCTCGCTGCGTCGCGTAGTGCGAGCGGCAGTAGACCGTTACCGGCGTTCCGGCCTCCGCGAGTCGGAGCGCGAGCGCCTCCGCGAACGTCTCGAAGCCGCCGTAGTTGGCGGGCACGCCGCGCGTGCCGAGGATGGCGACACCACGTTTGGCGGTGCCGGTCGGCCGAGCCCGCTGGGCGCGTCGCCGCGGCGCCAAGCCAGCCGTCCGAAGCAGCGGCATGCCGTGCAGCACCGCGATGCTCGACACTCGCAGGTCGAGCCCGCCGAGCCCAGGTGCGAGCAACACGTCGATGCCCGATCCTGAGACGGCGGTCGCGAGGCGCGCCACGTCGCTCTCGGCGAGCAGCTCCGAGGGCACGATGAGTCCGTCGACGCGCAACCGACGCGCCTCCGCGGCCAGGGACTCCGGCGGGAGATCCTCCGCGAGGACGCCGACAATGCGGAAGGGCGCGCCGGACGCGCGTGTGAGGTCAGCCCTCAGTCGTCGCCCCTCCGCGCCCGTTCCGACAAGGACGTATCGCTCGAGCGCCAGGTTCAGTGGCACGAGGCCGCGCCGCGCGGCACGGATCAGCCGACGCGAGGCGATCCCCCCCAAGAGCAGACCGAGCACGACCAGGCCGATCCAGGCACGGGAGAGCTCACCGTCGAGGACCGTGGCGTTGACGACCACGGTCGACACCCCGACCACGAGAGCCGCCTGAAAAGAGTTTGCGAGATTCGACCTGCCGCGGCGAAGCGCGCTGCGGTCGTACATGCCGGACGACCGCGCTAACGCCGCCCACGCGATGGCGACGAGCACCGACCCCACGCGGTAATGGCCTCGGAGCGAAGCAGGGACGATCACGTCTTCGAACCGCAGTGCGTATGCGCCTCTGCAGACCGCGAGCGCGACGCCTATGTCGATAACCGCGAGCAGCACGTCACTGCGTCGCCGCATCCGCAGCCACGACATCCGCGTAGCAGGTGCCGTTTTCATGCCGCCGCGGCAGTCATCGCCGCCTGGAGGGAGTCGGCAGTGCGCCGCCAGCTGAACTCGCTGAGCCGTCGCCCACCGCGCTCTACGAGGTCGCGCGAGACGCGCGGGTCTGTGATGAGCGTCTCGATCGCCGACGCCCACTCGTCCACAGAGTCAGGCTCGGCGAACAACGCGGCGTCCCCGGCGACCTCTGGAAGACAGCTCGCGGTACTCGCGACGATCGGAACCCCCGCAGCCATTGCCTCGAGTAGAGGAAGCCCGAAGCCCTCATAGCGCGACGGCAGGCACAACAACGCGGCGCCGACATACTCGCGGGCGAGCTCCTCCGGCGACAGGTAGCCAGTCAGCTGCATCGCCGAGCCGAGCAGCGCGCTCAGCTCGTCGACGATCCGGAGGCCCTCTCGACCACTTGTACCGGCAATGCGAAGCCGCAACGCGTGTCCCCGAGCTCGAAGCCGCGACACGGCACGGGCCACGACACTCAGGTTCTTGCGCGCCAGCACGTTGCCAACGACCAGCGCATATGGGTCGCGTGCCGGTTCGATTTTCGGTTGTCCTGCGAGCAGCTCGGCAAAGTTTGAGTCCAGGGCCAGCGGTGCGACATGCACCCGCTCCGGCGGCAGCCGGTAGGCGCTGAGCACGTCGCGACGTGTGTGCTCAGACGGCACGACTACGGCGCGCGCGCGACGCGCAGACAGCCCGATGGTCGCGCGGTACCGGCGGAGCTGCGCACGCGTCAGCCATTGTGCGGCCTCCGGCTGCTCGAACGAGAGGTCGTGCACGACGACGACCGTGGGCACGCGCACCAAGGGTGCCGTGTACTGCACGACGAGCGACGCGGGTCGGACGCGACGCACGACGGACGGCAGGTCGAGGGCCAACCGACGCCAGCTACGCGGCGAAACGACATGGGCTCGCCGGCCTACGCTCTCCGGCAGCTCGTGAACGCCGAAACGTGTCACGGCGAAATGGCAGTCCGGCTCGGCTAGCAGCTCGCGCGCGATGTTGCGCGCCCACACTTCGTTGCCGGTCTGCTGCAGACCGATGTCATGGACGTCAACGAGATGCCTCGCGAGCGGCTGCGTCGCGATCCCGGTCACGGACTGGCCGTATACGCAATGACCGCGTACTCGCCTGCTATCCGCCGGTCGCGCGCAAGGTCCCCGACCCCGTTCGGAAACATCACGTACGCCGAAGCGAACCCCGCGTCGCGGCACAGCGTGACCAGGGCCTCGGGAAAGATCGGCTTGTGATGAGTGAGGTCGATCCAGAACGTTTTGAGGGCCGGGAGCGAGTGTGGGTTCACGGTCTCCGCGATGAACACACCGCCGGGCTCGAGTTTTGTCGTCGCCAGCGCTAGCAGCTCGACGAGCTCATCGAGCCGAACGTGCTCCACGAACTGCAACGACACAATCGCCCCGAGGCTCGCGTCGTCGCAGGTTGCGAGATGCGCGAGCGCATTGGCCACGACAACGTCGTGTCCCTTCGCGCGCGCGACCGATGCCATTCCTTCGTCGCTGTCCACGCCGTATGCGTCGACGCCTGCAGCGCGCAACAGATCGAGCAACTCGCCGCGGCCGGAGCCAAGGTCGACGACGTTTCGCGCGCTCTGGAGCAGGGGCACGTAGACGCGCTGACGCTCGCGGACGAACTCCGCCGTTCCTCGGAAGAGCGCCTCGAACCCGACGTAGCCCGACCCGCGGCCGGCAGGTGTCGAGAAACCAAACGTGCGACGGCCCTGCGGATCGTGGACTGTGATCTCGTCTAGATCTGCAACGAAGGGCACCGCGGAAATCTCTTCGTCCATGGTGTCGACCCGTCGCGAAAGTTCATCGAGTCGCGCGGCGATGTGCATCGTCCCCGCCGACTCGCGGATCCGGTTTCCTAGCCAGCGTCTGATCACCGCTTCGCCTCGAGCTCCCGCGTGATCGTCGCCAGCCGGGCGCGGACGAAGGCGCCTCTCGCTTTGGCGCTGTACTCACTCAAGATGTCGTGGCGCGCGCGGTCACCGCGCAACTTTGCGTCCGCGGGGTTGGCGTACACCTGCCGCATTACTTCTGCCGCGACGTCGATATCCGGCTCGGCCCACCGGGCGCTCGTGGGATACGGCGCACATCCGGCGGGCACCGGCACTAGGTCGTATGGGACGAGGTAGCTGTTGCGCTCAGTCATGAAGTCCACGTTGCCGGAGTAGGCCGTCGCGATGACTGGCTTGCCGGCAGCCATCGCCTCGGCGAGCGTCAGCCCCTGACCCTCGGCGCGGTGCAGGGAGACGTAGCAGTCACAGCTCGCCATGAGGGCGAGCTGGTCCTCTGGGCTGACGTAATCCTCCCGAATGACGATGTCCGTGCGACCCTCAGCGGCAGCTCGCAACCTGCGCATCCCGCTCTCGTCGGCGGTGCCGTTGACACCCTTCACAACCAGGACCGGGCCCTCGCCGGGAGTGAACGCGCGTGCAAAGGCCGTGACAACCGCTAGCGGGTTCTTGCGCTCGAAGATGCTGCGAACGTCGAACGAGAAGAAGAAGAGGAAGTCACCGGGAAGCCCGAGTTCGGCACGCGGCCGGTGCAAAGTCGGCGGCGGCGTTACCGGATACGGAGAAACAACGACAGGTTTCGAGACACGCGGCGCAATGGCCGCCGCCGTATGGCGGCTGATCGCCCAGATCTCGTCAAGCAGGGCCGCGTTGCGTGCCATCTCCTCTGGAAATTCTTCGACCTCCCACGCCCAGACACCGATCGTGTACGCGTCAGGTGGGAGCCCTGGTGCGATGACGCGGGCATACCTGGAGAACTCGTCCGCGTTGACGCAGACGAGGTTTACGCGGAAGACGGGTTCGGCGGCAGTCGCGGCGCCATCGTGATCCTGGCGCGACGGCGTGTGTTCGTTCGCAATGAGCGCAAACGGCACGTCCGCGACCGTGAGCGCGTCGGCAAACCCGCGCGCCCCCTGGCCAATCCCGTCTTCGGCTCGCAAGTAACCCACCAGGTTCACGCCGATCGGTGAGCGCCGACGATTGGTGCGGACGACATCCGACGCCGGGACTCTGCTGAGCAACCGATGCGCCTGGATTCGGCGAACGACCCGCTGCGCTGTTCGCCGTGGGTTACGTGCGGCGTGGCCGCCGCGGCGGATCAGCCACCGGTACATGCGGGGTGACATGCTCGCCCACCGCGCAAAGCGTGCTGCATCGCGGGGGTCGAAGGCGTCAGGCAACGAGTCGGCCCGTCCCTCGTCGCGAATCAGCTCCTCGCGGTAGCTTCTGCGAAGCGACTTCGTCAGGCGGACGCCGCCGACCGACGACGCGAATCCGTACGGAACGTCCGCGGCCTCGGCAAACCCGCGGTTGAGCAGCTTTGCCGCGTACGTCTGACAGATCTGGCGGAGCACCGGGTTACGCGTCGGCTGGTGCCGAGGGCGGTTGCGCTGGTGCTTGCTCAGGACCGCTGGGTTTTGGGGATGGAACCCGCTGAAATGGAAGAACCGGAGCGGGCGGCCATTGACACGAAAGACCCCGGCGTCGTCGTAATCGAGAGTGCGGCTGTCCAAGTTCCAGTACGCCACGTTGTAGGTGTCATCTTTCAGCACGAAGCACTCGAAGTACTGCGCCGCAAGGTCGACCCATCGTTGGTCGACGAACAGGCCGTCCCCGATTTCGTTGATGCAGTCACGACGCAGCCGCTCTGCCCACCATTCGAGGAAGTCGCTGCCGCGCGGGCCTACCGCGATGAACCCAAGGTTGAAGGTTCCGGCGACCATGATGTCGGCCTCTGTGGGGACCATTCCGTCGCGCGGCATCGGACGAATGCTGTGGGGCGTGAGTACTACGCCATGCTCTTCCGCGAGCGTGTCCACCTCGTCGAGTGGCGCAAACACCTCGATGTCTGGGTCGAGATAGACGACGGGCGCGCCGTACTCGGCGATCAGCGAGCGAAGAACCCAAGGCTTGACCGCTGTCGCCAGCTCGGTCACGTCGTAGATCGTGGCCATGCGATGGAACTCGCGAGTGTCCAGGCCGACATCCTGCGGCGTAAGGACGCGGAACGGCTCACCGGAGTTATCGGATCCCGGCACGGCGTCGAGCACCAGTACGTCGACCCGCGCGTGGGGATGGTGCGCGCGGAACGAATCCGCCATCACGCGTGCGAACGCAAGGTAATTGCGCGCGACGATTGTGCAAACGTTCAAAGGGTCGGCTAGCCCTTCCACCACGTGCGGAAACTGGCTGCTGAGCCACGCGAGTGTATAGATCGCGGTGCGCGTTTCCGGGCAGCCCCGGCACTACCCTCGCCGTATGTCGGCGCGCCTACGGTCCCCCGGGCCGACGACGGATGCACGTCCCCTCGCGGCTGCGGACACGCTGGAAATCACCTCGGCAGGGACGAGTCGCGGACTCCTTTCAGAGATTTGGCGCGGACGAGACCTGCTCCTGATCTTGGCGGGGCGCGACGTCCGGCTGCGCTATCGACAAACAGCGCTGGGTGTCGTCTGGGTCGTTCTCCTTCCAGTGATCGGGGCCGCGATCTTCGCGTTCGTCTTCGGAAGGGTGGCGCACCTGCGCAGCGAGGGTGTCGCCTACTTCCTCTTCGCCTACACCGGGCTCGTCCTCTGGAACTTCGTCAGTCAGACCATCACGCGCGTCACCGCGTCTCTTGTCGGCAATGCGCAGCTCGTCTCGAAGGTGTTCTTCCCTCGACTGATCCTGCCGCTGTCGACGGTGCTGTCGACGCTTCTCGATCTGTCTGTGGGCCTGCTGGTTCTCGTCGTCCTGATCCCGGCCTACGGCGTACCTCTGCGATTTTCGCTACTGCTCGCACCGCTCTGGGTGCTGTGTGCTCTGACGCTCGCGCTCGGTATCGGCCTAGTTGCCGCTGCCGCTGTCGTCAGCTACCGCGACGTCCAGCACGTATTGCCGGTCGGGTTGCAGTTGTTGCTCTACATCAGCCCCGTCGCGTACGCCGCGGCCGCGGTACCCGCGGGAGTGCGTCGGTTCTACGTAGCGAATCCACTAGTCGGCGTGCTGGAAGGTTTCCGCTCAGCCGTCCTCGGCACGACGCCACCAACTGGCCGCGCGATCGCCTACTCGCTTGCGGCGGCACTTATTGCCGCCGGCGGCGGCGTTGTCTCCTTCGTGCACATGGAACAGAAGTTCGCCGATGTCATCTGACGCCTCGGTTGAGGTTCGTCGGCTGTCGAAGTCCTTCACTATCGACCGAACTCGCTCGTTGTCGCCTTCGTTACGAGAAGCGGTAGGGCGGCGCGCTCGGCATCCTTTCGCGCGCCGCGCTAAGGAGACCGTGCATGCGCTGAGTGACGTCTCCTTCGACGTCGCCGCTGGGGAAGCACTCGGGATCATCGGACGCAACGGCGCCGGCAAGAGCACCTTGCTCAAGATCCTCAGCCGCATCACCCGCCCGAGTGGCGGGGTCGTAAGGCTGCGCGGACGCGTCGGCAGCCTCCTGGAGGTGGGAACCGGCTTCCACCCCGAGCTAACGGGTCGCGAGAACATTTACCTCAACGGAGCCATCCTCGGCATGAGTCGCCGCGACATCCGTCGACGGTTCGACGAGATCGTCGCGTTCGCCGAGACCGAGCGGTTCCTCGACACCCCCGTGAAGCGCTACAGCAGCGGCATGTACGTCCGGCTGGCGTTCGCTGTGGCGGCCCACCTCGAGACGGAGATTCTCATCGTCGATGAGGTTCTTGCAGTAGGCGATGCGGACTTCCAGCGGAAATGCCTGGGTGAGATGGAGGGTCTGCGCCAACAAGGGCGGACGTTGCTGTTCGTCAGCCACAACCTCGTTGCCATCGAGTCCGTGTGTCACCGGGCCATCTACCTGGAGCAGGGCCGTGTTGCGTTCGACGGGCGTGCCGACGACGCGGTGTCGACGTACATCTCGCGGTCCGAGCGTGAGGGCCAGCGCGCGTCCCGTGGCCGCTTCGACCGCACGCAGACACCGGAAGACGGAGCGATTCGCATCACAGGAGTGGAACTCCGGCGTAACGGCAAGTCGCTGACTGACAGCCTCCGGTTGGGCGACTCCCTGCAGGTCACCGTTCTCGGCGACCGCCTTGTCGGCAAACGCCTCGCGTTAGGGCTGCGGCTCCGCGACGAGAGTCGGCAGCGCCTCGCCGGCGTCAGCACCGCGATGCGACCTCCGAAGGGTCGATCACGGTCCTCCGACCTCGTCGCCTTCCACCTCAGGCGGCTAACGCTCACTCCGGGGCGATATTGGCTGGACGTCGGACTCATCGACTCCCGATCAGGCGACTATCTGGACCTCTTCGAAGGTGCTGCCACCTTTGACGTCGAGGCCACCGACTTCTACGGATCGGGCTTCCGCGTGACACACGCGGAGGGGCCGATCCTCCTCGAGTTCGAGTGGAGCTAGCCCGCCGAAACATCGACGAAGGGGAGCCCTGCGAGGACGCGCTCCTCGTCCTGCGGTGAAAGGAACGTCGGCTCGCCCGCGGAGTTCCGAGCCTCGCGATGTCCGGCTCGAACGAAGCCCTGCTCGGCCGTCGTCGGGCGAAGATCGCCGAGCCGATCGGTGCGGACGAAGAAGGCGTTGACCCCGCTCGAGCCACACCCAATGAATGAGTAGCCCTTGGCCGAACCGAGCGCGCAAAGTGCGGCGAGCGAGGCGCCGTAGTAAAGCCCCGAGTGATGAGCCCGCCAACGGTCGAAGTCCGGGCGGTACGGGACAGCGATCGCACGGTCGGGTCCGAGGCGCGAGTTGTACTCGATCACCACGACGGCTGGGCGCACGATCGAGACGCTCCGCCACACCCAATAGTCGTTGCCGTCGATGTCGATCGACAGAAGCCCGATATCGCCCGACGCACCACCCTCGCGGAGGACGTCGTTGACGTTCTCCGCAGTCACGAGCGCCTGCCGCGCCACGAGCGGCCGGCGCCAGTACAGCTCCGACTCCTGGATGCGGCGGATGTTCTCTTCGCTGCTGTCGAGAACGAGCCCGCTCCAACCGCCATCCAGGAGAAGGAACCTTGTGTTCGCTTCTCGATAGTCCTCCACACCGAATTCGACGAAATAGGTCGACGAGACCTGCGCGGTGCGCAGCAGGAACTGCAGGATTCCGTCCTCGCCCCACTGCGAGAAGACCTGGAACTCGTGGTCCGCGAGGCGGTCGCTCACGACCGCCTGGAGCTGTCGCTTCTCGACGCGGCCGACCGCTAGGCGCAGCCGGTCAATGTCGAGCTCCCGACGCAAAGCGGAGATGCGTTGATCGACCTCGCCACCGACGATTTCGTGCAGATACGAGCGCACGTTGGCCCGCGTAGGTCGGCGCACTATCGCGACCGAGGCTTCGGCGCCGCGCCTGCTATGTCATGCACCTCGGGGTGGCGCTCACCTCGCGCAATATCTCGGTAGTACGCAAGCTCGGCATCGTCTGCAACCACAGCGTGCGCTACGGCGCGCGGGCCATGGACAGCCAACCGCGACACGCGGAAGCCACTCATCTCGATCATGTCGCGCAAGCAGCGGGAGTTCGGTGCCCAGAAGTTTGTCCTGTCGCTGTTGAGCGCACCGACCGGATAGAACTGCATGAGCGGTACGTCGCGGAGTCGCCGCCCGAGTCGGCGGAGGGGAACCTGCCGCCCATCACGCAGGACGACCGCGTTGTCGATCGCCTGTGTCTCGAGATACATCTCCCGTGCGCAGAGCCGGCGAACGACGTCGAGGGCGCCCAGCGGGTCGGGCAGGTGGTAGAGCAGCCCGAGGAAGAGCACGACGTCGAACTTGCCGAGGGTCTCCGGGGCGATCTTGTAAACGTTCTCCTGCACGTACGTCACCTTGGAACCGAGCACCTCTGCCGCGAGTGCGAAACCGGTGCTCGCCGCCGGCAGGTAGTCCACAGCTGTGACGTCCGCGCCGCGGCGTTCCGCCTCGAAAGCGAAGAACCCGTCGCGCGTGCCGATGTCGAGGACGCGAAGGCCGGACCAGTCGTCGGGCCACTTCAGCTTGTGCAGCGAACGCTGCGAGTTGTTGATCCCCGGCGTGACCACACCGGGGGCTAGCTCGATGCGGTGGTACCACTGCTCGACGCCGGCGATCCTGCTCTCGAGGTCGCTCGGCGCGTTCCCGCGCGGGGGCATCAGCCCGACGCCCGGCCCCTCGGCGGATCCCCGGAGGTCAACCGCGCGGCAGCGGCAAGGAGCGCGGTTGCGGTCGGGTCGTCGTCGGGGAGCATCAGCACGGACCCGTCGGCGAACCCGAGACGCACGCCGGGGTCAGCGGGCTCGGCTCGCTGCGCCTCGTGACGGCCGACAACGGGCACGGTGTTGGGGTCGGGGGTTGGTCGCACGAAATCGGGCGCTGGAGTTGGGACCTGGGCAACCGGCTCGGCTGGCGGCGCCGGCGGTTCCGGCGCTGCCACGACAGTTACACCGGACGACTGCGGCCGGTCCCACGGGTTGCCGCCGACGAAGACCATCTCGGTCTTCGGCTTACGCCGGAAGGGCCACCGCATGAGCGGACCTACGCCCGCGCCGGCTGCGCGTCGAGCGAGTCGACTACGGCGTAGAGCAGCGCGAGCAGCACCGACTTGACGCTCTCCCGGTCCATCGCGTCGCAGGGCACGACGGGCACGTCCGGCTCCAGCTCGAGCAGGTCGCGCACCCGCGCCTCCTCCGCCGGGTCGATCCCGTCCGAGCGGTTGAGCGCGACGACGAACGGCACCTTCGCCATCCGCCGGAACGCCGCGAGGATCCCGACCGTCTCCTCGACGGTCTCGGGCCGCGCGGCGTCGAGCAGCACGACGTAGCCCAGCATGCCCTCGCCGAGGATCTCCCACATGAAGTCGAAGCGCTCCTGGCCGGGCGTGCC
>JAIVGO010000051.1 GCA_020201525.1 Actinomycetota bacterium | reverse complement strand
ACGTCGCCGCCAGCGACGCCTCGGTCGTCTCACGCCGATAGAGTTCGAGACCGTCTACAGTTTGGCGGCTGCAGCATGAAGAGGTTCACAAGCTACGAGTCAACTGAACTGGTGGCAGTCCCCTGCGACTCCACGGCGCCTTTCCTCTACGACAACTACCTGCCGGAACCCGGCTCGGAGCCGGTCGGCGAGGTCGACGGGATCCAGGTGCTCGCCCCCGGCTGGCTGGCGAAGCTCTACGACGGCGACGCGACCCTCGTCGTCGACGTCGACGAAGGCGTCCTGAACGACAGCTTCTCTCTCGAGAGCGAGTACGACTGCCGGTTCACGCTTCGGGCCCCGGCAGCCACGACCCCGACCACGCAGTAACCGCTCGTGCGAGAATCCCGGCCATGCCGGACATGCACGCGCACCACCACCACGACGAGCCGGGCTCACCGATCGGCTTTACCGGCGAGCGCGTGCTGCCCGACATCCCGGAATGGGCGTGGTGCTTTCAGGCCCACCTGTTCGGCTACGAGGATCTCCTGCGCCGACTCGCGCCCAATGCGCACGTCCTCGAGATCGGCTGCGGGGAAGGCTACGGCGCCGCTCGTTTGTCCACGAAAGCCGCCGAGGTCGTCGCAACCGACGTCGCACCCGATGCCGTCGCTCACGCACGGTCCAAGTACTTGCGCAAGAACCTCACGTTCGTCACCAGCGATGCAAAGAAGCTCCCGTTCGCGGATCACAGCTTCGACGTCGTGTGCTCCCTGCAAGTGATCGAGCACTTCACCGATACCGACGTGCATCTCAGTGAAGTCGCCCGCGTCCTAAGGCCGGGCGGATGGCATTACGTGACGACGCCGAACATCGACAAGATGGGCGAGGCCGAAAAGGAAAACCCGTACCACTTCCGCGATTTCACGGCGCTCGAACTGCAACACGCGCTCGAAAGGCACTTCGCCGACGTCACGCTCGAGGGCATGTTCTACGTCGAAGACTCGCCGCGCTACAGAGCGATGCAACAAGCCGAAGCGAAAGAGGCACGCCTGCGCCCGAAAGTGAAAGCGATCGAGAAAACGGTGGCGCGTCTTCCCGGCGCCGTTCGCGTCCGAGCGCGTGCCCCGCTGCGTGCCCTGATCGGCGTTCACACATGGCCGCTCCCCGAAGCCGAAGCCGCCCGCAACGCCATCCGTGCCGAGGATTTCTACGCCGGCACGCCGGCCGAGGACTCCTTCTGCCTCATCGGTGTCGCACAAAAATAGGGCGTACACCACCAGCGCTTTGAGGGAACAATCGAAGAACCCGAACTCCGGACGGTCCTGGAAGCCTGGCGCTCACTCGAGCCAATCCGCGCCGCGCGGCGCGTTGGTTGCAATCGTGGCCGGGCGAAGGCTCTTCGCGAGGCGGGTAGTGAAGTTCGGAGCGCCGGCGCCTAGCCGGTTGCGTCGGCCACGGCGTGCGGCGCCGAGGAATCAAACTCGCCGAAGGCGATCCCCGAGCCTTCGACATCGACTTGAACGCCTTCGGCGGCGAGCATGAGGTCCTCGGCGGCGTGCGTGCGCTCCCACTGCCGAAGACCCGTCTCTCTCAACGCCTCGAGCTCTTCATCGGAGTGACGGGGCTCGTGATGGAACATCATGACCCGCCTTACTTCGCACACTTGTGCGTACGACACGACGTGACTGATCGACGAGTGTCCCCAGCCGCGTCGTTGCGGGTACTCCGTGTCTGAATATTGCGCGTCGTGCAGCAACAGATCGACGCCCTTCGCAAGGCGGTACCCGGAAATCCATTCCGGATGCTTGACCGAATCGATGCCGGCGAGCGCCGGCTCGTGGTCGGGCAAGTAGGCGACGGACGCGCCGTCACCGATCAAGCGATAGCCGACCGTCGGGCCCTGGTGCACGATACGCTCGGCCTTCACGCGGAACCCGCCGACCTCGAACTCGTCTTCCGGCACATCGTGAAACGAAAGCTTTGACGGAATCTCGTTCATACGTACCGGAAAGAACGGCGGCGATAGATAACGCGCCATCCGTTCGGCGAGCGTACGCGTCGCCGATGCGGGGCCCCAAATGTGAATCTCTTGTTCAGGGTTCCACAAAGGATCGAAAAACCCCATGCCCATGATGTGATCGGAGTGCAGGTGCGTCAGAAGAATGTCGAGACGCGCAGGACAGTCGGCCCCGAACGTATTGCCGAGGTGACGGATGCCGGTCCCGGCGTCGAGGATCAGCCGGTGATCGGGCTCACCGTTGGAGACTTCGACGCACGAGGTATTGCCGCCGTAGCGAACCGTCTCCGGTCCCGGCGCGGGGATCGATCCCCGCGTGCCCCACATTCTGAGCCTCATCGCTTGTCCTCATACCAAAAAAGCAGCGCCCCAATCGCAAGCCCGTCGCGATCGAGCATCGGCACCGCCGTCGCCAGATACCGCTTGCCGCCGTCCCGGCCCGAGCGCGCGTGCAAATGCGCTGGTACGCGGTCGTCAACAGCCCGCGGCAGGGGGAGATCGGCCGGCCCGGCCGGCGTCCCATCCTCCTTGCGAGGATCGAGAAGCGCCCGCAGGTCTTCCGGCGTCAGCTCCGGTGTTTCCTCGAACGATCGGCCGACGAGCATCTCGGCCGCCTCGTTGAAGTAGACAAAATTGCCCTCTTCGTTCGAAAGAAACGCCGGGACCGACAGGTTCGCGACCAATGAGCGAGCCAAGATAAGTTCTATATTCGGCATGCCCATCCCTCGCCTACACCTTCCCCCGCCCGCACTATGCCCTCGCCTCGGCACGGTGTAAAGGGCGTGTGAGCGAACTCACAGAAACCTCGTAACGCAGGTCACATCTGTCTCGAAAGCAAGACGAACTCCCGGCCGCTCGCAGCGGGAGGAATGCGCGTTGTCGCTCATCAATTTCATGCTAGCGGATACGGTACGGCAGGAGTTTCCTCGGCTAGTCTTGCGCCACGGTGAGCCCCGAAGAGACCGAATCGGCGCCCGCACGGACACGGCAGGACTGGGTGATACCGGTGTCCGTCGCGCTTCTCTTCATGGTCGTCAGCATGGCATTTCGCGTGCCGTGTGTGACGCATCAGGGCGACCTGAGATTTTCCGAAGAGCATCTCTGCTATACGGACGTCTTCGCGCTGTACGGCACGGAAGGACTGAACCACGGCCGCGTTCCGTACTTCGAGCAGCGCGGTGACGGCAAGTACGTCGAGTACCCGGTGCTTACCGGTGTGTGGATGTACGCCACTGCGCGAGTGAGCACGCTCATCGTCGGCGGCGACCACCGCGGGGACATTCGTGGGTACGACGCCTTTTTCTGGGTGAATCAGGCGGGGTTCGCGCTTCTCATACTCGGCGCCGCGGCTGCGCTCGGCCTGCTCGTCGGTTGGAAGCGCGCTTTGCTATTCGCTGCCGCACCCACGTTGATCTTCCACGGCGGCGTGAGCTGGGACATGCTCGCAGTCGCTCCGTTTGTTTTCGGGCTGCGCTCGTTCGCACGGCGGGAGGACGCCGCCGCCGGTGTCTGGCTGGGCATCGGCGCCGCGGCGAAGCTGTTCCCGATATTCGCCGTCCCATTTCTCGCCGTGCAGCGATGGCGGGAGGGTGACAAGCGCGCGGCCGGATTGATCGCCGGAGTCTCGTTTGCGGTCGTTGCCGTGCTGAACGCGCCGTTCGCGATCGGCGCGCAGCGCGGGTGGAGAGAATTCTTCTTGCTCAACAAGTTGCGCCCGGCCGATTGGGATTCGATCTGGTACCACCTCGACCGGACGTGGCACATCGGGTTCTACAAGTGCAGCGGCGCCGCCGGAGCCCGGGTCTGCCGGTACGACATCTCTACGCTCAACATGGTCACGGCGGCGTTGTTCATCGCCGGCGTGGCAGGGCTGATGTGGTGGCAATGGAGGCGACTGAAAACCTCGACGGAAGTCGCGCCGGGCATTCAAGCGGCGACGGCGCTGGCGATGTTCCTTGCCGTCCTCTGGTTCCTCGCAATCAACAAGGTGTGGTCGCCGCAATACGGGATCTGGCTCCTCCCGTTCTGGGCGTTCGCCTTTGAGCTTCGATTGCGTCGCCTGATCGCGGCATGGCTCGCGCTCCAAGCATTAGAAATTTTCGTGTTCGTGACCCGCTTCTGGATGTTTGCGGACAAGGTCACCTATTCGTCCTACCGCATGGCCATTTTTACGAGGCTCGCCGCGTTCATCGTCGTCGTGGGCGTTCTCATAGCCGCCCTGCCCAGAAAACAGATTCCTGCGCCCGAGGTTGTGACGTGAACGCGGGCGCAACCCAAGAGCCGCTCGAAGAAGGGCACGCAAAGGACCCGCGCGACCTCACGGCGCGAGAGATTTTCATCGCGATTCTCGCATCCATCGCGGTCGCCGTCGCGATGAGCTGGCCGCTCGCGACGCATCTCGGCGACAGCGTGCCGTACGACCTCGGCGACCCGTTGTTGACGACGTGGGATACGGCATGGCTCGGCCACGCGATGAAAACCAACCCGACGAAGATCTTCCAGGCGAATATCTTCAACCCCGAGCCGGACACCACTGCGTACACCGACGCGCTCTACGGGCTCGCACCCTTTTCGGTGATCGGTAACGGGCGCACGGCAGCGCTCGTGCGGCACGGCATCTTTTGGATCGGCGCCTATGCCGTTGCGCTCCTAGGCGCCTTTCTGCTCGCCCGGGAAATCGGGGCCAGGTGGCCCGCCGCGACGGTCGCGGCACTTGCGTTCGCATACGCGCCGTTTCGCCTCGGGCACGGCGGACACCTTCACGTTCTGTGGAGCGGCGGCATACCCATCACGTTCTTCTTGTTGGTGCGCGGCTTCCGGCGACGACGGTGGGGTCTGACGATCGCCGGCTGGATCGTCGCCGCGTGGCAGCTTTCGCTCGGCTGGAATATCGGCCTGCCATTTGCCTACTTTCTCCTGGCAGCCGCCGGGATCACCGCGATCCTCGTGTTTGCCCGACGGTTGCCCAGCCCGGGTCGCATCGTGGTCCTTGCGACGGTGGCCGGTGCGATCTTTTTTGCAGGCTTTGGATTTTTCTTGTCGCGGCCGTACCAGCGCGTGGTCGATGCGCAGCCGCACGCCCGGCGGCCGATCGGGACCGTCGAGTACTTTTCCCCGCCGATCTCGGGGCTCCTCGCCGCGCCGACGGAGTCACGCGTCTGGGGGTCGATCGCAAAGCCGTACCGAGCGAAGCTCAAGGCGCCCGTTGAAGAATCCTTGTTTCCCGGCATCGTCATTGTCGCACTCGCCGGATTCGGGCTTTTCTACGGCGCCTGGCCAAGATGGGTCCGATTCTCGCTGTTCGGCGTCGCCGCCGTCTTCACCGTGCTGGCTTTGGGCGTGCACTCTCATGGCCTCGGACGGTGGTATCCGTACCGGCTCCTTTACAACTACGCGCCCGGCTTCCAGGCGCTGCGAACGCCCGGGCGCCTGACGACGTTCACGGCGCTCGCGCTCGGGCTCCTGGGCGCGATGGGCGTCGACGTCGTTACCGGCCGCAAGAAAGCCCGCGTTCTCTTTCTCGCGGCGCTCGTCGCGGCAGAGGGTCTCGGCGCGCCGATCCCAACCGCGCGCGTACCCGAAGCGCCGCGCGGCATCGAGCAGACCGGCACGGCGTTGCAGCTGTGGCTGCCGATCCGATTAGGGCAGCCGTCCGAAGCGTTGTTCATGTTCTGGGCGACCGACCACTTCCCACCGCTCGTTAACGGCTATTCCGGCTTGTATCCGAGCCGCCTCGCGAATCTCTCGCCGTATCTGGAGGCATTTCCGGACGCACGCTCGGTGCAAGCGTTTCGAGATTACGGCATCCGTACGGTCGTGGCCGACCGCCGGCTTCTTTTCAGAACACGATGGGCCGACGTCGCGACGCGATCGATCGACGGCTTGTCTTTGTCACGGCGCGCCGCCGGCGACCTGGTGATCTTCACGCTTTGAGGCTGCTATGTCGGTGACGGGCTCGGAGAAGGCGGCGGGCTCGGAGAAGGCGGCGGGCTGTTCTTCGGCTTCGGCGACGGACTGGACTTCGGGGAAGGCGGCGGTACCGGATTCGGAACGAACGTCATGCTGGGCAGTGGGCTCGGCGGCGAGCTCGGCGAGCGTGACGGACAAGCCACCGGCTCATCGCTTCCCGCCGGTGACGGGGATTCGCCCGACGCAGTCGCGCACGGCGTCCCGTTGATCAGCTTACCGCCGAGGAACGCCGGGCCGAACGGATGAGCCGGGACACCTTCGAGCGCTTTGATCATGAAGTCGTGCCAAATCTGCGCCGGGAACGATCCGCCGACCACTTGTATGCCGTGCACGTTGTTCATCGGAACGAGCTTTTTCGGATCGCCCATCCACACCACAGCGGCGAGATCCGGCGTGTAGCCCCCGAACCAGGCATCGGCATGCTCTTCGGTCGTACCGGTCTTCCCAGCCGCTGGGCGGCCGATGTCGGCGCGGCGGCCGGTTCCATTTTCGATCACCTTTTGCATCGCGTAGGCAACCGTATTCGCGGTCTTCAACGAGAACGCCAGCTTCCGGTTTGGTTTGTGCTGAAAGAGTACCTTCCCCTTTGCGTTGGTGATCTTTTGAATGTAGTACGCCTCGTTATAGACCCCCCCGGCGGCAAAGGTCGCGTACGCATTGCTCATCTCCAACGGGGTGACGGTTTCCGTTCCCAACGCAAGTGACGGGATCGCCGACAGATGGCTCTTGATTCCGGCTGTGTGCGCGGCCTTCACGGCGTTCGACGGTCCGATCTTCAAAATGAGCTGGGCGAACACCGTGTTGACGCTGTTTTCCGTCGCTTCCAGGAGGCTCAAAGTGCCGTAATCGCGATTGTCGTAGTTGCTCACCGTCCAGGGCTCAAAGCCGGTTGCGAGCGTGATTTCCGCGGGAGCGCGGAAGGTCGATTTAATCGAATCGCCTTGATCGAACGTCGCCGCGAGGATGAAGGGCTTGAACGCGCTACCCGGTTGACGGTGGCCCTGGGATGCAAGGTTGAGCTCGTGACCCGGGAACCGGTGCCGGCTGCCAACCATCGCGCGGATGCCGCCGGTGCGCGGGTCGGTTGCAACGAACGCCGTTTCCGGATCCGTCGGCAGATCGAGCGTCTTCGCCACGGCGTCCTCCGCATACTTCTGCATGCGAAAATCGAGAGTGGTCGTCACGCGCAAACCGCTGCGGTACACCGTGTCCGATCCGTACTTCTTCACGAGCTCCCGGCGGACGTTCTCGACGAAGTGTGGGCCGGCGACCGCAGAGAACGCCCCCGCGCGCCGCGGCACAAGGACGAGCTTCGTCTTCATCGCCGTCGCCATGGCCTCGGAACCGATGAATCGCAACTCCGCCATGTCGCCGAGAACCTCGTTGCGTCGTTTCGTACCGAGATCGACGTCGTGCGAGTACGTTTCCGGCGAGCGAATCGCCCCGGCTAAATAGGCAGCTTCGACGAGTGTCAACGACTTCGCACCCTTGTTGAAGAACGTGCGCGAGGCGGCCTCGATCCCGTACGCGCCACGTCCGAAATAGACGGTGTTCAGGTACCGCTCCAAAATCTCTTCCTTCGATACGGATCGTTCGAGCTTCATCGCGACAATCGCTTCTTTCATTTTGCGGATGATGGAGCGCTGGTTTCCTATGTATGCGTTCTTGACGTACTGCTGGGTGATCGTGCTGCCCCCTTGGGCGACCTTGCCGCGAACGATGTTGGTAAGCGCCGCGCGAAGGATCGACGGCAGGGAAACACCGCCGTGCTGATAGAAATCATGGTCCTCCGCTGCAATCACCGCGTCGCGCAACTGCTTCGGCATGTCTTCGATCGGAATGTCGACGCGATCGACCTCGGCGTGCAGCCGCGCGATCGGCCGGCCGGCCCGATCGAGAATGACCGTCGACTGCGCGGACGCAATGTCACTCGTCTTCGGAAGCGGCGCGAGTGCGTACGCGATTCCCATCAGCAAGACGAACAGAAGAAATGCCGCGGGAATCACGACCAACGTCTTTTTCTTGAAAGACCAGGATCGCCACGTTGCCCACGCCCTTCCGATCCACGGAAGGCGTCGCATTATTTTTCGCTTGGATTTGCTCGCTATTTCGATCCCTCCTGAGCAAGCGAAAGCCTACCCAGGAAAAAGGAAGTCAAAGCGAGGCGAGAATCTCAGCCTGCGTGGCGACGACCGGTCACGAAGCTGCGGACGAGGTGATTCCAATAGCAGCCCGTGCAGACTTCGACGACGTAACACACGAACTCATCGACTTCGCGGCGCAATGCTCGGAGCTCTTGCGCACGCCGGACGCTGCCGTTACGGCGCTTCAGCGCCTTGCCATAGGTATAGACGACGAGCCGCAACTCTTCCTTTTCGCAGATCGGACAGATGTCCGAAGTCAACTGGCCGATGTGCTTCGCCGCGCGAAGGAGCTCCGGGTGCGCGTCGCAGACGTCGAAGCGGGAGACCCGACCCTTGCGAACGTCTCGCAACGTCGCAATTTTCGCCATTCGGTAGTCGATCGTCGCCATAAGTTGGGTCATTGTACGCCCCGCCTCTTCGAACCGGAACACCATCAAGCGACGAAAAATCGCCCCTCACGCCGGTACCGGCCTCGGAAAAAGCCGCAGTGGAAGGCGCAACGTCGGTGTTTGACATCGGCCCCAAAGTTATCCACAATGCATCGGTTCGATATATCGCGCCGATATATCGGACCGAGACATCGACCGGTCTTTTGGAACGAACGGCGACCTCAAAAGCGTACAACGGGACAAATGGAGCAAACATGCTGGAGCTGGCGGTGCTGGGTCTTCTGAAGGAGAAGACCATGCACGGGTACGAGCTGAAGAAGAACCTCGACGAGCAGCTCGGGCACTTCTGGCAGTTCTCGTACGGCTCGCTCTACCCGACGATCAAGCGGCTGGCCCGCGACGGCGCGGTCGAGATGGAGCTTCCCAAAGGCGAGACCAGCCGGCGTAAGAACGTCTACCGCATCACCGACGACGGCGAAGCACTGTTCACAGAGCTCCTCGAAGCATCCTCGGCCGACGTCGAGGACCGGGACGCCTTCATGTTGCGATTCGCCTTCTCGCGGTACATGCAGCCCGAAACCCGGCAGCGCTTGCTCGAAAGACGGCGCGGCTATCTGCAGGCGCGCCTGACAAAAATGGCCGCAAGCCTCAAGCGCTTGCGCGACAAGATGGACGCATACTCGCTGGAGCTCATGCGCTACGGCGTGGACGAGGCCGAACACGACATCAAATGGCTCGACGGCATGCTCGAAGCCGAGCGCAATGGGACGAGCCTGAACGGAGTTACTCAAAACCCGATGCGACCGGTGGAAAGCTAGCCCGGTTAGGAGGAATGCCGATGAGTGAACAAATGAAGAAGATCCGGGTGGCAATCGCGGGAGTTGGAAACTGCGCGTCCTCCCTTGTGCAAGGCGTCCAGTACTACGCCGATGCACAGGAGGAAGACGACGTACCGGGTCTGATGCACACCTCGCTCGGCGGCTACCACGTCCGTGACGTCGAGTTCGTCGCCGCATTCGACGTCGATGCCAAGAAAGTCGGCCGCGACATCTCCGAAGGAATCGTTTCGGCGCCGAACAACACCATCAAATTTGCCGATGTTCCGCCGCTAGGGGTCGAGATCCAGCGCGGGCCGACGCTCGACGGGCTGGGGCGCTATTACCGGGAGATGATCGACGAGTCCCCCGCGTCGCCGGTCGACGTCGCGCGCGCGTTGCGCGAGGTGGAAGCCGATGTTCTCGTGTCCTACATGCCGGTCGGCAGCGAGGCAGCCGCGCGTTTCTACGCGGAGGCCGCGCTGGAGGCCGGCGTCGCGCTCATCAATTGCATGCCGGTATTCATCGCGTCGCGTGACGAGTGGGCTTCCCGTTTTCGTGCCGCCGCCGTTCCAATCGTCGGCGACGACATCAAGAGCCAAGTCGGCTCGACGATCATTCACCGCGTGCTCGCGAAGCTCTTCGAGGACCGCGGCGTTCACCTCGACCACACGTACCAGCTGAACTTCGGCGGGAATATGGACTTCATGAACATGCTCGAGCGCGACCGTCTAGAGTCGAAGAAGATCTCGAAGACACAAGCGGTTACATCGAACATGTCGCGCACGCTCGGCAAGGGCGACGTCCATATCGGCCCCTCGGATCACGTTCCATGGCTCAACGACCGGAAATGGGCACACATCCGCCTCGAGGGTCGCGAGTTCGGAAACGTTCCGCTGACCGTCGACCTCAAGCTCGAGGTGTGGGATTCGCCAAACTCGGCGGGCATCGTTATCGACGCGCTGCGGTGCGCGAAAGTGGCGCTCGACCGCCGCGTCGGGGGACCGCTGATCGGCCCGAGCGCCTACTTCATGAAATCGCCGCCGGTGCAGTATCCCGACGACGTCGCGCGCCAAATGGTCGAAGACTTCATCGCCGGTCCGGTTGGCGTGAGCCCAAACGGAAACGGCAACGGAGCGCGCACGCTGGTAGGAAGCGACTTCAGTCCCGTTCGCGAATCGCGGTAAGCATTACAAGGCTGCCGCGAGCAGCACGATGACGCCGTCCGAGAAAATCGTTCGGGCGAAACCGAGCATCGCCGCCGTCCGGCATCTCCTTCGTCTGCACGGATTTCGCAAGCTGTTCGCGGCACGCATCATCTCTCAGCTCGGCGACGGGATCTTTCAGCTGGCGGCGACAGATCTGCTGCTCTTCAAACACCCCGGCGCGAATCCCGCGTGGACACTCGTCAAGCTGGGCGCGGTCACGCTCATTCCGTTCAGTATCGTCGTCCCCTTCGTCGGGGTGTTCATCGATCGCTGGGACCGCCGCAAGATTCTGACATTGACACCCCTTGGCCGCACCGCGCTCATCGCGCTCGTGCCGCTCGCGTCATCGGGGAGCGCGGACCGGCCCGGGTTCTACATCATCGTTCTTCTCGTGCTGTCCGCGAATCGCTTCTTCCTCGCGACGATGTCGGCAGTTCTGCCGCAACTCGTCGCCGACGACGAGCTGCTCGTGGCGAACTCGATCGCGACGACCGGCGGTAGCATTGCGAACGTCGTCGGGTTGGGAATCGGGGCCGGTCTATCTGGTCTCATCGGCGGCATCAACGCCGGCATGATCGGGGGAGGAGCCTTTCTCGCCGCTGCGTTCGTCGCCCGCCTCATTCCGGTCTCTCGTGCGCGCGACGCCCGGACGACACCCCTTTCCGGTGCTCTTCGCGCCGTTCTCGGCGAGCTGGTCGAAGGCATCGTGCATTTGCGTCATAGCGCGAGGGCGACGTACGCGCTGACGTCAATCACTGTGATGCAGGCCCTCATCGGAGTGACGACCGCCACGACGGCAGTCGTATACATCAATCGTTTCCATCTCGGCGTCGGCAGCGTCACGAAGCTTCTGGGCCTGCTCGCCGTCGGGATCTTCTCGGGCGTCGTCATGGTTCCACTCGTCGCACGCCGTGTCGCCGAGGAGCGCTTGCCCGTCATCGCCTTCATCATCGGCGGCATCTCACTGCTGGCAACATCGGTGTCGCTCACAAAGGGGCACATCGTCGTCGGATCCATCTTCGCCGGAGTGTCGTTTGCCTTTGCGAAGATTGCCGTGGACACGATGGTGCAAGAATCGTTGCCGGATGAATTCCGCGGACGCGCCTTTGCGTCCTACGACATGCTGTACAACGTCGCCCGGGTCGCCGGGACCGCGCTTGCGGCCGCCGCTGTTGCCGAACACGTCCATGAAGAGAAGATCGTCGTCGCGGCCGGCATCGCATATGTTGCGATGGCCGGAGTTACCGGATATTGGTCCAGTTTGATCACGCGCGGCGAGGACGGCATGCCGAAGCGTATTGGCAAGGATCCCGCCGGGAGGCCGGTGCTGCCGGCCTTGCCGATCGGCGAGCTGGTGACGATCCGCGCATACGCCGGATCGCGCGCCGATGAGGAGCCACGGGCAATCGTCGTCGGTGATCGTGAGATTCCCATCGAGGTTGTCGAGTGGCGCGCCATCGAAGAACGCGGGGGCGAGCGACGGCGGATCTTCGCGGTGCAGGCGGCGGGTCAGCGCGTCCGACTTGCCTATAATGAGGCGACGTCTCGATGGGAAATCGATCGCGCGATTCGCGGGGCCGGCGCACCTGGGCCCGCCGGAGATAGTCAATGAGCGATGCGACACTGACTCTGGTCGGGGACGATTTCATCGATCTCGTCGCCGCTACGTATCCGGCGGCCGCCACCCTCATTGGTATTCACGATCACGACGCGGAGCTCGGGTCCTATACAGAGCAGTCGATGGCCGAGTTCGCGTCGCAACTGCGGGCGCTGAAAGCCAAGGTGGAGAGCGTTGAGCAAACCTCGCTGTCCGCGGCGGGGGCAATCGACAAGCGGTTCATGCTTCATCAGATGGATTCCGCGCTCCTCGAGGCGGAAGGTACCCAGTGGTGGCGGAAAAATCCCGACCACGCAATCGAGGTGGCGCTGACCGGCTTGTTTTTCTTGATGACCCGAGAGTTCGCCCCGGCCGCCCAGCGCGCACGGTCGATGGAAGCGCGGTTGCGGCGACTCCCGTCCTTTCTCGAAGAAGCGCGACGAACGCTCGCGGACTCGCCGCGCGTTCTCACCGAGACGGCGGCGCAATCGGCGGAAGCCGGCGCCGAATTCCTCGGCGGCGTTCTGCCGATGTGGGCGAGGGAGCTTGGGAACGACGGCGGGCTCGTGCGGGAAACCGCAGTGGCCGGCGCCGAAGAGCTGCGCCGCCACGCCGCCTGGCTGCGCGACGAATACATGCCGCGGAGCACGGGACAGACTGGTGTCGGGGAAGAGCTCCTCGCGTCGGTGATCGCGACCAACCATCTGC
>JAIVGO010000102.1 GCA_020201525.1 Actinomycetota bacterium | reverse complement strand
AGCCGCGTTTTTCCAATCCCGCCGGGTCCGGTGAGCGTCAGCAGCCTGACCGATGCACGCAACGCGCCGATGGCGGCGTCGATCTCGCGATCTCGGCCGATGATTCGCGTGGGTGGCGCAGGGACCCTAAAGGGGAGTGCTTCCGTGAGATCGGGACGGCGGCGCGCATCTCGTTCGAAGCGTGCCCGCTCGTCGCCGGCGAGTGAGAGCGCGTCCGCCAGCCGGATAGCCGTATCGCGATAGATGCTGGTGCGGAGGCCGCGTTCCACATCACTGATCGTTCGGGCGCTGACGCCGGCGCGCTCGGCCAATTCTTCTTGTGTGAAGCCGGCCGCAGCCCGGTGTCGCTTGAGCAAGGAACTGAAGGCCTGATCGTCGGACGCCATAGGTCGACGGAATGCTACTTCAAACTCGGTGAGCGACTCGGTGAGTGGATTTCGTGGTGTTCGAACCGTGGCGGACGCATCCTTTCCTTGCTCGCGCGATCGAAAGGAGGAGATGATGTCGGTCGAACACAACAAAGAGGTGGTGCGGCGGTTGATCGAGGAAGTGCTGAACGAGGGCGACCTCGATCTGGTCGCCGAACTGGCGGTTCGGAACTTCGTCGAGCACAGCCCGCTCCCGGGTCAAGGAGACGGCGTGGAAGGGCTGCGGCAACGTGCCGAGATCCTTCGCGACGGACTGGACGTCCACGTCGAGATCGAAGACGTGATCGGTGAAGGTGATCAGGTCGTCGTTCGGTGGACGAACTCGGGAACGCACATCGGAACGTACCGCGGGTTCGGATCGACGGGGAACTCGTTCAGGATCGCAGGCATCGAGGTGTACTGGCTGCGTGATGGGAAGCTCGCGGCGCATTGGGATCTCGTCGATCGCCTGGCCTTGTTCGCGCAGCTCGGAATTGTCCAGCTTCCTGCAGCCTAACGACGAGAGGAGAACGCGATGTCCACAGCCCAGAACAAAGAGCTCGCACGCCGGTTGTACGAAGAGGTCCTGAACAAAGGGGATCTCGACGCGATCGACGACATGTTCGTCGAAGAGTACGACGAGCACGACCCACTTCCCGGACAGGGAACCGGAAGACAAGGCGCACGGGATCGATTCACCGCCCTGAAGACGGGGATGGACCCGCACTTCACCCTCGAAGACATCATCGCCGAAGGCGACAAGGTTGTCGTCCGCTGGACGAACAACGGAACAAACGTTGGGGAATTCGCCGGGATGCCGGCGACCGGGCGCTCGTATTCGATAGCCGGTATCGATATTTACCGCGTGCAGGACGGCAAGTTTGCCGAACACTGGCACGTCGTCGACATGCTCGGTCACATGGTCCAGCTCGGGTTCATCTCACCCCCTGGCGGGCAAAAAGCCTGATGGTTCACGCGGGGCCCGGCGAACCATTCACGCTCCGGGAAGGAAAGCGAGGGGAGGAAGGCGAAGTCAGATCCATGAAGCGACTCGCCTCGCTCTTTCTGATCGTGATGGCTTTCGCCGGCGCCCCGGTCGCCTCTCACGCGGACGTCGACCTCTGCACCTCACGGCTTCTCGTGCTGTCGGCATTTCCCGGTGAGATCGACAAGCTCCTGACGGAGGAGAATCCCGGGATCGGCGACGTCGTCACATTTGACAATCACACCTTCTACGCCGGCGACCTGCGGGGCAACCAGGTGGTCCTTGGGTTGACCGGCATCGGCCTTGTCAACGCCCGCGAAACGGCGACGGCGGCCATCCATCATTTCCGGTGCGGGTCGATCTCGAGCATCAGCGGCATCGTCTTTTCGGGTGTGTCCGGCGGCATGTCCTCGATAGGCGACGTCACGATTCCGAAGCGGTGGACGGACGGCACGTCGTGGGTCAACGTCGATGCCGAGATGATGACGACGGCAAAGTCGGTCAAGGACACGGTACAGCTCGCCTCGGCGGTCCCGACGGGTGATCCAGCGTGCGTCGGTATCGACCCCCGCGCCGCGACGACGGTTGAGGTCACGAATCCGCCGCAGATACTTGTGGACGGACATGGAAACCGCAGCGGTGGCCCAGGTTGCCAACGCCAACACGATTCCGTTCATTGCTTTCCGCGCCCTGTCCGACGGGCTCGGCGACCCGCTGCACTTGCCGGGCTTTCCGTTTCAGTTCTTCTACTACCGGCAGCTCGCGGCCGACAACGCCGCAGAAATGACGCTCGCGTTTCTCCAGGCCTGGTCCACGCACTAACGCCACGTCGTCATTGTCCCGAGGCAGGTGATAATGCCCCATGCCCTCGGTAGCGGTGATCGGAACCGGCTTGATGGGGCGGCCTATCGCGCAGCGCTTGCTCGACGCCGGATACGACGTGACGGTGTGGAACCGGACGGCGGAAAAGATGAAGCCGCTCGTCGATGCAGGCGCGATCGCGGCGACGAGCCCCGCTGATGCAGCGCGTCGCGCCGGCGCGGTAATCACGATGGTTTCGGATCCGGCTGCGCTTCAAAGCGTCACCGAAGACGGCGACGGTGTTCTCGACGGCGCGACGACGATCATTCAGATGTCGACCGTGGGGCCGTCTGCCATTACCCGGTTGCAATCGAAGCTCGCGTCCGGCACGGAATTGCTCGACTCTCCGGTGCTCGGGAGCGTTTCCGAAGCCGAATCAGGTTCGCTTCGCGTCTTTGTCGGTGCGACGCCCCAATCGTTCGAAACGTGGTCGCCGCTTCTGTCCGTGCTCGGATCACCCGTGCGCGTCGGCGGGGTGGGAAGCGGCTCGGCCGCGAAGCTCGTCGCAAATTCGACGCTCTTCGGCACCTTGGGGATACTCGGGGAGGCGCTTGAGCTCGGCAAGCATCTAGGCCTCGATAGCGGTGCAGTCTTCGACGTTCTCGCTTCGACACCGCTGGCCGCGCAGGCCCAGCGTCGCCGCACGCCGGTTGAGTCCGGTGAATTTCCCGTCCGGTTCCACATGTCGCTCGCTCGGAAGGACATCGGACTCATCCTCGATGCCGCGTCGGATGCCGGTGCGGATGTGCGCCTCGCCCGCGCCGCGCAGACGTGGTTTGCCGACGCCGTCGACGCCGGTCTCGGCGACCGCGACTACTCCGCAATCCTCCAACACATCTTGCTCGCCGGCGAAAACGGGCCATAACGCAGTCATGGAGCCGGCGCAGATTTGGCGCGAGCCCTTTCGCGGGGACTATCCGGATCCACGTGTGCTCGGCTTTTCCGGTGTGGAGAGCTTGCAGAAGGGCGTCGAGGGTTTCGGGCCCCGGCCGCCGATGTCGCATCTCATCGGCTTATGGCTGACCGAGGCGTCGAAGGAACACGTCGTTTTTACGATGCCGGCATCTGAATGGTTCCTGTCGTCGCAAGGCCAGGTTTCCGTCGGGACGCTCTTGATGCTCGCCGACGCGGCACTCGGCTGCGGGGTGCAAATCGCTTTACCCCCTGCGACGCCGTACACCACCGCGGAGCTCTCGATGACGTTTCTTGCGCCGTGCCCGGCAGGTGGAACGTTGCGAGCGACCGGGGGGTCGTTGCACGACGGCCGGCCGCTTGCCTTGTCCGGCGCCTGGATCGAAGACGACAACGGGCGTCCCGTAGCGCACGGCACCTCGACGTGTTACGTGTTTCCTGCGATCGAGGGCCTGACTCCTCCGGACGACATGCAACCCTACGTCGCGCCCGCGTACGACACGCTCGACCCCCATGAACGGCCGGCGCCGAAAAGCGCGATTCCCTGGGAAGACTGGAAGAGGATGTCGGGCATCGAGATCTTGCGCCGCCAAGTCGACGGCGAGCTACCGCCACCCCCGATCCACTATTTGACCGGCATGACCCTTCAAGAGGTTCGAGAGGGCGCGGCAACCTTCACGATGCCTGCGAGCGAATGGCTCACGAGCCCGTTGCGGACGGTGCAAGGAGGCGCAATCGCGATGCTCGGGCACGCGGCGCTCGCAACCGCCGTCACCTCGACGCTCGAGGTGGGCAGCGCGTATCGTCCGGTCGATGTGAAAGTGAACTTCCTGCGTCCGGTCAACCCGGGCGGAGAGCTCCGGGCGATTGGTACCGTTTTGCACCGCGGGCGAACGATTGCCGTCGCAAGCGCCGAGGTCTTCGGCGCCGACGGCAAAATGGTCGCCACTGCGACGGGTTCCACGATGATTGTCGCAGAGCGATAGACCCGCGACCCGCCTGACGGGCGACAAACGTCCTCAATTTCTTCACTACTGGAACGCGTCCCGGAAATGGCCCATCATGAGGGTCAAGCGCTGCGCAAACGCGCCGAGAGTCAGGGAGAGCATGTTCGAAGAAGCGTTCGAAACCCTCGGTATCGCACCGACCGACGACGGCCGGGCCATTCGCGCTGCATTCCTTCGTCTCGCGCGCATTTATCACCCGGACCGATTTGTCGGTATGCCCGAGGACGTGCGCTCGGAAGCAGAGCGACGCATGAAGGACGCTTCCGTCGCCTATGAGGCCCTGCGCGACGTTACGAAGGTCGAGCGGATCGCGGCCCCGAAAGGCATTAGCAAAGAGGAGTTGCACGAGCGAGCCGAGCATTACCGCCGTGCAATGGAGGAACGACAAGCAGCGGAGGCGCGGGACCGCGAGCGGTGGCGCCGCTGGGAAGAGGCCGAGCGGCTGGCCCGCGAGCGCATGGCGCTCGAGGCCGAGATCGAAGCGATGATTCGCGGTAAGTCGGCCGGACCGGACACGACCCAAGAGCCGGAGGTCCTCGAAGAAGAGTCCAAGCCGGCGTCGAAACCGCCGTCTGAGTTCGCCCAAAGGCTCGATTCGGCGCGGCGCGGCGAAAAGTCGCCGCTGGTCCCCCGCAAGAAAGACTAAACTCGATTTCTGTCTAGCTCTTCCGCTGATCCCCGCGGTCGCCTTGACCCTTCTTCGCGACCGTTTTCGCGCTCTGGCGGCGATCGGCGGCGAGCGACTTGCCGATGCCCACTTGGTCTTCCGTGAATTGCCCCTTGGCATCGCGACGTACGTAACGCTTACCTGCTTTTTGTCGAGCCGGCGACATCTGCGCTCCTTTCGCTGGGGTAGCGGATGTTCCTTTGCCCTGCCGCGACGAAGGTAAACAGACGCTGCAAAAGGACGAGGTTAGTCGGTGAGACAGACACGTCCGTTCAGTGCGTCGGTCGGGCTATGGCGGGTTATGCATATGCGATTCTTCGAGGCTGCGCCGATGATCAAGATTCCCCCTTGCCCGCATTTTCTTCCCTCGTCGGGCTTTCAGACGACAAAAAGGAACCCGAGCAGCCGCGTCGAATGGTTTCTACGGCCAATTGTCTAAGGCGAGGTGCTCCGTGATCCCAGTTCATCGGTTATTGCGCGCGTTTTTAGCAGTTCTCGTTCTCGGAAGCCTGGTGTTGATCGCGCCGGCGCACGGCGACACGAGCGCCGTCCGGGCTCCGTGTGACGCTTTGGACACCGCGCATTGCCTCTTGCCGTTTCCGAACGACCGTTTCACCGTGACGGATGCCGCGACGGACTCCGGCCGTCGCATCAACTTCCTCCCGGTCGAGATGCCGCGCAACATCGCCGGAAAGCCCATCGACCCGACGGAATGGAACCGGAACGACGGGTTCTCGCCGGGCTCGGAGATCCTGACGTTCGTGCCGGGGCTCGACCTGCACCAAACGTGGGGAACGACGGCGCTGTCGACCGGCGGTGCCAACGACCCGGCCGACCACATCGCGGCCATCGAGCGCTATGCAAATGCGGATGCACCCATCCTCATCATCGACGCGACGACGCAACAGCGGTGGCCGTTCTGGTCCGAGCTCGACAACAACGCCGGCACGCAGGACGACGAGCGCTTGCTAATCGTCCGGCCGGCGATCAACTTCACCGAAGGCCACCGCTACTTGGTCGCGCTGCGTAATCTCAAGAATGCAACAGGTGCGACGATCCCTGCGGGCCCGGTCTTCGCGGCGATCCGCGACAACGACGTTCCGGAAGCGCCGGCGCCGCTCGACGAAGCCGGTCACATCAAGAGCGTCATCGGCGAGCTTGCCGCGGCAGAAGGCAGCTCGTTCGATGCATCGCAGCTGTACCTTGCGTGGGACTTCACCGTCGCGTCGCGGCGCAGCCTCACCGAGCGTGTGCTGAAAATTCGTGACGACGCATTCAAGAACCTGGGCGACTCAATCCTGGACGACGGAATGATCCAAGGCGACGCTCCGGCGTTCTCGATCACGAAGGTCACCGACATCACGAACGACAGCACGAAGCTCCGCCAAGTCGACGGCACGATTCGCGTGCCGAACTATTTGAACGGCCCGCCGCAGCCGCTCGCCGCGGTGGAAGGCGTACCGGTGCAGGCGATTCCGGGCGAGCGGTTTCTCTATGGCATCGACGGGCTCCCGATGCAAAACCCGGCTATCCCGACCATCGACGTTCCATTCGTCTGCACGATTCCGAAGCCGTCCACCGGCTACGACGACGGGGCGGCGCACGCGACCCTGTACGGACATGGGTTGCTCGGCTCGCGCACAGAAGCGACCGGAAGCTCGACGCAGCGAGACCGCGAGCGCAATCTCATGCCGTGCGCCGTTGAATGGATGGGGTTGTCGGAGTACGACATCGCCGGCGCGGTCGCCACGCTCGTTGATCCATCGAATATGGCGTCGATGATGGATCGCTGCCAGCAAGGTTTCCTCAACTTCCTGTATCTCGGGCGGGCGCTCAAGCATCCGAACGGCCTCATTGCGAGCGACGCATTCAAGCTGAACGGTCAGCCCTTGTACAAGGCGGACGAGCTCTTCTACGACGGCAACAGCCAAGGCGGCATCATGGGAGGAGCGCTGACCGCCCTTTCGGTGGACTTCACACGAGCGACGCTCGGCGTTCCCGGCATCAACTACTCGACGTTGCTCAACCGTTCCGTCGACTGGGAAGGCCCTCTCGTCAACGAGAACATCGATCCGATGAGCCCGTCGGATGATCCCGAGGACTACTTGCCGTCGTATTCGTCGGCGCTCTACACGAGCTTTCCCGACAAGAAAGAGCAGCAAGTCGTCATGGCCCTCCTGCAAATGCTGTGGGATCGCGGCGAAGGGAACGGCTACGCCGCGCATATGACGACGGACCCGTTGCCCAACACGCCGGCTCATCAAGTGCTGATGCATGCGGCTCTGGGTGACTTCCAAGTGACGAACTTTGCCGCAGAGGTCGAGGCGCGAACGATCGGCGCGCGCGTCATGGACAGCGCGCTGAGGCCCGGCCGTCATTGGGCGATCGCCCCGTACTTCGGCCTGACACCCTTCCCGCGCGACGGCAACAACAACATCCTGCCGTGGAGCGGCTCGGGCTTTGTCTACTGGGATTCCGGCAACTACACGCCGCCGAACTGGAACAGGCCGCCGCTCGAGACCGGCGGCGACCCGCACGGCGATCCGCGCAAGGATCCGCGCGGCGGCGACCAGAAGCGCGCGTTCTATTTGACGGGCCTCATCAACGACGTGATGAACGGCGGCTACTACTTGACGTGCTATCCCGGTGCGCAGGGGTCGATTCCTCGAACACCGCAAAGCTCCGACTGGTGCGTCTGACCTAACGCGGGGAAAACGTCACCGGCAACCTCGGCAGCCCCCGAACGAACGACGACGGGGTCTGCAGGAAGTCGTCGCTCGCCGGTTCCATATCGGGGATCCGCCGCAAGAGCTCCTCGAACATGACCGCGGTCTCGAGGCGCGCCAGCGCCGCCCCCAGGCAGTGATGGACGCCTTGGCCGAACGCGAGGTGCGGGTTCGGGTTGCGCGTGATGTCGAAGTCATCGGCGCGGTCGAAGATGCTCTCGTCACGATTCGCGGAGATGTACATCAGCAAAACTTGGTCGCCAATCGGGATGCTGGTTCCTCGAACTCCGATGTCTTGCGTCGTTGTGCGCGCCATGTTGATGACGGGCGTCACCCAGCGAAGGCTTTCTTCGACGGCTGAATGTAGGAGAGAGGGGTCATTCACCAAGCGCCGCCGCTGATCGGGGAACTGCATCAACGCCAGAAGACCGCCCGAAATCGCGCTCCGCGTCGTTTCATTGCCGCCGATCAAGATGAGAAGTGCTTCACCGATCAGCTCCTCGTGACTGAGCCGCTCTCCGTCGATTTCTGCGTGCACCAGCTTGCTGATGACGTCGTCCCGCGGCTCTTTCCGCCGAGCTTCGATGATCTCGTCCATATAGGACGTGAAATCGGCGTACGACCGCAGGACGTCTTCCGTCACGTTCGCGATGCCGTCGGCCCCGGAGATCATCGTGTCCGACCAGTGCTGCAACAGCGCTCGGTCCTCCTTGCGGACGCCGAGCATCTCTGCGATGACGATCATCGGCAAAGAAGCCGCCAGGTCGCCGACGAGATCGCACGCGCCGAGCGAAGCGACGCAGTCGATGAGTTCCCTCGCTATCTCGCGCACATGCGGTTCGACCGACAGAACATTGCGCGCCCGAAAGCCCTTGTCGACGAGGGAGCGCCGACGGTGATGCAGCGGATCGTCCGAATCGATCATCGACGGCTGCGGCCCGTTGAGCGGACGGCTGCCGTGCGCCGAGGAAAACACGTCGGTGCGCTTTTCGGCCGCAACGATGTCGTCGTACCGTAACAGCGCCCACAGGCCGGTTTCGGAGTCGTGATAAACGGGTTCGTTCGTGCGCAAGTCCGCGAGCGCCGGATACGGATCGCGCGCGTAAAAGGATCGATCGAGCAAGTTCACATCGACAGCGTATCCACGCCTCGGAGCTCGAGCACGTAGCACAACAGCATGGTTTCATCGTCGGGCTCGAAGTCGCGGGCCGGATCACGGCGAAAGCCGAGACTTTCGTAGAGGGCACGTGACGCTTGCATGATCTCGTCGGCGTGGAGCACGATGCGGCGCTTTCCTTCCGCGCGCGCACGTTCGATGCATGCGACCGACAACGCTTTGCCGATTCCCCGTCGTTTGTGGGCCGGTGCAACGGAAAGCATGCGAATCGACGCCTCGTGCGGCTCGGCGTGTTGCGCGAAGTCCGATCGTGGATCGGAGACATACGTCACGGTGCCGACCACCTCGCCGTTGTCGATCGCGACGAGTACATGTGCCGCAGCGGCCCGCGCAGCGATGTCCCGCAGCCGGCCTTCGTAGTCGCCGAATCGGTCGCGATAGAAATCGCGATATCCCTCGACGGCAATATGGCCGGCCGCGTCGTACTCGTGATCATGCGCCTCGCGAATTTCCACGAAGCGACAGGCTAGCGCGCTCTCAGCCGAGCACCACCAAACGGAGGCCCCGAGCGGCCGGACACTTACTCTTCCGCACCATATTTCAATCCGGACCTGGTTCGTGTCTGAAGTGAGATTTCGTGGGGCGCATGATGTCTCTCCGGGCGCGGTTCATGAGGACCGACTCATCGGGCGTCGTGCATGACGGACGGATCCGCTTAGTAAACGAGAACGGCTTGCCCACGACAGTCCGTCAAACCTCGTCTGACCTGGGCAACCCTCTGGAACAAAACATTTGGATCCGCTGGAATCTCGTTGTAACCTGATGGTCCCAGGGCAGCGTCGCCCGGGGCGGTCTCCTTATCCAGTTTCTTCCGCTACGGGGTGACGCATGTCTACCGGCATACCTCCACAACAAGGCCTCTACGACCCGCAATTCGAGCGGGACGCGTGCGGCGTCGGCTTCGTCGTCGACATGAAGGGCCGCCGGAGCTACGAGATCCTGCGCCTCGCGATCACTGCGCTGCTGAACCTCGAGCACCGCGGCGCGACCGGCGCCGAAAACAACACCGGCGACGGGGCCGGCGTGCTCATTCAGATGCCCGACCGTTTCTTCCGCGAGGTCGCCGGATTCGAGCTTCCGCCCCCCGGCTCTTATGCGGCCGGGATGGCTTTCCTGCCGCGCGCCGATGAAGCCCGCGACGAGGCGGTCGCGGCGATCGAAGCACTCGCGCTCGCGGAAGATCTCGAAGTCATCGGATGGCGCGACGTGCCGTATGACGATTCGATGATCGGCGTTCAAGCACGAGAGGCAATGCCGGTCTTCCGTCAGCTCTTCATCGACGGCAACGGCAAAGAGAACATGGAGCTCGAGCGCCTCGTGTACGTATTGCGCAAGCGCATCGAGCACGAAGCGGGTGTGTACTTCCCAAGCTTGTCGGCGCGCACATTCATCTACAAAGGTATGCTCACATGCCCGCAGCTGCCGGACTTCTTCCCCGATATCAAAGACGAACGAATCGAGACTGCGCTCGCGCTCGTGCACTCGCGCTTTTCGACGAACACATTCCCGTCCTGGCCGCTCGCGCACCCGTACCGAATGATTGCGCACAATGGTGAGATCAACACGCTTCAGGGCAACCGAAACTGGATGCGCGCGCGCGAAGCGCTGATGCGAAGCGACAACTTGCCCGGCGACATCAGGCGGCTGTTCCCCGTCATCACGCCCGGCGCGAGCGACTCCGCGTCCTTCGACGAGTGCTTAGAGCTGCTGCATATGGCGGGTCGTTCGCTGCCGCACGCCGTGCTGATGATGATTCCGGAAGCGTGGGAGAACCACCGCACGATGCAGCGCGACCGGCGCGCGTTCTATCAGTTTCACTCATCGTTGATGGAGCCGTGGGATGGTCCCGCGTCGATCGCGTTCACCGACGGAACCGTCATCGGCGCCGTTCTCGATCGCAATGGTTTGCGTCCGTCGCGTTACTGGGTGACCGACCAGGACTTCGTCGTGATGGCGTCGGAGGTCGGGGTCCTCGACATCGATCCCGCGAAAGTGGTGAAGAAGGGCCGTTTGCAGCCGGGCAAGATCTTCCTCGTCGACACGTCGAAGGGCCGCATCATCGGCGACGACGAGATCAAAGACGAGCTTGCGGCCGAGCTTCCCTACGAAGAGTGGTTCCACGCGGGCGCCATGCATCTTCGCGATTTGCCGCCGCGCGAGCGTCCGATCCCGACACACGAATCGGTACTGCGCCGCCAGCAAACGTTCGGATATACCGAAGAAGAGCTCCGTGTTCTCATCGCCCCGATGGCGCTCCAGGCGGGTGAGCCGGTCGGCTCGATGGGCAACGACGCACCGCTCGCGGCGCTCTCGTCGCGGCCACGCATGCTCTTCGACTACTTCCGCCAGCTGTTCGCGCAGGTGACGAACCCACCGCTCGATGCGATTCGCGAGGAATTGGTTACCGCGATGGGATCGACGCTTGGTCCTGAACAGAATGTGCTCGAGCCGGGCCCGGCGTCGTGCCGGCAAGTCATGCTGCCGTATCCGGTTATCGACAACGACGAGCTCGCGAAGATAGTCTCGATCGATGAGGACGGCAACCTGCCGGGCTTCAAAGCGCAGACGTTCTACGGCTTGTATCCGGTCGCCGGCGGTGGCAAGGCTCTCGCGCTCGCGCTGCACGCGACGTGCCAGGAAATCAGCTACGCCATCACCCAAGGCGTGCGCATCATCATTCTGTCCGACCGGAACTCCGACGCAGAAATGGCGCCGATCCCATCGCTGTTGCTGACGGCGGCGGTCCACCATCACTTGATTCGCGAGAAGACTCGCACGAAGGTCGGCGTCGTCGTCGAAACCGGCGACGCGCGCGAGGTGCATCACATCGCATGCATCGTCGGCTTCGGCGGTGGGGCGGTGAACCCTTACCTCGCGTTCGAAACGATCGAAGACATGATCGCGCGCGGGGACCTGACGGGCATCGATCCGAAGAAGGCGATCTACAACTACGTGAAGGGGCTCGGCAAAGGCGTGCTGAAGACGATGTCGAAGATGGGCATCTCGACCGTCGCGTCGTACACGGGCGCGCAAGTCTTCGAAGCGATCGGCTTGTCGCACGAGGTCGTCGATCAATACTTCACCGGGACGGTCAGCCGTCTCGGCGGCGCCGACTTGGAAGGGATCGCGCGCGAGGTCGCAGTGCGACACGCGATTGCCTACCCCAAACGGTCGCAAGCGCGTGCGCATCGCGGGCTCGAGGTTGGCGGTCACTACCAGTGGCGCCGCGAGGGCGAATACCACCTTTTCAACCCCGAAGTCGTTGCGCTGCTTCGCCAAGCGGTCCGGGACGAAAGCTACGACGTGTTCAAGAAATACTCGGCGGCCGTGGACGAGCAGGCGCGTAACGTCGCGACGCTACGCGGATTGTTCAAGCTCCGCATGGACCAGCGTCCACCGGTGCCGATCGAAGAGGTCGAGCCCATCGAGGACATCGTGAAGCGCTTCGCGACCGGCGCAATGTCGTACGGGTCGATCTCGCAAGAGGCGCATGAAACGCTCGCGATCGCGATGAACCGGCTTGGTGGCCGCTCGAACTCCGGCGAAGGCGGCGAAGATGCCGAGCGCGACGACATCGACGCTTTCGGCGATTTGCGCAAGAGCCGAATTCGCCAAGTCGCATCCGCGCGATTCGGTGTCACGTCGCTGTACCTTGCGAACGCGGACGACTTACAGATCAAGATCGCACAGGGCGCGAAGCCGGGTGAAGGCGGACAGTTACCCGGCAAGAAGGTCTATCCGTGGATCGCGAAGACGCGTTTCGCAACGCCGGGCGTCGGTCTCATTTCGCCGCCGCCCCACCACGATATTTATTCGATCGAGGACATCGCGCAGCTCATTCACGATCTGAAAAACTCGAACCCGACGGCACGTGTACACGTCAAGCTCGTCGCCGAGGTCGGCGTCGGAACCGTCGCGGCCGGTGTCTGCAAGGCGAAGTCCGATGTCGTGCTCATCAGTGGTCACGACGGCGGCACGGGCGCTTCTCCGCTGTCGTCGATCAAGCACGCGGGCGGCCCGTGGGAACTCGGGCTGGCCGAAACACAGCAAACACTGTTGCTCAACGGCTTGCGCGACCGCATCGTCGTGCAGGTCGACGGGCAGCTCAAGACGGGTCGCGACGTCATCATCGGTGCGCTGCTCGGCGCTGACGAGTTCGGTTTCGCCACGGCGCCGCTCGTTGCGATCGGTTGCATCATGATGCGCGTTTGTCACCTCGACTTGTGCCCGGTCGGCATCGCGACGCAGAACCCCGAACTGCGCAAGCGCTTCGACGGTGAGCCCGAGCATGCCATGGCGTTCATGCGCTTCGTCGCACAAGAGGTGCGTGAGTATCTCGCAGCGCTCGGCTTCCGCACGCTCGACGAAGCGATCGGGCACGCGGAGCTCATCGATACCGAAAAAGCCATTCGACATTGGAAGACCGACGGCATCGACCTGACGCCGATCTTGCACGTTCCGGAGCTCGGCGGCGACGTGATTCGTCACAACGCCGGCACGCAGGATCACGGCCTCGACAAGGCGCTGGACAACGAGCTCATCGAGCTCTGCCGGCCCGCCTTGGACAGTGGCACCCCGGTGTCGATCGAGCTGCCGATACGAAACGTGAACCGTACGGTCGGCACGATGCTCGGCTACGAGATCTCGAAGCGGTGGGGAAGCGAAGGATTGCCCGACGACACAATCCGTTTGCACTTCCGCGGATCGGCCGGGCAGTCGTTCGGCGCGTTCATCCCGCGCGGCATCACGCTGCAGCTCGAAGGAGATGCGAACGACTACTTGGCCAAAGGCTTGTCGGGTGGTCGCGTCATCGTGCATCCTGATCGCACGGCGAAGTTCCGGGCGTCCGAAAACATCATCGCCGGCAACGTGATCCTGTACGGCGCCACCGGCGGCGAAGCGTTCATTCGAGGCGTCGTCGGCGAACGCTTCTGCGTTCGGAACTCCGGCGCGACGGCGGTCGTCGAAGGGACCGGCGACCACGGATGCGAGTACATGACCGGTGGCCACGCAGTCATCCTCGGCAAGACCGGGCGAAACTTCGGCGCGGGAATGTCGGGCGGCGTTGCGTACATCTACGATCCCGACCGCACGTTTGCGGCGAACCTCAACACCGAGATGGTCGACCTCGATCCTCTGAACGAAGAGGACGAACGTTTCTTGCACGCCGTGGTCGAAAAGCACTACGCGAGCACGCAATCCGGGGTCGCCTACGTGATTCTCGCCGACTGGTACAAGGCGGCCGAGAGCTTCGTGAAAGTCATGCCGAAGGACTACAAGCGCGTGCTCGAAGCGACGCGAATGGCGCAGGAACGCGGCGAGTCCGTTGAAGAGGCAGTGATGGCGGCCGCGCATGGGTGAGAAGGGCGGCTTCATCAAATACGAGCGCGAATCGATCCACTATCGCGCGCTCGACGAACGCCTTGCCGATTGGAAAGAGGTTTACCAGCCGCTGCCCCTCGTCAACATCAAGACGCAGGCGGCTCGCTGCATGGATTGCGGTGTTCCCTTCTGTCATAGCGGCTGCCCGCTCGGCAATCTCATTCCCGAATGGAACGACCTCGCGTACCGCGACGACTGGCGCGACGCGATCGAACGTTTGCACGCGACGAACAACTTCCCGGAGTTCACCGGACGGCTGTGTCCGGCGCCGTGCGAAGGAGCGTGCGTTCTCGGCATCAACGCGCCCCCGGTCTCGATCAAGGCGATCGAGGTCACGATCATCGATCGCGCCTTCGCCGAAGGCTGGGTCGCGCCGATGCCGCCGGCGACGAAAACCGGTAAGAAAGTCGCCGTCGTTGGGTCGGGACCGGCCGGCCTCGCCGCCGCGCAGCAGCTGACCCGTGCCGGACACGACGTCGTCGTATTCGAGCGCGCCGGAAGGCCGGGCGGGTTGCTTCGGTACGGCATTCCGGAATTCAAGATGGAAAAGCGCATACTCGACCGTCGGCTCGACCAAATGCGTGCCGAAGGGACAGAGTTTCGTTGCAACGCGAACATCGGTGAGAACGTCGTCGTGTCCGACCTTCGCAATGAATTCGATGTGATCGTCCTTGCCGGCGGCTCGACGATTCCGCGCGATCTTCCGGTGCCGGGACGCGACCTCAAGGGCATTCATTTCGCGATGGACTACTTGACGAGCTCGAACAAGGTTCAGGAAGGCACGCTCTCCGAGCCCGAGATCACTGCGCACGACAAAAACGTGATCATCATCGGCGGCGGCGACACCGGCGCCGACTGTTTGGGAACCGTGCACCGCCAAGGAGCGCTGTCCGTTCATCAGCTCGAAATCATGCCGCGACCGCCGGAGGAGCGTGCGCTTGGCAACCCGTGGCCGCTGTGGCCGCTCATCTTCCGCACCTCGGCTGCGCACGAAGAGGGCGGCGAGCGTGTGTTCTCCGTCGCGACCGACGATTTCGTCGGCGACGAAGACCAGAACGTGCGCACGTTGCGCGGACGTGAGGTCGAGATGGTTATGCGCGACGGGCGCCCGAGCTTCGAGCCGGTTCCCGGCACCGAATTCGATCTCAAAGCCGATCTCGTTCTGTTGGCGATGGGATTTGCGGGACCGCAACGCAACGGCTTGCTGGAACAGCTCGGTGTTGAGATCGACGCGCGCGGCAATGTGAAGCGTGACGACAATTGGATGACGAACGTTCCCGGCGTGTTCGTCGCCGGTGACATGGGCCGCGGTCAGTCACTCATCGTGTGGGCGATCGCGGAAGGCCGCTCGGCGGCGGCGGCCGTCGACCGCCACCTCATGGGCGAAACGTTGCTCCCCGCGCCGCTGCGGCCGTAGCGATCTACGCGGTGTGCGCCGTGCTGCCGTCTTCCGGCGGCGACATCATAAGCACCGTCGGAAATCGCTCTTTCCAGAAGCCGTCCTGATCAGAGTGCGCAAGGAGCTTCCGCAGCGCTTGCTCTTCCCCGATCACGGGATGGCGGAACCCGCCGGGTTCAGCGAGTGTTTCCGACCGCGTGGCGTAGCGGGCTATTTCGAAGAGGCCGATCGCGTCGTGGTTTCCGGGGTCGCGATCTCGTCGATGACTCCGTATTCGAGGGCCTCTTGCGCTGACATCCAAAAGTCGCGGTCGGTATCGTCCCGGATCTTGTCGATCGACTGTCCCGTCCGCTCGGCGAGGATCTCTTCGAGCCGCCTCTTGAGAAAAAGGAACTCTTTCGCGGCGATTTCGATGTCTTTCGCCGTTCCTCGCCCAATGCCGCCGGCCGGCTGGTGCAGCATCACGCGGGCATTCGGCGTCGCCGATCGCACGCCGGTGCCGGCGGCGAGGATGACGGCCGCCGCCGACGCGGCCATGCCGAGACATCGCGTGTTGACCTTCGACCGGAGCGTTTGCATCGTGTCATGAATCGTGAAGAGCCCGCTGATGTCGCCTCCCGGTGAATCGATATAGAGGGTGATCGGCTCGTCGGAAATGTGATCGAGTGCGAGCAACTGGGCGGCGACGTCTCCTGCGACGTTGTCCATGATCGGCGCCCGCAGAAACACCGTCCGCCGGCGAAACAGCACGGTGAGAGCCGTATCTTCGATGCGTTCCGGTGCGCGCGCGCCGGGCCCGAGAGGGATGACTTCGCTCATGGCTCGCCTCCTAAGGTGCAACCATTGGGTTGCTCATGCTAGCTCGTCAAAGCTGGACGCGCAACCAAGCGGTTGCATATAATGTCCCCGTGAAACCGCCCTTCGTCGAGAAGTCCGTCGTCGTGGACGTCGGTTCCGATGTCGCGTGGCAGGCGCTCGTCGAGCCGGACGGTCTGTCGGAATGGTTCGGCGCGACCGCCCGCGTCGAACGGATCGAGCCCGGCTCGCACATCGAATTTTCGTGGGAGGACGGAGCGGTGCGAGGCGTCACAATCGAGGAAGTGGTTCCGGGCCGTCGCCTCGCGTTCCGCTGGATGCCTTTCGTGCGTACGACGCGAGGGCCGGTGCGGGTTCCCGGAAGCCGCGTCGAGATAGACCTCGAAGAAGAACGCGACGGAACGAGGATCACCGTGCGAGAGACCGGAACGGATGTGCCGGCCGTTCATGAGACAATCGGAGTCACCAGATGAAGGACGAGAAGATCGGCGCAGTGTTTTCCGCGCTCGGCGACGAGACGCGGCGCAAGGTCGTCACCGTGCTGACCGAAAACGGCGCGATGACTGCGACCGAGATCGCAGAGCACATCCCGGTAACGCGACAGGCCATCACGAAGCATCTATCGACCCTCGGCGATGCCGGTCTGGTGGCGGGAGAACGCGACGGGCGAGAGGTTCGGTTTCACTTGACGCCGGAGCCGATGAGCGAAGCCGTCGCGTGGATGGCGGAGGCCGGATCGGAATGGGATGCGCGCCTCAAGCGACTGAAGCGTCACCTGACGAAATAAGCTCGAGGTGCAAGTGCGTCAGGCGGCGCACGAAGACGCTCGGAACGTGGCGCGGCGACGGCGCACCACGGGATAGCCGGAATGTCGTCGTGCGTTCTAGGAGCGCCTGAACGACGATCCTCGCTTCCAGCCGTGCCAGCGGCGCTCCAATGCAAAAGTGAATCCCGGATCCGAAACCGACGTGAGCGTACGGGTGCTCGCGTTCCATATCGACGGCGCCGGCGTTCGCAAACGCCTTCTCGTCGCGGTTGGCCGAACCCCACATCAGCATGACGCGCGCACCTTCCGGGAGCTTCACGCCGCCGAGTTCCGTCTCCCGAGTGGTCACCCGAAAATGCCCGCGGAACGGCGACTCGAGGCGAACCGACTCCTCGAGGAAGACCGGAATCCGTGCTGGGTCCTTTCGGAGCGAATCTTGCAGCTCCTCGTCTTCTGCAAGCCTGCGGGCGGCGCTGCCGAGCAAGCCGGCGGTCGACTCGCTGCCGGCAATGACGAGCTGCAGCAGCAGCGACACGCCTTCGCGATCGGACAAGTCGCCGCGCGCAACGGCCTCGGCGATGGTCGCCGTGATCGATTCGGGCGCCGGCGTCGCGAGCCGCTCGCGCAAGTACGAAAGAAACCCGATCATCTCTTGCCATGCGTCGGCCATCCGCTCCATTGTCGATACGCCCGACAACAGGTCGATACCCGCGTCGGCCCACGCCTTCAGCCGTCCGAGATCGCTCTGGGGTAATCCCAGGAGGCCGGCGATCATCGAGACCGGAAGCGGATTCGCGATCTCTTCCATCCATTCGACGGTTCCGCGCGCAAGCGGAGGGCTGATTTTCTCATCGAGGAGCGCGACGATCTGCGGCTCGAGAAGCGCCATACGCGACGCGACGAATGCACGGTTGAGCAGCTTGCGCTGCGCGGTGTGCACCGGCGGGTCTTGTGTTGCGAGCACGTCCACGGCGCCGATGGCGTCGGGATCGGCGGGCACGACGACTGCGTTCGTCCCAGCTCCTGCGTACACGATCGCGGAGATGTGACTCGAAAAGATCTCGGGCTTACTCGCCGCTTCGACCAGATCGTCGTGACGCGTCACAAACCAGATGCCGGTTTCCGGCAGCTGGTACACGGGTGCGTCGTGTCGGAGCCTCTCGTACAGCCGGTACGGATCTTCCAGCGACGACCCAGAAAACGGATCCACGTTCATTGCCATGCGAACGGCGGCTGGTCGTAGTGAGCGACACGCGTCGGGCGTCCGTACATCGCGATCTCGCGAAACTGATAGAGGATGGCAGCCGTCGGCGCGTGCACAAAGTGTCCGTACAGCGGAACTTGAATGACCGGCCGCTCGGGATCGGCACCGTCGATGAACCGCGGCACCTCTTCGCGCTCGAGCTCGACAAGCGGCACGAGATGCGCGGACTCGACCTCCGCCGGGTCGAGGACAAATTCGGCCGGCTCCTCACTCCACACGACGATCGGCGTGATGAGAAAGCCGGACCGCGTGGGATAGTCGTCCAACGTTCCGACGATCTCCGTTTCTTGTACGGCAAGCCCGACCTCTTCGCGTATCTCGCGTATCGCGGCGATCACCGGGGTCTCTCCAGCGTCGAGGCGGCCTCCGGGAAGCGCCCACTGACCGGCGTGCCGACGCATCGACGCCGGTCGTCTCGTGATGAGAAAGCAGGCCTCGTCTTTCTCGTTCCGCATGATGGTGACGGCGACGGCAGCATGGCGCAGGCCATCGGGCTCGACGCCGACACGCTCAAAGGAAGCCATGTTGGTACGCATCGACTCGTGAAGGGGACTGCCGAAGTCTCGTCGAATATCCATCAGATGGGGTCGCCTCCGCTCGTAATCTACGGGATTCGCAATCTCTCTCGCCCGTCGAGGCGTATTCCTTTTGTGACTCAGCGCGTGAAGGCCCGGCTGGTCCTCGCGGCGTTGCTCGCGATTGCAGGCTCGACGCTGACTCCGGCAACTGCCGCCACCACGACCGTCGTCGCAATGAAGGAATTTGCGTTCGCCCCTGCCCACGTCACGATCGCCGTCGGCGACACGGTCGAATGGCAGTACCAGGAATCCGCCGACGACCCGGCGCCGAACTGCGAATCGCCGTACTTCCAATTGCCCGATCCGGTCCCGGTCCGCTGCCCGGGACACTCCACGACGTCTTCGGACGCCGAAGGGGGCCATCCACTCTGGGATTCGGGCGTTCACCGGGCGGACGGCTTCCCGTTCCGTTTTACGTTTACCAAGGCCGGGACTTACCACTACATCTGCACCGTCCATGGGGGAGCGGCGAAGAACAACCCGCTGACGAACATGGAAGGCGACGTCGTGGTCGAAGCTGCTCCGGCGCACGTTCTGGGCGAACACAAAGCCTTACCGTCGACCGGGATCGACGTCGCGGTGTTGCTCGCATTCGCGCTGGTACTTGGTGCGGCCGGATCTTGGGTACGAAGAGCGTTGCGTCCTGATTAGAATTTGCGGCGCGGCCGGCGCCCGAGCATGCGGTTCGGGCCGCGACCGCCCGAGTACACCTTCTGCGGCGCGGCGAGCTTCATGCCCGACTCCAAGAACTCGGCGTCGAGCTTCAGTCGTTTGGCGATGCGGCTCATGTCGCCGCGCTGTTCGGGGGTCACGAACGTGATGCCGGTACCGGTGCGCCCGGCGCGGGCCGTCCGGCCGACGCGGTGCACGTACGACTTCTCGTCGTCCGGCGGGTCGTAGTTGACCACGTGCGTAATGTGTTCCAGGTCGAGGCCGCGCGCCGCGACGTCGGTCGCAACGAGCACATCGGCGCCGCCGGCAGCGAAACGAGCCAGCGTTCGTTCGCGAGCCGATTGCGTCATGTCGCCGTGCATCGCGTGCGCTCGAAAACCTTCGGCGGCAAGTTGCCGCCCCAGCCGGTCGGCGCCTCTTTTCGTTCGCACGAAAATGAGTGTCAAGCCTCGCTCACCGGCCAGCTCCCGGACGAGTGCATTGAGCTTTCCTTCTGCTTTCACGGATATGAACAAGTGCTTCGCTTCGGCAACAGTCGGCCGGTCGTCGTGCACCTCGTGCAAAACCGAGTCGTGGGTGAATCGTTGCGCCAGTCTCCCCACTTCGCCGTCGAGGGTCGCAGAGAACAACATTGTCTGTCGCTCTTGCGGAAGAAGCGCAAGGATTCGCTGGACGTCGGGAAGGAAGCCCATGTCGAGCATCCTGTCGGCTTCGTCGAGCACGCAAATGCGCACGTTGTCCAGCTTCAGCATTTTCCGCCGCACGAGGTCGAGCAGGCGACCGGGCGTCGCGATGAGGACGGCGGCCTTGGCGCCCTTTTTCGCTTGCTCGTTCAAGCCGACACCGCCGTAGATCGTCGCGACGGTCAAGTGCTTCACGTCGGCAATCCCGCGAAACTCCTCGGCTACCTGGGATGCGAGCTCGCGAGTCGGGACGAGAACGAGGGCCGACGGCCTTTTTTCGCCGTCCTTCAGACGCTCGATGATCGGTACCGCGAACGCAAGCGTTTTGCCGGATCCCGTCCGGGACCGGGCCAGGACGTCCCGCCCTGCAATGGCATCTCGCAGAACCAGGGATTGAATGGCGAAGGTTCCCGCGACATTGCGCATCGCAAGCGCCTTCACTATCTCGGGGCTGACGCCGAACTCGCTGAAGCTCTTGGTGGTGGCGGGAATCTCGACGGGCGTCTCGTCGACGACGGGGATACCTTCGAGTTTTGGTGTGGTCATCAGGCCTATTGTCGCCGCAGATGAGGTTCGATGCGAACTGCCTCAGAATCGCATCATCGCCGGGCATCCACGTAGAGTTGCCTTGGAGCGAAGGGAGCGACGATGCCCGAGCAGCGAACCGCCATCCGTACCTGCCCCCTGTGCGAGGCAACCTGCGGCCTCGAGCTCACGATCGAGGGCCGCGAGCTTGTACGGGTCCGCGGTGACAAAGAGGACGTGTTCAGTCACGGGTACCTCTGCCCGAAGGGCGTCGCGCTCACCGAGCTCGAGAGCGACCCCAACATCCTTCGGACCCCTCTTGTTCGTGAAGGCGACGAATTCCGCGAGGCGACGTGGGACGAAGCGTTCGAGCGCGTCGATGCGGGGCTGCGGCCGATCCTCGACCAGCACGGCCGCGACGCTGTCGGCCTGTACCTCGGCAACCCCAACGTGCATAACCTCGCCGGGTCGCTCTACGGCCGCGTGCTGATCAAAGCGCTCAGCACGAAGAATTTCTTCTCCGCCACGAGCGTCGATCAGATGCCGAAGCAGCTCAGCTCCGGCTTGATGTTCGGTACCGGCATATCGATTCCGATTCCAGACATCGACCGGACGGATTACATGTTGATGCTCGGGGCAAACCCGTTTGCATCCAACGGCAGCCTTTTCACGGCACCCGACCTCCCCGGGCGCATTCGTTCGTTGCGGCGCCGCGGAGGGAAGCTCGTCGTCATCGATCCGCGCCGCACGCAAACGGCGAAGGAAGCCGACGAACATCACTTCATCGTCCCCGGCACCGACGCACAGTTCTTGTTCGGCATCGTGAATTCCCTGTTCGCAAACGACCTGACGAAACCCGGTGCTCTCCTTGAGCACACGAACGGCATTGAAGAAGTGCGCGAGCTCGCGAAAGAATTCACGCCGGCCCGCGTTGCGGAAATATGCGGCATCGGGGACGACATCATCGAGCGGCTCGCACGTGAAATCGCCGTGGCGAACCGCGCCGTCGTGTACGGGCGCATCGGAACCTGCACGCAGGAGTTCGGAACGATTGCGTCGTGGCTCGTCGACGTGATCAATGTGTTGACCGGCAATCTCGACCGAGTTGGCGGAGCGATGTTCACGACCCCGGCGGCCGGGGGCCCGACGACACACGGCAAGCCGGGCATCGGCCGAGGCGTGAAGATCGGGCGGCACCGGAGTCGCGTCCGCGGGCTCGCGGAGGTGTTCAGCGAGCTGCCCGTTGCGTGCTTGGCCGAAGAGATTCTGACGCCGGGCCACGGTCAGATCCGTGGCTTCATCTCCCTCGCGGGGAACCCCGTCGTCTCAACGCCGGACTCCGAGCGTCTCGACCTCGCCCTTGCCGGCTTGGACTTCATGGTTTCCGTCGACATCTACATCAATCCGACGACGCGTCATGCCGACGTGATCCTGCCGGCGGAGTCCGCACTCAGCCGCGGTCATTACGATTACGCCTTCTATCTTTTATCGTGCCGCAACATCGCGAACTATTCGCCGCCGTCGGTACCGCTCGCCGACGGCGCGATGCCGGAGTGGGAGATACTCCTGCGGCTCGCCGCGATCGTTGCCGGCCAAGGTCCGCACGCCGACGTCGCCGCATTCGATGAGATGGTCGCGCGGGACGTGCTTCAGCGCGGGCTTACCAACCCATCTTCTCCGGCGTTCGGCGCGGACGCCGACCTCGCGTGGAAAGAAGTCGCCGATCGCACGGGTCCCGAACGGCTCATCGACATCATGCTGCGGACCGGACCGTTCGGCGAAGCGTTCGGCCGCAAGCCGGACGGCCTCTCGCTCGCGGTGCTCGAAGCGAATCCGCACGGCATCGATCTCGGCCCGCTCGTTCCGCGGATTCCGGAAGTCTTGCGAACGCCAACCGGAAAGATCGAATTGGCGCCGGAGCCGATAGCCGCCGACATCGAAAGGCTTCGCGCGTCGATGACGCGGCGCCGCAACGGCGGCATGGTTCTTGTCGGGCGGCGTCAGTTGCGCTCGAACAACTCTTGGATGCACACGTTGCCGATGCTCTCGGGCGGGACCAACACGTGCACGATGCACATTCATCCCCACGACGCCGAGCGGTTCGGCGTGAAAGATGGAGAGCTCGCCAGCGTCACATCGTCTGCGGGATCGATCGGGGTCGTGGCCGAGATCACCGACGCGGTGATGCCCGGGGTCGTCAGCATTCCGCATGGCTGGAGCGGGGAAAAAGGAGAGATCAGCAATGTCCTCGCGCCGGCCGACTTGATCGACGCGTTGTCGGGCAACGCCGTCTTGAACGGCATTCCGGTGACGGTCGAACCGGTGTAGCTACTTCGCCTCGAGCTTTTCTCGGAGCATCTCGAGGCCGGCTTGGGCTTCTTTCCGTATGGCAGGCGCCGCGAACAGCGACACCACGGGAGGAAGTGGCGCGTCGATATCGCGCGTGATGGTGGTTCCGCCGTCTGCCGGCGCGAACGTGAAGCTGTGCCCGAATCGCTTGCCGTGCTCAACGGCGTCGAAAGCAAATCGTTGTCCCGGCTCGAAAGTGGTAACGGTGATGGCGGCCCCGGCATCGCGGCCGAGGAACTTCTGGCTGGACTTATACGTCGCGCCGGCGCCGGTACCGCCCACGTGCTCGATCAGCAGACCCGACTTGGGATTGGCCCATTCCGCGTGCTTGGTGATGTCGGCGACATACTCGAATGCTGTTTGCGGTTCGACGCGCACCGTCGTCGACGCAGTGATCCGCTTCATTGACCCCTCCCTCAGTTGACGCCCACCCGCAGCGTACTCTCTCGGGGCGGCTGTTACGGTACGTAGCGCACGATGCGGACGTTGCCGGAAAACTCAGTGATATAGAAGTCGAGCGTCGCCGGGTTGAGATCGGAGAACGCGGAGCCTTCCGGTGCGATGCGCACGCTCGACGGGTTCTGAAGGCCGCCCGTGATGAGACACGCGGCGCCTGTCGCCGGGTTCACCCGGAGCAGTTCCCCGGTGCCGTTCGCCACGGGGTAGAGATTTCCGGCTGCGTCCCGCGTGATGTCGTCCAGCCCCTTCACGCCGAGCAGCGGGGCGTCGGTGTCGGGGCTTCCATAGACATTCGGCTCCAGCGAAACAACACCAAGGCTCAGCTGCGCTACGGTGGCGTGCGTACCCGGCGCCGCGAGCGGAATCCTTTCGATGGGGGACCGTTGGTCGAATGTGATGTTCGCGTACAGGTTTTGACCCGCAGGATCGATGACGAGCCCGTTCGTTCCCCAGATGTGTGCCAGCTCGGCCGGCGTCCCGGGCGTTGTGGTGGCGCTTGGGATCATCATCAATCCGTAATCGACGTCGTTGGAGAAGTAGAGGTCGCCGCCCGGTGACAGCGTGAGGCCGTTCACCATGTTGAAGCCTTCGCCGACGGTCGTATATCCGGCCGGATTCGTCGGCGAAAAGCGAATGACCTTCGACAGATGCGCGCGCGTGAGCGCGTTGGGCAAGCCGTCGCCTGCACCCCCGAAGATCGTTCCGTCCGGCGCTTCCGCGAGCCCGCCGGGACTCGCGACGGCAAGCCCGGTGCCTTCGTTCCCTGCGTGGTCGAACCGGCGAATCTTGCCCGCCGTCGAGTCGGAGATCCAGATGGATCCATCGGCGAACAAGAGATTCTCGAGCACGTCTCCGACGCTCTTCCATACGGTGGGTGCAAGCGTTTCGGTGCCTGCGCACTTCTCCTGCGTGAGTCCCTGCGCCGGGCTTGCCGACGGCATGGCGGCGGACGCGATCAGCACGGCCGCAACCAGAATGGAACGAAGGAGTGTCTTCAAGAGCCCCTTGCCCGAGTGAGGTATCGCACAGTATTCGACGAGCCACGGCGAGTTCCTTCTTCCCTGGTTTGTCCGTGGTAGACGAGGGTGCGGGCGGAGCAGTACCGTACCGCCGCGATGGCTCTCGACACGTCTACTCCGTTGCTCGCCGGGCGCATTGGAGTCGTGACCGGCGCGGCCGCCGGCATCGGAAGGGCGGTTGCGCTCGCGCTCGCGCGGTTCGGTGCAGACGTCGCGCTGTGCGATCGCGATGGCGACAACCTGGCGATCGTCGCGAAAGAGATCGACGGCACCGGGCGGCGCTCGCTGTCCGCCGTCCTCGATGTTCGCGACGGCGACGCGGTTGGTGAGTTCTGTGACCGTGTCGGCGGTGAATTCGGCCGTGTAGACGTCTTGGTGAACAACGCCGGCGGTGGGTTCCATGCCGCGTTTATGGACGTGAACGAGAAGGGTCAGGACGCGCTGGTGCGTGAGAACTTCACGAGCGTCACACGTTTCATCCGGGGAGTCGTGCCGCTCATGTCGGCGTCCGGCGGATCGATCATCAACATCACGTCGATTGAGGCGCATCGCGCGGCGCCGGGGTATGCGATCTATGCGGCGATGAAGGCTGCCGTCGACAATCTCACGAAATCGCTCGCACTCGAGCTTGGTTCCAAAAATATCCGCGTGAACTGCGTTGCGCCGGATGTCATCCCGACGCCCGGCGTCGGGGATCTCGGCGATCCGCGAACGCCGCTCCCGGTGCGTGGCCATCCCGACGATGTCGCCGGCGCCGTCGTTTTCCTCGCGTCGGATCTTTCACGCTTCGTCACCGGAACGACGCTTCATGTCGACGGCGGCAACTTCGCGGCCGGCGGCTGGCGCCGAGACGGCGAGTCGTTTTCGCCGTGAAGCTCGGCGTCGCACTCGGGCGACTGAACCCTGCGTTCTTCGTCGATGTTACGCTCGAAGCCGAAAAGCTTGGGTACGAATCGGTATGGCTGCCGGAGCACTTGGTCTTTCCGGTCGCCATGGCGGGCTCACCTCACCGAGGCGACGACCATCCGCCGGTGCCGCCACGCACGCCCGTGTTCGATGCGTTTGCGTACTTGTCGTTTCTCGCCGGCAAGACGCACAGCATTCGTCTTGCGACGCACGTGTACAACTTGGCGCTCCGGCATCCGTTCGTCGCCGCGCGTGCCGTACAGACGCTCGACGTCGTATCCGGCGGGCGTGCGATCTGCGGCGTCGGCGCCGGGTGGCTCGAAGCCGAGTGGCGCGCGGCAGGGCTTGATTTTGCCTCGCGGGGTCGCAGGCTCGACGAAGCGCTCGAGGTCTGCAAGCGACTCTGGACCGAGGACGTCATCGAGCATCACGGCGAGTTCTGGGATTTCGGTGCGGTTGCCTTCGAACCGAAGCCGGTGCAGAAGCCGCATCCACCGGTCCTTATCGGTGGGATGTCGGATGCGGCTTTACGTCGTGCGGCACGTGCCGGAGACGGCTGGGTCGGCATGGATGTGGACGTTGAGTCGATCGGACCGATCGTCGCCCGGCTCCACGAGCTCTGCGCTGATGCCGGCCGCTCGCATCTCGCGTTCGAAATCTCTGTCGGCGCGGTGAACCCGAGCCCCGGCGATGTGCGCCGGTGGGCTGAAGCGGGTGTTGACCGTTTGATCGTGTCGCCGTGGTCCCGCTCGCGCGAAGCGATCGATGCACTGCGTGCGCTGGCCGGTGGTACTCTCGGAACATGACGGCCACGTGTCACCAGGCGGATCACAAATGGTATTGCGACCGGCTCGGGACGGAAATCGAAGCGCTCGCCGGCACGATTGCGAGTGCGGATTGGAACGCAAAGGTTCCGACGTGCCCGGATTGGACGATGGCCGATTTGATCGAGCACCTCGGCGGCGTCCATCGCTGGGCGGGGGCGATGGTCGCCGAAATTGCTCAAGAGCGCCTCGCACGCGAGAAGATCAATTGGAAAGTTCCGCCGCCGCCGGAGCTGCCGGAGTGGATCCGTTCGGGAGGCAAGGAGCTGGTCGCGAACTTGCGCAACGCGGATGCTGACGCCGCGATGTGGTCGTGGGGATCGGACAAGCACGTGCGATTTTGGTCTCGACGGCAACTGCACGAAACCGCGGTGCATCATGCCGACGCGCTGTTCACCCTCGGCCGTGAGCCGTCCATCGATCCGGCGGTGGCGATCGACGGCATCGATGAGTTCCTCGACAATCTGAAGCACGCCGTCTACTTCCGGCCGAACGTGAAGGAGCTTCGCGGCGACAACGAAGCGCTTCGCTTCCGCTGTGAGGGTGCGACGTGGCTGGTGAGCTTGGTGCCCGAGGGCTTTACCTGGAATCACGACGAGGACGCGCCGGCAGGCGCCACGGTCCACGCGGCCCCGAGTGACTTGCTCCTGTTCTTTTATGGGCGCAGGGAACCGGGCGATCCCCACATCACGATCGACGGTGATCGCGGCCTGCTCGACCGTTGGGTCGAGAATTCGGAGCTATAGAGCCGCTCTCGCTTGTGCTGGAGGCCGCTTTCCTGGCACATTGAGTGTTAGCAGATCCGACAGGGTGTTTGTCATTGCGAAAGGGGTGCGCCGTGCGCACATACGACAAGCTTTTCATCGGTGGCAGATGGACTGCGCCGGCAACCTCCCAAGTGATCGAGGTCGTGTCGCCGCACACCGAAGAAGTCATCGCGGCGGTGCCGGAAGGGACGGAGGCCGATATCGACCGCGCCGTTGAAGCGGCCCGCAATGCGTTTGACAACGGACCCTGGCCGCGCATGTCGCCCGACGAGCGGCTTGCGATCCTTACGAATTTCTCTGCGCTCTACTCGTCGCGCATGCCGGAGATGGCGGCGCTCATCACCGAAGAGATGGGATCGCCGATTACGTTTTCGAACATCGCACAAGCGCCGACGCCCTGGATGATTCTCAATGCGTTCCTGCAGATCGGCGCGACGTATCCGTGGGAAGAAACGCGGCAAGGCGTCTTCGGCAGCGACGTCATCGTGCGCCGCGAGCCGGTCGGCGTGGTCGGTGCAATCATTCCGTGGAACGTGCCGCAGTTCACGGCGATGTCCAAGCTCGCGCCCGCGCTCGTTGCCGGCTGCACGATCGTTCTGAAGCCGGCGCAAGAAACGCCGCTCGACGGCATGCTCATGGCGGAGATGATCGAAGCCGCGGGCATTCCCGAAGGCGTCGTCAGCATCGTGCCCGCGGGACGCGACGTCGGCGAGTATCTCGTTCGTCATCCGGGCGTCGACAAGATCGCGTTCACGGGGTCGACGGCCGTCGGCCGCAAGATCGGCGCCATTTGCGGCGAGCAGCTGAAGCGCGTGTCTTTGGAGCTCGGCGGCAAGTCGGCCGGCATCGTCCTCGACGACGCCGATCTCGGGGTGCTGACCGAGGGGCTGAAGCTCGCGTCGCTTATGAACAACGGGCAGGCGTGCGTCGCGCAGTCGCGCATCCTTGCAAGCCGCAATCGCTACGACGAAGTCGTCGATGCGATTTCGTCGATGGTGTCCGGCCTGAACGTCGGCGATCCGGCGGATCCCGCGACGGAAATCGGCCCGCTCGTCGCGCGCCGCCAGCAAGAGCGCGTGGAGAAGTACATCGCGCTCGGACAAGAAGAAGGCGCGCGCGTCACGGTCGGCGGTAACGGCCGCCCGAGCGGCATCGAGAGGGGCTGGTACGTTCAGCCGACCGTTTTCGCGAACGCGAACAACGACATGCGTATCGCACGCGAAGAGATCTTCGGGCCCGTCATCACGGTGATTCCGTATGAGGATGAGGACGACGCCGTTCGAATCGCCAACGACAGCGATTACGGCCTTGCAGGATCGGTCTGGACGAACGACACGGATCATGCCGTCGAAATCGCCCGTCGTGTCCGGACCGGAACGTACGCCGTGAACACGTACGTGATGGACTTCATCGCGCCGTTCGGTGGTTACAAGTCCTCGGGCATCGGACGCGAGTTCGGCAAAGAAGGGCTCGAGCAGTACCTCGAGTACAAATCGATCATTCCGAAGCTCGGTTAGGCTTCGTGCCCATCGCAGCGCAGCGCGACGAAGGCCTGTTTCGCCGCGACTTCGCGGTGTGGCTCGCGCGAAAGCTCGGCGTCCCGGATGTGTCGCTTTCGGGTCTCGGCGGTCCCGCGTATTCAGGATTTTCGAACGAGACGATTCTCGTGGACGCGGCCTGGACCGACGGCGGTGAGCGTCGCACGCGAGGGCTCGCCGTGCGCTTGGAGCCGAGCGGTCATCAGGTCTTTCCCGACACCGTGTTCGAGACGCAAGTGGACGTCATCCGCGCGTTGTATGAAGCGGGCCTAACGGTGCCCGAGATTCTCTGGTATGAGCCCGACTCGTCTGCGATCGGCGCTCGCTTCTTCGTGATGACGCGAGTCGACGGGCGGGCGCCGACGGACAACCCGCCGTATCACGTCGACGGATGGCTGCACGCCGTCACGCCGGACGTTCGGGGTCGCATCTGGCGCAACGGTCTCGACGCGATGATCGCCGTGCATCGCACGGACCGGCGCGGTGGCAAGCTCTCGGAACTGCCGGTGATCAGCGCCGCCGATCAGCTGAAGCGTGACCGTGAGTACCTCGCGTGGGTGCTGCAAGGACGGAGCTACCCGCTCGTGGAACGGGCATTCGATCTGCTCGAATCGAAGATGCCTTCCGACGTCGAGCCGGCGCTGTGCTGGGGCGACGCACGCATCGGCAACATCCTGTTCGACGACGCCGGAAGCGTCCGTGCGATTCTCGATTGGGAAATGGTGACGATCGGCGATCCGCTGAGTGATCTGGCGTGGTTCATGCTGCTCGACCGGCATCACAGTGAATCCTGCGGCGCGCCGCGCCTGGAAGGCTTTCCGTCCTACGAGGAGACCATCACCCTGTGGGAGAGGGGAACGGACAGAAGCGCGGCCGAGTATGGATGGTGGGAGCTGCTCGGCGCGGCGCACTACGCCGCGATCCTGACCCGCGTGTTCGATCTCCTCGAAGACACCGGAATTCTCGAGGGCGCGCGGCTGATGGCCACGCAAAACACCGGCACGATCCTGCTGACCGCCATCATGGACGAAAAGAAGGTCTGACGCGTGTCGCTGTCGCCTTTCGACGACCTTCCCGTTCATCAGATTGCCGAGCCCATCCGCCACGTTGCCACGAGCGACCGCAACTTCTACGACCGGTTCTACTTCAATTGTCACACGCCGGACGGCGATCTCTTTCTCGTCATGGGTATGGGCGTGTACCCGAACCTCGGCGTGACCGACGCGTTCGCGGTGATCAACGACAGGCGTTCGCATACGGTGGTGCGCGCGTCGCGGGAGCTGGGGGATCGTGCAGATCTGTCGGTCGGACCGTTTCGCATCGAGGTACTCGAAGGGCTTCGGCGGCTTCGATTCGTTTTGGAAGCGAACGAATGGGGTCTCGATTTCGATCTGACGTGGGACGGATTCGATCCGGCGCATCTCGAACCGCGTCATCTCGATCGGTCGTTCGGCCGCGTAGTCATCGACACGTCTCGCTTCGCGCAGACGGGTTCGTGGTCGGGCGTCCTGCATTCGGCAGGCCGCACGTACGAGGTCGCGCCCGACCGGTGGCAAGGATCGCGCGACCGCTCCTGGGGCGTGCGCCCAATCGGGGAGCCCGAGCCGCCGGGCATTCACGGCACGCAGATGCTGCCCGGATTCTTTTGGATCTACGCGCCGTTCCGCGCCGGCGACCGTGCGATGTATTTCGTTACGCAAGAGCGCCCCGACGGCGAACGCATTCTCGAAGAGGCTTCGTTCGTGCGTTCGTTCGCGTCCGGCGGCGGCGAGCCGGCGCCGATCGGCCGACCGGAGCACGAGCTCACGTTCATCGAGGGCACACGGGAGATCGAGCGAGCTGTGCTGCGCTTCGGTGACTTCGAGGTACGCGTTACGCCTCTGCTGCGCATGCACGTCGGTATCGGAACCGGCTACGGGTTCGACGCCGATTGGCGGCACGGGATGTACCAAGGTGCGCTCGTCGTGCAAGGAAAGACGTGGGACTTGACCACCCAGGCGGGCCAGGACGCGATGTACGGTTTGGTGGATTCGGTTGCGCGATTTGATCTGCCCGACGGTACGACCGGCTTCGGGTTATTCGAGTATCTCGTCCTCGGCCCGTACCCCCGCTACGGATTCGAATCCTGGTAAGTGCTTTTTGGCGTCGCGCGCGCCGCGGCGTAGGAAGAAGCCGTAGCCGATGAGTGTGATTGCAGCGAAGATGAACCACTGCACTGCGTAGTTCAGGTTCTGCCCCGCATCCTGCTTTGTGATTGCGCGCGGTGTCGGCAGGTCGCCCAATTGCGACGGCGTTTGCGTCTGCATGTGTAAGTACAGCGGCAGCAACGTGAACGGCATGTGCGTGCCGAGCTTCATCAGGTCCACATGCGAGACGCCGGGCTGATCGGTACCTTGCGGGACTGCGACGCCGATGCCGCGCTCGCTCGGGAGCAGCAGCCCGGTGACGCGTACGGTTCCGGCCGGCGCGGCGGCTTCGGCGATCGGTGTGTCGGAAATCGGGATCCAGCCTCGGTCCACGATCAGCGCGACACCGGGCCTGACGAGCAGCGGTGTCAAGACGTCGCGTCCCGCGCGGCCGTTCAGTGATCGCCCTTCGAGGAGCACTTCTTCACTACTCAGATACGTCCCCGTCGCTTCCGTCCGGCGGTAGGCCCCGGACTCCGCATGTTCGATCAACGTGTCCAGCGGCTCCGGGGGCTGCACGCTACGCGACGCGAGGCCGCGATTGAAAGCTTGGCGCTCGTGCATTCGGTGCAGCTGCCATCGTCCGGCGACGACGAAAAGCGATACGAAAACGAGAACGGTGATGTGCCCGAGCACCCAGCGGCGCGTGCGCGCAAATGCGAACGACGTCATCTCTTGAGCCGGCTCTGCGCGTCCTTATCGAAGCGGCGAAGCCCCCAGCGCATCTGACGGCCGAAGATCGGATACATCGCCCCGAGCAGTCCGTACTGCCGGGGCGCGGTCATGTGCCCGATGTTGCGCTCGACCATCTTCACCGCAGCCCTGGCGACCACCGACGGGGGATAGAGCTTTCCCGAATACGACGCCGGCGACTCGAATGTACGCCAGATCTCCGTTGCCGTTGGTCCTGGGCTGATGACACCGACGTGCACGCCGGTTCCGTAGAGCTCGTTCTGCAGCCCGTGCGACCACATCGACAAGGCCGCCTTCGTTGCTCCGTAGGCCGCCTCACGCGGATTGGGGATGTAGCCGGCGACCGAGGTGACGTTGATGATCGAGCCGCGCTTGCGCTCGAGCATTCCGGGAAGCACGGCCGACGTGAAATACATCGCGCCGAAAAAGTTCACCGCGAATACTTTTTCGATCTCCTCAGGTGTGGTATCGATCACATGCTTGTGCAAGGGGATGCCGGCGTTGTTGAAGACGATGTCGACGCGTCCGAAGGTATGGGTCACGGTAGCAACGGCCTTTTCAACCTCGGTACGGGATGTCACATCGATGACCTCGAAACAGGATGTCGGCGACGTGTCCACGAGATCTTGCGCGACGACCGCCAGGCGCTCGGCGTTTCTGTCCACGGCGACGACGATCGCACCGCGGCGAGCGAACTCGCGCGCCGTGGCTTCCCCGATGCCCGAAGCTGCTCCGGTGACGATCGCGACCGTGCCCATGAGTTTCACGTCGCCAATGTACGTGGACGAGGGTCCTTGAGCGAACGGATACAATTTACCTCGTGCGCAAGGATCTTGGAGTCGAAGGCCTCGGCGATCTCGTCAAGCGCCCATTCGTGGCGACGCTTGCCACATACCGCCGTGACGGGTCGGTCTTGCTGTCACCGGTCTGGCACGAATGGGCCGGCGGAGGCTTCAACGTGATCGCGAACGCCGACGACGTCAAAACGCGGCACATCCGTAATGATCCTCGCGCGTCGCTGGTTCTCTACGACAACGACCCGCCGTATCGCGGGGTCGAGATCCGAACGACGCCGCGGATCATCGTAGACGGCGCCCACGACGTATTGCGCAGAATTGCGATTCGCTATCTGGGAAAGGAACGCGGCGAAGCGTACGCATCGACGCCGAGCGGGGAGGAGATCGTCATCCGTCTCGAGCCGGGCGATCTACGAACGTGGGACTTCGCCGACGACGAGTTCTGATCAAGAGCCTGGAAGAAGAACGACCTTCCCCTTGACCTTGCGATCAGTGATGTCGTTGATCGCATCTGCTGCTTTTTCGAGCGGATATGTCTTGTAGATGTGCGGCTTGATCGTGCCTTCGGCATACCAGCCGAGCAGCTCCTGAATAAGCTCCTGGTTTCGTTTCGGCTCGCGAGCGGTGAACGCTCCCCAAAAAACCCCAACGATGGAGCAGCTTTTCAGTAGCGCCAAATTCAGCGGGATCTTCGGAATGTCGCCGGCCGCAAATCCGATGACGAGGAAACGGCCGTCCCACGCCATCGTGCGAAGCGCCGGTTCCGAATACTCACCGCCGACCGGGTCGTAGATCACGTCCACGCCGTTGCCGCCGGTCAGCGCCTTTACTCGCTCCTTCAAGTCTTCCGCTTTGTAGTCGATGAGATCGTCCGCACCGTGTTCCCTGCACACTTGCAGCTTGTCGGCCGAAGACGCCGCTGCAATCACGCGTGCGCCGATGGCCTTGCCGATCTCGACGGCCGCCAGACCGACGCCACCGGCGGCGCCGAGCACCAACAGCGACTCGCCGGTTTTCAAACGCGCACGATCGCGTAGCGCGTAGTGCGAGGTGCCGTACGTGAACATAAGCGCTGCGGCGGTCGGGAAGTCCATGGAGTCCGGCATCGGCACGATCCGATCCGCGCCGATCGCGACTTGCTCGGCGAACCCGCCCCATCCGGTGAGGGCGATCACGCGGTCGCCCTCATTCACGCCGACGACGCTCGAGCCGACCTTCGCGACGATGCCGGACACTTCACCGCCCGGCGCGAACGGCATCGGCGGCTTGAATTGATATTTGCCTTGAATGATGAGCGCGTCGGGAAAGTTCACGCCGGCCGCTTGGACCGAGACGACGACTTGATCGCCGGTCGGCTCCAAGTCAGGAACCTCCTCGACGACGAGGCTTTCGGGCGGGCCGTATTCCTTGCAGAGCACTGCTTTCACGGAAACCTCAGAACGTAGCCGACACGGAGAACACGTCCAGCGCCTGCTCGCCGTTCCCCGTGTACAGCACCTGCGCCTTCGCGTTGTTCGACGCAATGGCGATGTAGTCGCCCATGAAGTGGCGGCCGCAGTCGGGCTCCTGTACGAAAGCCAAGCACGTCTCGAACACGTCACCGTCGAATGGCGTATTGAGCAGAGATGCGGACGACCACGAGGCGCCGGAGTCGGTCGTCGAGCTGAGCGTGACGCAGTTGAGCTTGTCGCCGGAGTCGCACGTCCGGTCGTAATACACCACGTCGACGCGTCCGTTCGGGGCGGCAGAGATCCACGGGAAGAATTGCTGGTTCGGCGACGCCTTGATTTGCGCAGCCTCCGACCAATGCGCGAGATCACCCGCGGTCGTTTGGTGCACACTCCAAATGTTGGAGGGGCCACTTCGGTTGTCGGCAAAGACGATGACGAGCTTGCCGCTCGCTTGATCAACGGTAGACCACACGTCGGTAAATCCGCGATAGTCGCTGTTCGGAATCCCGTTCCACGCGCCGGGCAGGGGAGCCGCACGGTATGTTTGGCTCCACGTCGATCCGCCGTCGGTCGACCGCGCAACGGCCGCGTAGTTCTTTTCGAGGCTTTTCTCGTTCGGGACCGCTCCATGTCGCGCCATTGTCGTCGGAGTACGACAGCTCTATCGGCGATTTGCCGGCGCCGCTGAATTGAGCCCACGTCACGAACAGCCGGCCGTAATGGTGTCCCGGGGCGTCGAGCGTGTCGACGAATACCGACTCGTGGTCGGGGAATTTCCCGTTACTCCCCTTGAAGCCTCCATTCGTCGTCGCCGCCGGCACGACGACCGGCGTCGTCCACGCATCGGCGCCGTAATTGTCGTTCACGTCGGCAGTCGGGTCGGCTTCGTCGGGATCGAACGTCGTCGCGAGCATTTGAACCTGGTTGCCAGACTTCGTGCCGAACGCTTGGCACACGATGTCGAAGGTGCTGAACTTCGGGTTGTAAATGACGGAGGGATCGCCCCCAACGGCGAAGCGACCGGTGCCCGGCACGTCGGGATCGTTGGTGTACAGCGTGATTCCCCGGACGAAGGACTCCGGTGCCCACGTCGCTCCGCCGTCGGTCGAGTAAGAGAAGCCGCAGCCGTCGTTGTGCTCCCAGTCGTTCCATGCCCCCGCGAGCAGTGTCCCGGTCGGATCCATTCCGAGCGACTCCTCGTTGTTCGCCCATACATCGTTCGTGACGTTCACGGTCGATCCCACGACGGTCGAGGCCGACGCCGACCCGACGCCGGCCGCTGAGGTGATGAACAAGCTTGCGACGAATACTGCGACGACCTTTTTCATGGCTCCTCCCCAATCCCTTACAGAATCGACAACACCTGTTCGGGCGGCCGGCCGATGACGGCCTTGCCGTCGGCAATCACGATAGGACGTTGCAGCAGTGACGGGTTTGCGACGATCGCGCCGATCAGCTCGCTGTGGGTGAGCGCAGGATCGGCGAGGCCGAGCTCCCTATACGCAGGCTCGCCCGTGCACAGCAACTGTCGCGGGGCGATGCCGAGAAGCTGCAGGATCTCGCGAAGCTCTACTTCGGACGGCGGCTCTTTCAGATATTCCACGATTTCGGGCTCGATATCGTTGTCGCGAAGTATGCCGAGGACGTTCTGGCACTTCGAACAGCTTGGATTGAAGTACATCTTTACCGGCATGCGGGGCATTCTAAATCCTGCGCGGCACAGCCGGTAGCCGGTATAAGCCTAAGTTTCAGTTGTCGCCGTTCCGGAGGGTCGGTTGTGACGAAGGTTGTATGCGTAACGAGCATCGACTGGCCGGACCTGTTTCCGGGCGATCACCCGTTTCTTGAAGCCCTCCGCGCTGACGGCTTCGATGCCTCGTTCGCGCTGTGGGACGATCGCCGTGTGGACTGGGCAGCGTTCGATGCCATCGTCATCCGTTCGGTCTGGGACTACACGCTGCGCCGTGAGGAGTTCCTCGCGTGGATCGATGCGGTATCGGCGGTCACCACGGTGTTCAATCCGCCGCGCGTCCTCGCGTGGAACTCGCACAAGGGATATCTCCGCGACATCGAGCGAAGCGGCGTGGCCGTGGTGCCGACGGAATGGCTCGAGGCAGGGACGACAGTCGACCTGCTCGCACTTCTCGAATCTCACGGCTGGCAGGACGCCGTCGTGAAGCCGGCCGTGTCTGCCGGTGCGCGCAGAACTGTGCGCGTTGACGCCGGCGATCCGGCTGCCGGTCAAGCGCATCTCGACATGCTCTTGCCTCGCGAGGATGTGATGGTGCAGCCATATATCGCCGAGACCGAGTCCCGCGGCGAGCGCTCGCTCGTCTATTTCGGGGGCGCCTTCTCCCATGCGCTGCGAAAGCAGCCGGCGCTCGCCGGAGGCGACTACTCGACTCTCGACGTGAAACGGGTCGAGCCGGATACCCGCGAGCTCGAGCTTGCCGAGCGTGTGCTTGCAGGGATTCCCGAGCGGTTGCTGTACGCGCGCGCGGACGTGATCCTTCATGAAAACGTCGCCCAATTGATGGAGCTCGAAGTCATCGAGCCACAGCTCTATTTCGCCGAAGCGCCGGCATCGGCCGAAAAGATGGCCGCGGTTTTGCGATCGCTACTGTCGGCGGGGTTGTGAACAATCGTCGATTTGCTTCCCCTCAGTCCCCGGGTACAATCCGCGCGGACCCCATCGGGAGAGGGAACGACCTGTGCGGCTGAAGTTCATCCCGCGAGAGAAAGCGTTCTTCGATCAGTTCATTCGCGCGGCCACGAACATGGTCGATGGAGCGCGGCTTCTCAAAGAGATGCTCGACGATTACAAAGACCCGAAGTCGTCGCACCAGGCAATAGTCGAGGCAGAACACAAAGGCGACTTCATCACGCACGAGATCATCCGCTCCCTCAACACGACCTTCGTCACGCCCATGGATCGCGAAGACATACATGCGTTGGCCACGGGCATAGACGACGTCATGGATTTCATCGAGGCCGCGGCCGATATCTTCGTGCTCCACGGGATCCCCGCGCCGACCGACACCGCAAAAGCCCAAGCGGACGTGCTCGTGAGGGCGTGTGACGGATTGTTCGCCTGCGTGCAAAATTTGCAGTCGTTCAAGAATCTCGAGCAGCACTGGATCGAAGTCAACAAGATCGAAAACGAGGGTGACCGGCTATACCGCCAAGCAGTGGCCGACTTGTTTGCCGGTAAGTACAAGGCGATGGACGTTCTCAAGCTCAAAGAGGTTTACGATCAGATCGAGGATGCGATCGACGCATGCGAAAAGGTCGCAAATATCCTCGAGTCGATCGTCCTCAAGAACGCGTGATTCTTCGGGCATGAAGACCGGCACGGCAGCCGCTCGATGAGACTCGCCTCCGTCATCTTCATCATCGGCCTCGCCGTTTTCTTCGACTACACGAACGGTTTTCACGACGCGGCAAATTCGATCGCAACCATCGTTTCGACTCGCGTACTCAAGCCCCGCGTCGCGGTCGTTTGGGCGGCGTTCTTCAATTTCGTGGCGTTCCTGATTTTCAAGACCCACGTGGCGAACACCGTTGGAAAGACCGTCGATCCGGCCGTCGTGAGTGAGGCCGTCGTCTTCGCCGGGCTCATCGGGGCGATCGCGTGGAACCTCATGACGTGGTGGCTCGGCCTGCCGACGTCTTCCTCGCACGCACTGATCGGCGGGTTTGCGGGCGCCGGATTGGCAAAGGCCGGGTCGCACGTCATCAATGCCGACAGCATCAAGAAAGTCGCGGTGTTCATCGTGGTTTCGCCACTGTTCGGTCTTCTTCTCGGGTTCATGTTCATGCTCATTTTGCTGTGGGCGTTTCGAAGAGCCAGTCCCGGCCGCGTCGACGGCTGGTTCCGTAAGTTGCAGCTGCTATCGGCCGCCGCATTCAGCTTGGGGCACGGAGGCAACGATGCGCAGAAGACCATGGGCATCATCAGTGCGCTTCTGGTCGGCGCGGGTTACCTCCATGTGAAACCTTCGGGCGATCTGCCGATTCCGCTGTGGATCGTGCTGACGGCGCAGGCGGCCATCGCGGCCGGAACGCTGTCGGGCGGCTGGCGAATCGTCAAGACGCTCGGACAGCGAATCACGAAGCTGAAGCCACCGGGCGGCTTCTCTGCGGAAACCGCCGCCGCAGGTTCGCTCTTCTTCGCGACGCATTTCGGGATCCCGGTGTCGACGACGCACACGATCACGGGTGCGATCGTCGGTGTCGGTTCGACCGGGCGCTTGTCTGCGGTTCGCTGGGGAGTCGCGGGGCGGATCGTGTGGGCGTGGATCATCACCATTCCAGCAGCAGCGCTGATCGCGGCGATCAGCTACAAGGTGACCGTGCTCTTCACGTAGGTTGTGGTGCCAACTTCACCGGGGAGCCGGACGCCGCCGCATTGGACCGGGTCTCGCAGGAAAGGACGTCGTGTCGATGCTGATCACGCCCTGCGCGCGACGACACCTACTTCGTCCAGTCGATCTGGACACGTGTTGTGTCCGATCTGAAATCTCCTGTGAGGGACACCAGGAGAGACCTCGCTTCAGACGGTCGGTGGGCGGCTTGTGAACCGCGAATGCAAAGCGTCCTAGGAAAGCGTGACCGTGACTTCGTAGCACTTGCTGTCGCACTTGTCGTCCGGCTTGTCTTCGACCGTGTATCCCGCCCCGCTGGTGTTCGGGGACAAGGTGTACGTGCCGTTGGCAGTCAGCGGCTGGCCGCGGTGGTACAGCGACGGATCCTGAATGCGCCCGGGGTGATCGTTGTAGCCGATCTCGCTGAACGGAATGGCGCTCGGCGTACCCAGAAAAATGTCGGAGGCACAGTCTACGAGCGGTATGTCGCACTCGCGCGCGCTGACGAAGAACCGCGGCGCGACGCCGGGGATCGTGTAAAAGTCGAACGACACCAGGGGATCACCACCGACGCCGGTTACGGTCGCGCCGTGACTCACTTGCGCGAGCCCCGGAACCTGCTTCCACTCGCCGTTGACGGATGCGAACATGACCCACTCGGCAGGGTCTTGCGTTTGCTCCGGGCCGTTGTTGACCGGGTTCAAGCTCGGTTCAGAGTCGTCGTCCGACGATCGGTCGAGCGAATGAATGATGTGCACGTCGTCGATCGTCAAGTGATGAGCGACCGCCGGCGAATCGTCACTCCAACCCGCTTCGACGCTGACGCCGAAGCGCTGACCATTGCCCGGCGGAATTGTGAAAGAGACATGAACTTTGTCTCCGGCGGCAGGGATCGCGCTGAGATCAGAAACGCTCACGTTCGATTCAGCGGAATGCACGACGGGCGGATTGATGACGAGAACGGAGCCCGGGGACGGCTTCGGCGGCAGCGTGATGTCGTACGAATACGCGCCGGCGACGTCGCGTAGGCGGGGGCATCCGTGTCCTCCCGCCGGCGGGATGCCGAGCAACGTGCACTCTTCCTCGGCGGCAGCCCATCCACCGTCGCCGTTGATCCATGAGTCGAGCCTCTTCAAGCGGCGCGCTCCGTATGAGCCAAGCTCGTCCGCCGCTTCGCGCGTCACCGCCATCTCGTAGAGCGGATGCAGCTCGGTGCCCTCCCCGAAGCTTTCTCCGGGTGAGTACAGATCCTGTCCCGTCTCGTACGGGTCATACGGCATCAAGTTGTACGGGCTGTGGTCTTGCCAGTGACCGCAATCCCAGATCCACGATCCGCTTTCCTTGACGGTGTCGCCGATCTGCGGCCACGCCCACGGCGGTATCAGAGCTTCTTCCCACTCCGACGTCAATGAGTTTCCGAACCGTTCGACGAGACCTTTTGACGCATCGTCGGGGGCGATGTCGATGTCTACGTCGTTGAAGTCGTGGTTGATGAACAGGTCGTCGCCGGCCGGATGAATGTCTCGCACGACCCCGGTCGCGGTCTGTCGCTCCGGATGCGAATTGAGGGACGTTGCGCGCGCGGCGAGGATGTCGGCCTTCTTCACGTACACCCACTCCGGGGTCGTAAGCGTCAAGATCTGGGCATCGCTGCGCTGGCATCCGTCGAGTAGAGCTTGCATCGACGCGTCGGGCCCGCTGCCGGGGCCCGCCAATGCCGGTACGAAGGACACGCTCGCGAGCGCGACAAGGACTGCAATCGACATGAGTATGCGGCGCATGAACATCTCCCTGGGAAGCCTCGCCTTGCCTTCAAGTATTCATTCCCGATGAGAGGAAAAATACCTTTTCGCACGAAGGACCAGGTTTCGTTTTGTCCGTTTCCCCGACGCCGTATCATTCGGTCGTGATCGAGTTCACCGACTGGGCCCGCGAGATCATCGGAAAGGCGCATTCGGCCGCCCGGCGCCTCAATCCCCAGGCGCAGATCCGGCTCGCACGCGCCGGGAGTGGCGTTCAGGCGGTGCTCGTCGAGCAGCCCGAGCCGGATGACCAGAGGGTCGCGGTCGGCGACGTCGAGATTTACGTCGAGAGCGGCGTCGAAGGCCTCATCGACATCGAAGAGCCGCACGACCGGATTGTGCTGAAGCCCGCAGGATCGCCGCACAACGTCCGGCTGCCACACTGAGGATTTGATACGGG
>JAIVGO010000145.1 GCA_020201525.1 Actinomycetota bacterium | reverse complement strand
CGTTTGACCGGTCGCGTCGCTGTGGCCGGATTTGTCGAGCGCATGGAAGACGTCTATGCGGCCGCCGACCTTGTCGTGAGTCGCGCGGGTGCGGCGACGATTGCGGAGCTTGCGGCGTCCGGTGCGCCGTCGATACTGGTGCCGTATCCCTACGCGCGGCGCGACCATCAAACGGCGAACGCTCGTGCCCTCGTCAAGGCCGGTGGGGCGGTCGTCGTCTCGAATGCCGACGCGACGCCGGAACGGCTCGGGCGGATGATCGATTCTCTGCTCGCCGACGGAGGGCGTCTTGCAGCAATGGCTGAAGGCGCAAAAAGCTTCGGAAAGCCGAACGCCGCTCGCACGCTTGCCGAGTGGGTCCTCGAGCTCGGGGATTCTCATGGCCGGTGAGACCGCGCTCCCTCTGTCGACGAGCGATCCCGTTCATTTGATCGGGATCGGCGGCGCCGGCATGAGCGCGCTTGCGAAGGTTTTGCTCGCACGGGGATATCTCATCAGCGGGTCCGACTTGAAAGAATCGCGCGCGACGTACGCGCTGCGCGCGCTCGGAGCCCGTGTCGACATCGGTCATCGCCCGGAGAACATCGCGACGGCCGGCGTCGTCGTTGTGTCGTCGGCGATTCCCCACCGCAATCCAGAGCTGAACGCTGCCCGGGAACGCGGGCTTCCAGTTTTGCAGCGCGCCCAAGTTCTCGCGATGCTCATGCGAGAGCGCCGGAGCATCGCCGTCGCCGGGACCCACGGGAAGACGACGACGACGTCGATGATCGCGAGCGTCTTGCAGCGCGCCGGCGTCGATCCGACGTTTCTCATCGGAGGCGACCTCAACGAGACCGGAACGAACGCGCACGCAGGAAGCGGGGAGTGGCTCGTCGCCGAAGCCGACGAGAGTGACGGATCGTTCCTGTGGCTCGCGCCGGATGTCGCCGTGATTACGAACGTTGAGGCGGATCATCTCGACTATTACGCCGGCGAGACGCAAGTACGCGATGCATTCATGTCCTTCCTGGAAAATATTCGCGACGACGGGCTCATCATCGCGTGCGCGGACGATCCCGGCGCCGGGTACGTCTTGGAGCGCGCAGTACGGCGCGTCGTCACGTACGGCATCGACGGCGGCGACGTGGTCGCGGAGGTGGTCGAACGCGGCCCGAACGGCACGGTGTCCGTCGTGCGCCGCGCCGGCGAAACGCTGGGGTCGCTTCGGCTCGACGTGCCGGGTTCACACAATGTGCGCAACGCGCTCGCCGCGGTTTGCGCAGCGATGGAAGCGGGCATCGAATTCGAGGTCGCCGCCGAAGCACTATCCACGTTCGCCGGCGTGGCCCGCCGCTTTCAACCGCGCGGATCGGCCGACGGCGTCACGCTTATCGATGATTACGCACACCATCCGACCGAGATTCGCGCGACGCTCGCGTCGGCGCGCGAACGCGGGTGGGAGCGCATCATCGCCGTGTTCCAGCCCCACCGGTACTCGCGTACGAAACATTTGGGCGCTTCGCTCGGCGCGTCGCTTGCGGACGCAGACCTTGCCGTCGTCACGGACGTGTACGGGGCAGGTGAGGATCCCGAGCCCGGCATCACTGGGAAAGTTGTCGTGGATGGCTTGCTTTCGGCGGCGCCGCGCTCGCGCGCCATCTACATCCCGAAGCGTGGAGACGTCGCCGACATCGTCGCCGAGCGCGCCGAAGCAGGGGATCTCATCCTCACGATCGGCGCCGGTGACGTGACGATGCTCGCCGACGAAATTCTCATCGTGCTTGCATCTCGCGAAGCTGAAGCACGCCTCGATCATCGGGGACGAGGATGACCGCCGCGTTTGAAATCCTGAAGCGGCGCGCGCTCGGCCGCGTCGAGCAAGACGCGCCGCTGGCGTCGCTGACCTCGTATCAGATCGGCGGCCCCGCAGCGGTGTATCTCGAGGCGGAAGGAGAAGGCGATCTCGATGTGCTCGCCGAGGCGGTTCGGGAGACCGGGCTTCCGGTTCTCATGGTTGGGAGGGGATCGAATTTGCTCATCTCCGACCGCGGCTTCGGCGGGATCGCCGTCCGGCTGGGCAGTGGGTTTCGCTGGTCTCGCGTCGAATATCCGAAGATTCTCGCCGGCGCCGGCGTACCGCTTCCGTCTCTCGCGATGCTCGCCGCAGATCACGCGCTGAGCGGTTTCGAATTTGCCGTCGCGATACCGGCGAGCCTTGGGGGAGCGGTGCGGATGAATGCCGGTGCGCACGGGCATGAAACGGGTGAGGTGCTCGAGTCCGTGCAAGGTGTGGTCTTGCCGGCCGGCGAGCGCATCTCGATCGACGACATCACGTACACGTACCGCCGGATGCATCTCCCCGACGAGCTCGTCGTGACGGCGGCAACGCTGGCGCTCTCACCGGGTGATCCCGAAGAGGTACATCGCAAGACCAAAGAGGCGCGTGAGTGGCGACGCGAGCACCAGCCGCTCAACCTTCCGAATGCCGGCAGTGTCTTCAAGAATCCGCCGGGCGACGCCGCGGGCCGGCTCATCGAGGAGGTGTGCGGCCGTTTGCGGCTGGGTGCTGCCCGCGTCTCCGAGGTGCACGCGAATTTCATCGTCGCGGAGCGCGGCGCGCGCGCGGACGACGTCTACACGCTCATCCGGATCATCCAACGACGAGTCGCCGCCGCTACCGGGATCGAGCTCGAAACCGAAGTACGGTTGGTCGGAGAATTCGAGGAGGTGCTCGATGAGCCGACCGCCGGCTGAGGTGCTGCACCCGGCGAGGCTGGTCGCGCGCCGGCGTGAAGTGCGCCGGCAGCGCGTCACTCGCATCCGTCGCATCGTCGTTTCCGTGTTCGCGGTGTGTTTGCTCACGTACGGAGGCTGGTCGATCGCCCACTCGTCACTGTTCGCATTGGATGGCGTCGAAATCGTGGGAGCTCATCACGTCACCCGCTCACAAGTCTTGTCCGTTTCGGGCGTCCGGCTCGGCATGAACGTCCTTTCGGTGGAGCCGGGCGTCGTTGCAGGCCGCATCGAGAAGCTTCCCTTCGTGGGCGCCGCACGCGTCGAGCGGATTTATCCGAGCAAGGTGCGCATCCTGATCAGCGAGCGCGTTCCGGTCGCCGTCGTGTCGATGCCGGGTGGCCGGTATCTCATCGACGACCGTGGAGTCGCGCTCGTACCGGTGGGAGAGACCGACGGGCTTCCGGTGATTCGTTCTGCGAGCGGGGACGAGGTGCAGCTCGGTCGCCCTCTCAGCGATGCCGGAGCGCTGCAGGGGCTCCTCATCTGGAGGAGCCTGCCCGTGAGCCTCCGTTCGAAAGTCTTCACGATCGATGCGACATCACCCGTCGCCGTGACGATCAACGTGGAGGGCGCGAGCGTCGTCTTCGGCGACGCGTCGAGCCTCGGCGCCAAGGTGGCGGTGTTCGGGTCGCTGCTCGAGCGCGCGCGAACAACCCATCACGCGCTTCTCTCGGCTGATCTGCGAGCGCCCACGCACCCGGCGGCGCGCTTTTCTTCGTAACAACGCGTGCTCCTCGGGCTTGACTCGACGGTAACCCTCTAGGTATGGTCTGAACCATCAAGTGAGGTTTACATAACAATTAACCTCAACTTGAGACTTAGCTAGGTGCATAACCTGCGGAAATCGGTTTCACGATCCACTGAGCGCACTTCCCTATAGCACGGTTCGATCGAAGGTTGAGGGTCGAGTTACGTGCTGCGCTCCCGGTGTGAGATCATGAATCCGCGGGTTGTCACCTGGGAATGACGAAAATTTTTCGGCCTGGGGAAGGTCAACGACGCTCGGGAGGGGGCATCGGATGGCAACTACACCGCAGAACTATCTCGCCGTAATCAAGGTCGTCGGTATCGGCGGCGGCGGCGTCAACGCCGTAAACCGCATGATCGAGGAAGGCCTGAAGGGCGTCGAGTTCATCGCAATCAACACCGACGCGCAGGCGCTTCTCATGTCGGACGCGGACCTGAAGCTCGACATCGGCCGCGAGATCACTCGAGGGCTCGGCGCCGGGTCGGATCCCGAACAGGGCCGCCGCGCGGTCGAGGACGCTCGCGACACAATAGAAGAGGTACTCAAAGGCGCCGACATGGTCTTCGTCACCGCCGGCGAAGGCGGCGGAACGGGGACCGGCGGCGCGCCGATCGTCGCCGAAGTCGCGAAGGGCATGGGCGCACTGACGATCGGCGTCGTGACGCGGCCGTTCTCGTTCGAGCGCAAGGTTCGCGCGGAACAGGCCGAGCGCGGCATCCAAGACCTGAAGCAAAAGGTCGACACGCTCATCATCATCCCGAACGACCGTCTGCTCGATGTCGCCGATGAGAACACGACGATCCTCGACGCGTTCAAGATGGCCGACATGGTCCTGCTCCAAGGTGTGCAAGGCATCACGGATCTGATTACGACGCCGGGACTCATCAACCTCGACTTCGCAGATGTGAAGGCGATTCTGACCGACGCCGGCTCCGCCCTCATGGGAGTGGGACACGCTCGCGGTGACAACCGCGCCGTCGAAGCGGCGCGTTCCGCGATTTCCAGTCCGCTGCTCGAGTCGTCGATCGACGGCGCGCGCGGCATTTTGCTCAACCTCACCGGCGGAAGCGACCTCACGCTGTACGAAGTCAACGAGGCCGCCCGCATCATCAGCGATCACGCACATCCCGAAGCGAACGTCATCTTCGGTGCGGCGATCGACGATTCACTTGGCGACGAGGTGCGCGTCACGGTCGTGGCAGCCGGTTTCGAACGGTGGGCTACGCGCGACGTGACGGGTCTTGCCCTGGACGAAGACGAAGAGGAAGAGCTCGAGCCACGCCCGCGGCGGACACTCGTGTTCGACGCCGACGACGAGCTCGAGGACATTCCCTCGTTCCTCAAGCGGTAACGCGGGGGATCAGCACGCCGGATGTTTGTCTGGCGGACGTTTTCCGGGCGCGCGCAAGCGCGCCCGGGCGCGTTTCTGGCTCTCCCCGCGCTGGAGCGGCACGGGATTCGCGCCGCGTTCACCACGCGGACGGGCGGCGTGAGCACCGGCCCGTTCGCGTCACTCAATCTCTCGTACTTCTCTGAGGATGATCCCGGGTGCGTTCGCGAAAACCGCGCCCTCGTTCTCGGTGCTCTCGGGATGCCGCCGGACGCGTGGACGAACGGCCGGCAAGTACACGAGGCGAGGGTGCAACGCGCCGGTCGCAACGAACGTGGTCGCGGCGCGTTCACCCCGGACACCGCAATCGAAGGAACCGACGGTCTGTGGACGGATGAGCCCGGTGTTGCGCTGTCGGTCATCACGGCCGATTGCGTCCCCGTGCTCCTCGCCGACGCGCAGAGCCGCCGGATCGCGACGCTTCACGCGGGATGGCGTGGTCTTGTCGCCGGCATCTTGCAAAAAGGCGTCGCGGCGATCGGCTCCTCGCCGTCGGATCTCAGTGCCTTCATCGGTCCGGCGATCGGACCGTGCTGCTACGAAGTCGGCGACGACGTCGCGCAACCGGCACGCGAGACGCTCGGGGATTCGGTGATCGTTGTGCGCAAGGGCGGCACGTATTTCGATTTGTGGGCCGGCGCACGGATCGCACTCGCCTCGGCGGGCGTGAAGGAGATCTGGCCGGCTGCGCTCTGCACGAAGTGCGAGTCGCATCGTTTGTTTTCCCATCGTGCCGGCGCAACAGCTCGGCAAGGGCTGGTGGCGGTGATTGCACCGTGAGCGACGCCGACATCGCGTTCGGCGTGCACGCCGTGCGCGAACGCATTGCAATCGCCGCGCGCAAAGCCGGCCGGGATCCGGCAGCCGTTACGCTGTTGGCGGCGACGAAAACGACCACACCGGAGGAGGTTGTCTCCGTCGTGCGCGCCGGCGTCGGCGTCGTCGGTGAGAACATCGTGAAGGAAATGCTGGCCAAACAGGACGCGCTCGCCGGCACGCAGGTGCGATGGGATTTCATCGGCACCCTCCAAAAAAACAAGGTCGGAAAGGTCGTCGGGCGAACCGCGCTGATCCACAGCGTGGATGCGCAGGCGCTCGCGGACGTGATCGACCGCCGCGCGGCCGCGATGGGAATTCGCCAGCAGATCCTGGTGGAGGTCAACACCTCGGGGGAGGGAACGAAGCACGGCTTCGATGCGCCTGCGCTCCGCGAAGCGGTCGAAGCGATCGCCGGCCTGAGACATGTCGAGGTGGCCGGGGCGATGACGATGGCGCCGCCGCGGGACTCCGACGCAGCCCGGCGGTGCTTTTCGCGGCTCGCAGCGATCACCGCCGAGCCTTGGTGGCCGCCGGGAGCAACGGAGCTGTCGATGGGCATGAGCGATGATTTCGACATCGCGATCGAAGAAGGCGCCACGATCGTGCGGATCGGCAGCGCGATCTTCGGTGCGCGCTGCGACGCGGGGCTCGGAGCATGAGGTACGAGGTTCGCGGCCTCGGCCGCATCCTTGTCATAGTCTAGGAGCGCACGGTACCCGGAGGAGAACGGGGATGGCAGGTATGTGGAAAAAGACATTGGTCTACCTCGGGCTGATGGAAGAGGACGAAGAGCTCGAGGAAGTTCCCAGGTACGAAGAGCCTCGCCGGCAGCAAGACGATGCGCCGATGGTCCGCACGGTGCGGCCCGAAAGCACACACCCGGCCGGCCGCGGCGTCGTCCGGCAGATGCCGGGGACCCAGCAGCAGGCCGCTCCGCGCCAAGTCCACGTCGTCGAGCCGCGCATCTACGACGACGCTCAGCAGTTCGCCGACCGCTTCAAGGGCGGCGTACCGGTCATCATCAACTTGCGCATGACGGAGCCGAAGCACGCCGGGAAGATTCTCCACTTCGCATCGGGGCTCGTGTACGGCTTGAACGGGCGCATGCAACGTGTTGCCGAGTCCGTCTATCTCATCACGCCGTTCAACGTCGAGGTGTCGGCCGATGAAAAGCGGCGCCTGGCGGAGCACGGTTTCTTCAACGAATTCTAGCCGGGAGCGAGCGCCATCGACATTCTCTGTCTGGTCGCACTCATCCTTCAGATTTACGGCTACGTCATCTTCGCGCGGCTCCTGCTGTCGTGGTTTCCGAACCCCCCGGAGGGCTTGCGTCCCGTCTACCGCTTCCTGTTCCAGGTAACCGAGCCTGCTTTGCGGCTCGTGCGCGGGCTCATCCCCCCGATTCGCATCGGGATGATGGCGATGGACTTGTCGCCGATCCTGATTTTTGTCGCTCTTCAGCTCATCGGTGCGGCCATCTGCTGAGCTCTCTATGACTCCTTCAGTCGCGACCGCGAAGCCGTTAGACTCAAGAGCCGTGAGCCTGACGCCGCAGGAAATTCAGACCCGCGAGTTCCGCGAGGCCTTTCGCGGATACAACCAGGACGACGTCGACGAGTTTCTGGACGCGATCGCGGAGGAGTTCGGACGCGTGTCCGCCGAAGGTCAGCGCCTTCGGATACAGACTGCTGCGCTGCAGCAGGAGGTCGCCCGCCTTCGCGACTCGACGCAGGAAGAGGTTGGGCGCGCACGCGATGCCGTCAAAGGCGAGGTGAAGGGCGAAGCCAAGGAAGAGATGAAACGCGCGCTCGTTGCCGCTCAGTCGGCCGCGGAGTCGCTGTTGCAAGAAGCACGCGGAAAGGCCGATGAGATTCTCGCCGACGCCGAGCGCAAGGTGAAGGAGAAGGAGCAGCGCGCGCTCGAAGCCGCACGCTCGCTCGACCCGGTCAAGGCCACGACGATCGAGGACCTTCAGTGGAAAATCGACGAGCTCAAGCGGCAGGAAACTGAAATCAGAACGCGCGTGCGCGAGATGCTGTCCGAGCAACTTCGCCTGATCGATCAATCAGAGGCGCAGTCTCATCATGCGGCCACAGTGGACCGGATGTCGGCCGAGCTGGGCGACACCGCCGCTCAAGAGCCCAACCCTCAGCGCTTCTGGACCGAGCCGAAATAAGGATGCTCGCTTCGATGCTTTGACGCTCGTTCTGTCTGCTTGGCACCCCTTCACCGCAGGCGCTAGACTCCGCCCCCGTCGAGTTCTGATAAAGGAGATTTCCGCGTGATCGCAGTAAGCGGGCTATTGGTCGTTATCGCCTTCGTTTCGCTGATCCTGGGCATTTTCCAGTCCGGGTTGAGCTTGATTTATGTCTCGATCGCCTCCAGCGTCCTGGCTGCCGTCTCGCTCGCGACCGGTGTGGTGAAGACGCGGCCGAAGACCGTCAGCGTGGGCGCAGGAGAGGCGCTCGGAACGTGGGGTCAGACGACGGCAACGCCGGTCGGCACCGAGGAGACCGAGGAAGAAGCGCCGGCGCGCGAGGATATCGGCGCGTACGAAGCGCCGGCGGTGACACAGGTCCTCACGCTCGACCAAGACGAGGAACCGGCGGAGGTCATCGACGAAGCGCCGGCGCCGCGCGCCGCCGCGCGGAAGACGCCCGCGCGTAAGACGGCCGCGAAATCGACTGCGAAGACTGCTGCGGCGAAAACGGCTGCGAAGGCAACGGGCGCGGCGAAAACGGCTGCGGCTGCCGGCAAGGTCGTTGTCATTCCCGACCGCGACAAGTTCCACAAGTCCTCGTGCCGTTACGCGCAAGGCGAAGCGACACAGTCGATGACGAAAGCTGCGGCCAAGAAGGCCGGCTACGTCGCCTGTGGCGTTTGTAAGCCGTAGCGCATCCGCTAGACCGCGAAGCGGAACTCCACGACGTCGCCTTCGCGCATCACGTATTCCTTGCCCTCTTGGCGAATGAGGCCCTTGCTTTTCGCCGCGCTCCATGAGCCGGCTTCGACGAGCGCGTCGTACGGCACGACCTCGGCCTTGATGAAGCCGCGCTGGATGTCGGTGTGAATCTCGCCGGCGGCCTCCGGCGCGGTGGCCCCTTTGCGCGTCTCCCACGACCGGCTCTCGGTATCCCCGGCCGTGAGAAATGTGATGAGGTCGAGCTTGTCGTACGTCGTGCGGATGACCTTCGCGAGAGCGCGCTCTTCGATGCCGTAACCCGACAGAAGCTCCGCAGCTTCGCCGTCATCCATCCCGGCGACTTCGGCTTCGAGCGCGCTGGCGACGCCGATCATGTCCGCGGCCACGTTAATAGGGCTTTCGGGGTCGATCGTCACGACGGCAAGCGCCGGCTTGATCGTGAGCGGTGCAAACGACGACAACGCTTTGCGCTCGTCGGCATCCCATGTCTCGTCGCGAAGCGGTGTTCCCTTTTCGAGGATGAGCTTCGCACGTTCGATCGTTGACAATTCGCGCTTTGCTTCGGCATCCCCGGCACGCGCCGCCTTCGACCCTCGTTCCAGCTTCGAGTCGGCGATCGCGAGATCGGCAAGCGTCAGTTCGAGATTCAGGTCTTCCAATTCCGAGGACGGGTTTGCATCGGGCCCGAAGCCGCGTACGACGAGCAGCAGTGCGTCGGCTTCGCGCAAGTGACCGAGCAGTTCGCTCGCAAGCGAACCCGAACCCCGCGCGCCGCGCCGCACCATGCCGGACGTCTCGACAAAGCGCAGCTGGGTGAAGACGAGCTTCTTGGAATCGTGCAATTTTCCGAGAACGTTGACGCGCTCGTCGGGCACCGGCACCACTGCTTGATGCGTGCGTGAGGACGCGGAACCTTCGATCGCCGTCAGCGCGGTGAACAATGTCGAAGTTCCGGCGCCGGGCAGTCCGACGATGCCGACGGACTTCATGTCCTGCTCATGAGCTCAAGCACGCCGCAGCGAAACCGAGACCTTGACGCCGTCCACGCCGACTTCCGCGGTGCCCTGGGCGCCCTGGACACGCCCTCGGCTCATTTCCGACGCGAGAACCTCTCCCGCGATCCACTCGCGATACGCAGAGAGCGAATCCCACATGGGGTCGGGGACTTCGAGGCCCAGCGAAATCCGGTCGGCGACGGCAAGCCCCGACTTCTTCCGAAGGTTTTGGACGGCGCGCACGATCTCGCGGGCGGCGCCTTCGGCGCGAAGCTCGTCGGTCAGCGATGTATCGAGAGTCACCGTCAATCCGCCGTCCGTCGCCGACGCGCCGTCCACCGCAGGCGCATCCGAGACGACGACATCCTTGACATTGAGCTCCTCGGCGATCAGTGCCTTCAGACGTTCTACCTTCGTTGCGTCCGATCCACTGATGACCGCCTTCGCAAGCGGCTGGCGCACTTTCAGCTTCGATGCAGTGCGCGCTTGCAAGCCGAGCGCTACCGCTTTCCGCGTTGCGACCATCTCGGCGCGCAACGCTCCGTCGATCAGCGACTCGTCGAACGCCGGCCAGTTCGCGAGGTGCACGCTGTCGGCAGCTTCCGTGTTCGAGCCGCGCACCAAATTGTCCCAGAGCTCGTCGGCGAGAAAGGGTGTGAACGGTGCGAGCAACAATGACAAATTCATCAAGCATTCGTACAGCGTGAGGTGCGCGGCCGCCTTGTCCCGGTCGCCGGCGTCTTTCCAAAAGCGCCGGCGCGAACGCCGAACGTACCAATTCGACAAGTCGTCGACGAGCTGCGTGATGCGTCGCCCACCGCCGGTCGCGTCGAAATCCTCCATCGCGTTCGTCACCGTGCGGATCGTGTCGTGCAATTCAGAGAGGATCCACCGGTCGAGGTCGGGACGCTCCGAAACCGGCACGGTCTCCAACGAAGCCGGATTTAGCGAATCCGTGTTCGCATACAGCACGTAGAACGAATAGACGTTCCAGAGCATGCGCATGAAGCCGCGGACGACGTCGTCGATCGCCTCCATGTACACGCGGCGGGACGACCACGGCGATCCGACGGTGAAAAAGTACCACCGCAGCGCGTCGGCGCCTTGCTTTTCGAGCACCTCCCACGGGTTGAGGACGTTGCCGAGGGACTTCGACATCTTCCGGCCGTCCTTGTCGACGATGTGCCCGAGGCACACGACGCGTTCGTATGACGACTTCCCGAAGAGCAGCGTTGAGATTGCCAGCAACGAGTAGAACCATCCGCGCGTCTGGTCGATCGCCTCGCCGATGTAATTCGCCGGAAACTTCTGGTCGAAGGTGTCTTCGTTTTCGAACGGGTAGTGCCACTGCGCAAACGGCATCGATCCCGAGTCGTACCAGGCGTCGATGACCGGCTTCACGCGCTGCATGTGCTCGCCGCATTCGCCGCACACGAAGGTGATCTCGTCGACGTACGGCTTGTGCAGGTCGAGCGCGGATTGATCGCGTCCGGTCCGTTCGGTGAGCTCCGCAGCGCTGCCAACGCAGACGAGATGCCTGTTGTCGCACCGCCAGATCGGCAGCGGCGTCCCCCAGTACCGGTCGCGTGACAGCGACCAGTCGATGTTGTTGGCCAGCCAATCCCCAAAGCGTCCGTGCTTGATGTGATCCGGGTACCACGTGACCTTTTCGTTCGACGCCAGCAAATCCTCTTTGCGGGACCGCGTCCGGATGAACCACGAGGAGCGCGCCATGTACAGCAGCGGCGTGTCGCAACGCCAGCACAGCGGATACGTGTGCTCGATAGTTTCGGCCCTGAAGAGCACGCCGCGCGCGCGCAGGTCTTCGATGATGTCGGAGTCGGCCTCCTTCACCGGCCGTCCGCCAAACGGACCGGTTTGCGCGGTGAACTTTCCGTCGTCGTCGACGAGTGCGATGACCGGCAGCCCAAACTGGCGGCCGGCCTCGAGGTCTTCGGCGCCGTACGCCGGCGCAATGTGCACGATGCCGGTGCCGTCCTCGGTGGTGACGAACTCGGCCGAGATGACGTACCACGCGCGCTCTTCCGGCGACACGTAGTCGAACGGCGGCTTGTAGGAGCGACCTTCAAGGGCGCCGGCGTCGAACCATTCCACGATCTTCGCGTCTGGTCCGAGTACCCGGTGCACGAGGGGCTCCGCGAGGATCAGCCGCTCGCCGTCTTGCTCGACGGCGACGTAGGAGACTTCGGGATGGATGGCGGCCGCGGCGTTCGAGGGCAGCGTCCACGGCGTTGTGGTCCACACGAGGAGCGACGTGTTCTCTGCATCCGTGAGCGGAAACCGAATGAACACCGAGGGGTCGGTGACGGTCGTGTACCCCTGCGCGACTTCGTGATCGGACAGCGCGGTGCCGCACCGCGGGCAGTAGGGAACGCTCTTGTAGTCCTCTTCGAGCAATCCTTGATCGAAGAGCCGTTTCAGCGACCACCACACCGATTCGACGTAGCCGTTCGTCATCGTCTTGTAGGCGTCGCCGAGATCGACCCAGTACGCGATTCGTTCGGTCAGTTTCTCCCACTCGCCGACGTAGCGCAGCACGGATTCACGGCACCGCTTGTTGAACTCCTCGATGCCGAAAGCTTCGATCTCTTTCTTAGACGAGAGACCGAGCTCCCGCTCGATCTCGAGCTCGACGGGCAGCCCGTGGCAATCCCAGCCCCCTTTGCGTCCGACGTGCTTGCCGCGCATCGTCTGGTACCGGGGATAGATGTCCTTGAACACCCGAGCGAGCACGTGGTGGACGCCCGGCTTCCCGTTGGCCGTCGGTGGGCCCTCGTAGAAGACGAATTCCGGTGCGCCTTCGCGCTGCTCGAGCGAGCGGTGGAAGATGTTTCCTTCGCGCCAGCGCGCGAGCACGCCCTCCTCGATCTCGAGAAACGAGACCGCGGAGGGCACATCACGAAAACGGAAATCGTTCATTGAGTAGCGCATGATACCGGGGCGATGAAGCAGCAAGACGCGTTGGTCTCGCTTGCAATCAAAGTGACACCGAAGGCACGGCGCCGCGGCGTTACCGGTTACCGCGACGGCGTGCTGTTGGTGGGCGTCGGGGCGCCGGCGGAACGGGGCCGAGCGACCGAGGAAGCGTTTCACGCAGTGGCCGGATGGCTCGGAATCCCGGCGTCGAATGTGCGCCTGGCCGCCGGTGAGATCAGCCGTAACAAGCGGGTCGAAATCCACGGTATTTCGGGCTCTGACCTGCGAAAACGGCTCGATCAGCTG